>JADGNG010000032.1 GCA_017883585.1 Candidatus Bathyarchaeota archaeon
CACCCTACCACGCCTTCTACCATGGCAAGGTTGAGGTCATGCCGAAGTGCGCCATCAGGACACTCCAGGACTTCAGCATCTGGTACACACCCGGCGTGGCACAGGTCTGCAAGGACATAGAGAAGGACAAGGAGCTCGCCTACGAGGGGACGAGCAAGTGGAACTACGTCGGCGTCGTCAGCGACGGGACGCGCGTGCTCGGCCTCGGTGACATCGGTGGCCAGGCTGGCATGCCCGTCATGGAGGGCAAAGCGCTTATCTTCAAGTATCTAGGAGGCGTCGACGCTTTCCCTATCTGCCTCGCTACGAAGGATCCTGAGGAGATCATACAGGCGGTCAAGTGGATCGAGCCCACCTTCGGAGGAATCAACCTCGAGGACTTCAGCAGCCCAAAGTGCTTCTACATCCTCGAACGATTGAGGAAGGAGATGCCGATCCCCGTCTGGCACGACGACCAGCAGGGCACCGCCGCAGTCATTCTCGCGGGTACCTACAACGCCTTGAAGGTGGCGGGCAAGAAGCTCAACGAGGCTAAGATCAGCATAGTCGGCGTCGGCGCGGCCAACACGCGCACCTACTACGTCCTCAAATCGGCGGGCATTAACCCCAAGAACATCCTCATGACCGACTCGACGGGCATACTCAGCAGCACCCGCAAGGACCTTGAGGGCAGCTACAAGTGGCAGATCGCCAAGGAGACCAACCCCGACGGCCTCGAAGGAGGCATAAAGGAGGCGCTCGAGGGCGCCGATATGGTCATCGCCGCTAGCAAGTCAGGTCCAGGCGTCATCACCAAGGAGGACATCATGGGCATGGCGTCGAACTCGATCGTATTTGCCTGCGCTAACCCCATTCCCGAGATTTGGCCGTGGGAGGCGAAGGAGGGAGGCGCTAAGGTCGTCGCTACTGGGCGTAGCGACTTCCCCAACCAGGTTAACAACAGCCTAGTCTTCCCCGCCATCTTCCGTGGGGCACTCGACGTGCGCGCTAAGACGATCACCGACGAGATGTGCATCGCCAGTGCCACGGCGCTCGCAAAGTTCGCCGAGGACAAGGGCCTTACCGAGAACTACATCATCCCGAGCATGGACGAGTGGGAGATCTACCCGATGCAGGCCACCGAGGTCGCGATGAAGTGCATCGAGCAGGGTCTAGCCCGCAAGAAGGCGAGCAGGGCGGAGATACACGATGGGGCAGCCGCCATAATTGAGCGCACCCAGAAGATCGTGAAGTTACTCATGGCTCAGGGATTCATCGCTGATCCACCACCCGAGCCGAAGTAGCCCCTTTTTTCATTTACCCGTTTATTCAACAAAATTTAGTCAAATGAGCAGTTAGTGGTAAAGGGTATATACCGGCGTGGGAAAGGTAGGTGAATTGGTACCCCCACGCTGATTCTTTGGGAGCGTCAGGAATTGACCAGACAGAGGCTACGCGAAACCGTCAGCAGGATGAACGCAGAGGTGTGCGACCAGTGCGGCAAGTGCCCCTCAGCGTGTCCAGTCACCGCCCGCATAGAGGGCTTCAACCCCCGCCAGATAATCGCCAAGGTCAGCCTCGGCAAGGAGGAGGAACTCATGAAGTCGGGTGTAATCTGGACCTGCACGAGCTGCCTCAAGTGCCGGGAGCGGTGCCCGGAGGAGATCAGCCCATATGACGTCATCCTTGAGTTGCGTCGCGAGGCAATCTCGGAGGGCTATGAGCACCCCGCAAGCTACGACGAGGCAGAGAAGGCAGTAACCGAGACGGGAGTAGTTCAACAACCACAGCCCGTGAGGACACGCAGCAGGGACAGGAAGGACCGCGCAGCCCTCGGACTCCCACCTGCACAGAAGCCGAAGGATCAGGCGAAGTACACTCAGGCGATAAAAGAGTTAAAGGAGGCAACGGATTGAAGGTGGCGTTCTTCCCCGGATGCACTGCGCAGGCGGACCAGATAGGCTACGAAGCCTCCGTTAGGGCCATCATGCCGAAGCTCGGAGTGGAGCTCTCTGAGATGGAGGGCGCCGCGTGCTGCGGTTACCCTCCATACAGTAGTGTAAGCGAGGCCGCGTGGTTCTACTCAAGTGCACGAGACATGACGATCGCCGAGGGGATGGGGCTACCACTCTTCACACTCTGCAACGGCTGCCACCTCAGCTTCACTGAGACGAAGCGTGCCCTCGCCAAGGACTCCGCCCTTAAAGCGAAGATCAACGAGAAGCTCGCACGGGAGGGTCTCCATTACGAGGGCAAGGCGGAGCTGCTCCACGTTTTCGAGCTGCTCCACGACAAGCTCGGGAAGGAGAAAATCGCCGCGGCTGTCACCAAACCCTTGACCGGTTTCAGGTTTGGCGCTCATCCCGGCTGCCACTCGATACGCCCTAGCAGCCTCGGCCGCCCAGACGACTCAGAGAACCCCCATAAGCTAGACGACCTAATCAACTGGACCGGAGCACAGGCAGTAGAATACCCGGGCAAGGTCGACTGCTGCGGCTCAAGCCTCGCCTCGGCTAGCGGTAAGACTGTGATGGAGATCGCGGGGGACAAGCTCAAGACCGTCAAGGGACTCGCCCTCGACGGCCTCGTCACCACGTGCCCATTCTGCTTTAAGATCTACGATAACAGGCAGAGGGCGATCGCCGCAGCCGTCGGTGATAGGACCCTTGAGGTCCCAGTATTCTACTACACCCAGCTCCTCGGCCTCGCCATGGGCATTGGGCAGGATCGGCTGGGCCTCGAACTCAACCAGAGCCCCGTCGATCCGGTGCTCACAAGGATAGGAGGAGCCTAAGTTGAAGCCCGTTCTAGTAATAGGCGGCGGAATTGCCGGCATCCAAGCCTCACTCGACCTCGCCGACAGGGGGACGAAGGTCCACCTCGTGGAGCGGACCCCGAGCATCGGCGGCGTCATGGCGCAGCTCGACAAGACCTTCCCCACGATGGATTGCAGCATCTGCATCCTCGCACCTAAGATGATAGAGTGCTACAGGCACCCGAACATCACGATCCACACTCAGAGCGAGGTCGTCGGGCTGGAGGGCGTGGTTGGCGACTTTAACGTCAAGATTCTGGAGCACCCACGAAGCGTCGACTCGGCGAAATGCACGGGCTGCGGCCTCTGTTCTGAGAAGTGCCCGGTGAAGAAGCCGAGTGCCTTCCAGGCTGGACTCGGTCAGCGCAAGGCCATCTACCTCGCCTTCCCTCAGGCCGTTCCACTCCTCGCCACAATCGACCGCGAAGCCTGCCTATGGTTCACAAAGGGCATCTGCAAGACCTGCGAGAAGGTCTGCCCCGCAAAGGCAGTCGATTACGAGCAGAAGGAGAACACCGTCGAGCTGAACGTCTCGAGCGTCATCGCTGCGACGGGGTTCGAGCAGTACAACCCGAAGGACATCGGGGAGTACGGCTACGGTCGCTATAAGAACGTGCTGACGGCGCTAGAGTTCGAGCGCCTCGTCTGTGCATCCGGGCCGACGGGCGGCGTCCTTAATCGCCCCAGCGACGGGAAGGTGAGTCACAACATCGCCTTCATCCAGTGCGTCGGGAGCAGAACGCAGACGACTGGCTACCCCTACTGCAGCGCGAGCTGCTGCATGTACGCCACAAAGGAGGCAGTGCTCATCAAGGAGCATGAACCCAGCAGCCACGTCACGATCTTCTACATGGACCTCCGGACATTCGGCAAGGGTTTCCAGGGATTCGTAGACCGCGCCCAGAGCTACTGGGGAGTCAAGTACATCCGCGGTCGCCCCGGTGAGATCAGGGAGGACCCCCGCACGAAGGATCTCACTATTCTCTACGAGAACACCGAGATCGGCAAGGTCGAGAAGATGGAGGTCGACTTAGTCGTCCTCTGCACAGCTGCGATTCCACATAGGGACAACAGGAAACTCGGCGGCGTCCTCGGTGTAGAGCTCGATGAGTTCGGCTTCTTCGCGGACAAGGACATGCTCACCGCTCCCGTCGAGTCGAGCAAGCCAGGAATCTACGTCTGCGGCAGCTGCCACGGACCAAGAGACATCCCCGAGTCCGTGGCAGAGGCGAGCGCCACCGCGGCCAAGGCTGCGGAGGATGCCGCGCGTGCGGAAGTGAAGTAGTGATGGCACCAAGGATAGGCGTCTTCGTCTGTCGCTGTGGCATAAACATCGGCGCATACGTCGACGTACCCAAGGTCGTCGAGTACGCCAAGACGCTCCCCGGAGTAGCCTATGCAGAGGAGAACATGTACACGTGCAGCAGCGACGGCCTCAACAAGATCAAGGAGGCGATAAAGAAGCATAGCCTAGAGCGCGTCGTCGTCGCCTCATGCACACCTCGCACACACGAGCCCCTCTTCCAGGCGACATGCGAGGAAGCAGGCGTCAATAAGTATCTCTTTGAGATGGCGAACATACGCGACCAGTGCAGCTGGGTGCACATGAAGGAGCCCGAGAAGGCAACGGAGAAGGCGAAGGACCTAGTCAGGATGGCGGTCGCCAAGGCTGCCCTCTTGGAGCCCGGGGAGGAACCCGAGATCGACGTAAACCCCAGCACACTCGTCATAGGCGGAGGCGTTGCAGGGATGCGCGCCGCCCTAAGCCTCGCCAAGCAAGGATTCGCAGTCACCATAGTCGAGAAGCAGAAGCAGCTCGGTGGCATGCTTCGCACCTTCGACACCCTCTTCCCATTCAACCAGAAGGCGTCTGAGGTCCTCGAGCCCCTCGTTAAGCAGGTTACAACCAATCCGCGGATACGCGTCCTCACAGAGTCGAAGGTGTCCAGCGTCTACGGCTTCATCGGCAACTTCGACATCGGCGTCGACACGGCGGGGAAAGAGGATAAGTTCAACGTCGGCACGATAATCGTCGCAGTCGGTGCGGAGGCACTGGAGCCGAAGGGCCTTTACCACTACGGGGAGGACCCGCGGATAATCACACAGGCGCAGCTTGAAGAGCTTGTGAAGGCGGGTAGGGTCGACGCGAAGAGGATCGTCATGATCCAGTGCGCCGGCGCCCGCAGCGAGGAGCGCCCTTATTGCAGCCGCATCTGCTGCAACGAGGCGCTCAAAAACGCCCTGAACGTCGCCGCTCCCAGTAAGGAGGTCTATATCCTCTACCGCGACCTCCAGACCTACGGCATCCAGTACTCGAAGCTGGAGCAGGAGACGAAGAGGAAGGGCGTTAGGTTCCTCAGGTACCAGGCGGAGAATCCACCGAAGATCACGCCCGAGGCTGACGGCCTCAACATCAGCTTCTACAGCCCCACGGTCAACGAGGTGATGACGCTCAAGGCGGACCTACTCGTCCTCAGCACCCCCCTCGTCCCCGTCGCGGACGCGAAGGAGCTGAGCCAGATGCTCAAGGTCCCACTCGACTCGAACGGCTTCTTCATGGAGGCGCACGTTAAGCTGCGCCCCATTGACTTTGCCACCGACGGCATATTTGTCTGCGGCACAGCGCACAGCCCGAAGGACATCGGGGAGAGCGTCGCTCAGGCGCTTGGCGTCGCAAGCAGGGCGGGCATACCCATGGCGAAGAAGAGGGTACGTACGGCAGCGATCATGAGCCAGGTGGACCAGACGCGTTGCAGCGGCTGCGGCACCTGCATAGACGTCTGCCCATACAACGCCCTCCGCAAAAACGAGAAGGGCCTCGCCGAGACCATCGCCGCCGTCTGCAAGGGCTGCGGAGTCTGCGGCGCAACCTGCCCCGAGAAAGCGATAACCATGCACCACTTCACCGACGAACAGATACAGGCACAGGGCCTCGCCGCCCTCGAGGAGGACTAAACATGAGCACATTCGAGCCAAACATAGTCGGATTCCTCTGCAACTGGTGCAGCTACGCCGGCGCCGACCTTGCAGGCGTAAGCCGCATCCAATACCCCACAAACATGCGAGTCATCAAGGTCATGTGCAGCGGCCGCGTCGAGCCGGGGATGGTCCTCGAACTCCTCGAGGCAGGTGCCGACGGCGTCATGGTGACGGGGTGCCACATAGGCGACTGCCACTACATCACCGGCAACCTACACACGAAGCGCAAGTACGCACTACTCCAGAGGCTCCTCGCTAAGACCGGCCTCGAGTCGCAGCGCATAAGGCTGGAGTGGAACAGCGCTGCCGAGGGGCAGCGCTTCGCAAATCTCGTAAAGGAGTTTACGGAGCAGGTACGCGCGGTCGGCCCGACACCCCTCAGAGCGCCGACCCCTGACGCGGCGAAGCTACTCAACACACGCGCCGCATTAGCGGCAGCTGATGGCTTCAGACTCCGCGCCCTAGTGGGCAAGGAGGAGAAGCTAGTAACCGAAGGCAACGTCTACGGCGACAAGATCGCGCAGGACGATTTCACGAAGGCGATGGACGAGGCTGTGGAGACGGAGTTCCAGGTCCACCGCATACACATCATGCTACAGGAAAGGCCCAGATCGGTGAAGGACATCGCGAAGCAGCTCGGGATGCAGCCGAGGGCGGTCCTGAGCTACGTTGTCGCCCTCAGGCAGAGGGGCTGGGTAGACGTCAAGGATGCCGTGGAGGGGACGCCCCTCTACGCGGCACAGTGAGGCTAATCAACATGGAAAAGATAGGCAGTGTGCTGGTCGTCGGCGGTGGCATAGCGGGCATACAAGCCGCGCTCGACCTCGCCGACAGCGGATTCAAGGTATACATTGTGGAGAAGGAGCCGAGCATCGGCGGCGTGATGACACAGCTCGACAAGACGTTCCCTACGAACGACTGCGCCATGTGCATACTCGCCCCCAAGCTCGTCGGCGCGGGGCGCCACCCGAACATAAAGCTCCTCACCTACAGCGAGGTCAAGTCGCTCGAGGGGGAGGAGGGCAACTTCACCGCCACCATCCTCAAGAAAGCGCGTAGAGTTGACCCAGCTAAATGCAAGGGCTGCGGTGACTGCGCTGCGAAGTGCCCAGCCTCCGCCATAGACACCTACAACGCCGACCTCAACGAACGTAAGGCAGTCTACATACGCTTCAGCCAAGCAGTACCGCTCACCTACGCGATTGACAAGGACAAGTGCCTCGGCTGCGGCATCTGCAGCGAGGTTTGCAAGGCGGACGCCATAAAGTACGATGACGTCGACGAGGAGCTCAAGCTCAACGTCGGCTCAGTGATTCTCGCCCCAGGCTTCGAAGCGTTCGACCCAAGCAAGCTGTCGGAACTCGGTTACGGCAGGTACCCGAACGTGGTGAGCAGCGTAGAATTCGAGCGCATACTCAGCGCAACCGGGCCATACAGGGGAGTCGTCCTCCGCCCCAGCGACGGGGACATGCCGAAGAGGGTCGCCTTCCTCCAATGCGTCGGCAGCCGGGACACCCGCGTGGGAAACCCCTACTGCAGCGGCGTCTGCTGCATGTACGCCATAAAGGAGGCAGTCATCGCTCAGGAGCATAACCCCGGCCTCGAAGCCAGCGTATTCTTCATGGACATACGCGCCTTCGGCAAGGAGTTCGACGACTACTACACACGCGCTGAGCACGAGCACGGCATCAAGTTCATCAGGAGCCGCGTCGGCCACGTCGAGCAGGACCCCGAGACGGGGGGCCTCGACTTGACCTACGAGGAGGGCGGCGAGATAAAGAGGAACCGCTACGACATGGTGGTCCTCGGCGTCGGCTTGAACCCGCCGAAGGGGGCGGAGCAACTCAGCAAGGCGATGGGATTCACCCTCAACAAGTACGGGTTCGCCGATACCAAGCTCTTCACGCCTCTTGAGACGAGCAGGAAGGGAGTCTACGTCTGCGGGGCATTCAGCAGCCCTAAGGACATCCCCGACAGCGTCGCTCAGGCATCCGGGGCAGCCGCGAAGGCGGCTAAGGCGATCACTAGCGCCCGTGGCACGCAGGTTAAGCCCGTCGAGTTCCCCGCGGAGCGCGATGTAGCCAATGAGGAGCCGCGCGTCGGCGTCTTCGTCTGCTGGTGCGGGATAAATATCGGCGGAGTGGTCAACGTCCCGAGCGTCGCCGCATACGCGAAGAAGCTACCTCACGTGGCATACGCTGAGGAGAACCTCTACACCTGCAGCCAGGACACACAGGATAGGATCAAGAACACCATCATCGAGCACAAGCTCAACCGCGTCGTCGTCGCCTCATGCACGCCGCGTACACACGAGCCCCTCTTCAGGGCCACGTTACGCGGGGCGGGTCTCAACGAGTACCTCTTCGAGATGGCGAACATACGCGACCAGTGCAGCTGGGTCCACATGCACGAGAAGGAGGCAGCAACCAAGAAAGCGGAGGACCTTGTCAGAATGGCCGTCGCCAAGGCGAGCCTCCTACAGCCGCTTGAGAAGCACAAAATACACGTGACCCCCGGTGCACTAGTCATCGGCGGGGGCGTAAGCGGCATGACCGCCGCCCTTGAAATAGCCGACCAGGGCTTCGAGGTCCACCTCGTCGAGAAGGAGGCGGAACTTGGCGGCAATATGAAGAGGATAAAGTTCCTTCCCTCGGGCGAGGACCCCGCGTCGGAGCTGGCGAAGCTCGAGGCACGCGTCAGGTCCAACCCCAAGATCAGTCTCTACACATGCACTCAGGTGGCGGAGGTTGATGGCTACGTCGGTAACTTCGAGACCACACTCGTCAGCGCTGCGAAGGAGACCCAGATCGAGCATGGCGTGGTCATCGTCGCCACTGGCGGCGTCGAGTACACCCCCAAGGAGTACGCCTACGGTAAGCATCCCGGCGTCATGACGCAGTTCCAGCTTGAGGCGAAGCTCCACGCAGGCTACAAGCCCAGCACCGTCGTCATGATCCAGTGTGTTGGCAGCCGGAACGAGGAGCACCCGAATTGCAGCCGCGTCTGCTGCACGGGCGCCGTCAACAACGCCCTCAAGGTCAAGGAGGCGAACCCGGCTGCCGACATCTACATCCTCTACAAGGACATGAGGACATACGGCTTCAAGGAGGACTACTACCGCGCAGCCGCGGACAAGGGCGTCGTCTTCATCAGGTACAATGATGCGCACAAGCCTGAGGTCACCGCCGATGCCGGGCTTATGGTACGCGTTTTAGACCCCGTGCTGAGGGAGAACGTGGTCCTCGAGCCCGACACTCTGGTGCTCAGCGCGGGTGTGCTGCCCGCTGCCGACAATAGGCGCCTAGCTGGGATGCTTAAGGTCCCAATCAGTAAGGATGGCTTCTTCCTCGAGGCGCATATGAAGCTGCGCCCCCTCGACTTCGCGACGGAGGGCATCTACCTCTGCGGACTGGCGCACGGCCCGAAGACCATTGACGAGTGCATAAGTCAGGCGAGTGGAGCCGCGTCGAGGGCGCTGACGATCCTGAGCCACAATGAGATCGAGGCTGAGGGCGCTATCGCTAGCGTCGACGAGGACGCTTGCAGCGGCTGCCAGATGTGCGCCGCCGTCTGCGAGTTCAAGGCGATAGAAATGGTGAAGAAGGGCGACAAGACCCACAGCCACGTCATCGCCGAGGTCTGCAAAGGATGCGGAGTCTGCGCGGCAACTTGCCCCAGCGGCGCGATCACGGTCGGCCACTTCACAGATGACGAGATACTTAGCCAGGTGAGGGCCGCACTAGAGGAGGCGAAGCAATGAGTGAATATGAGCCCAAGCTCGTCGGCTTCCTCTGCAACTGGTGTAGCTACGCCGGCGCGGACCTCGCAGGGGTTAGTAGGTACCAATACCCGACGAACCTGCGCGTTATACGAGTCATGTGCAGCGGCAGGGTACACCCTGCGCACATATTGGAAGCGTTCAAGGACGGCGCTGACGGGGTCTTAGTGGCGGGGTGCCACATCCCTACCGACTGCCACTACATCTCAGGCAACTTCAAGGCACAGCGCCGCGTCGCCATGGTCAAGAAACTCATGGAGCAGCTCGGCATCGAACCTGAGCGCCTCCGCCTCGAGTGGATAAGTGCCGCCGAGGGCGAAAAGTTCGCGAAAACGATCAGGGAGATGACGGAGGACCTGAAAAAGCTGGGGCCGAGCCCTGTGGCGAAGGCCCTCAAGGAGGCCAACTGACATGGCACAGACGGAGATCAGAATCACTAACGAGGGTAAGGAGTTCCGCAACGAGGTCATGGCGACCCACGGCGCGGATAAGCTGATGCAATGCTACCAGTGCGGCACATGCAGCAGCGATTGCCCCGTCGCGAAGCGCGTACCCGAGTTCCGCCCACGCAACATCGCGCGTCTCGCCATCTATGGGCAGAAGGACCGCCTACTGAGTGGCGACCTTGTCTGGCTCTGCGCTGGCTGCTACACTTGCTACGAGCGGTGTCCGCAGAAGGTGCACGTCAGCGAGATAGTGTCCGCCCTTAGGCAGCTAGCCCTCAGGGAAGGCAAGATACACCCTACCATCAAGTCGATAGTCACCAGCATCCCCAAGCACGGCTATATCAGTGAGATCGGGGAGTTCGAGAACGAGATGCGCGGCGAGGACGGGCTACCCCCCGCGCCCACACCTGCCACGGAGGAGATAAAGACGATCATGAAGAAGACCGGCATCCTCAGCCGCGTCGGAGGTGAGTAGGGTTGAAGTACGCATTCTTCGTCGGCTGCACGGTTCTTAGCAGGCTCCCCGGTTACGAGAAGTCCGCCCGCAAGGTGGCGGAGAAGCTGGGCGTCGAGCTCGTCGACATGCCTGGCTCGAGTTGCTGCGGTACCACATACATGGAGACACTCGACCGGAAGACGGGCCTCGCACTCGCCGCCCGCAACATAGCTATAGCGGAGGAGATGGGACTCGACATAGTCACCGGCTGCAATGG
>JADGNG010000006.1 GCA_017883585.1 Candidatus Bathyarchaeota archaeon
TCGGAGACTGGGTATCTGGAGGTCGGCGTTGAGCCTCCTTACCGCGGATACTGTCTTCATAGCTGCCTCATCGACGGCTAAGCCCTTCGTCTCCTCCCCCATGGCAGATGCGATCTCCGCGTAGCGGCCCGGGTTCCCGGGAACACTCCACTCGATGACTGTGGGCAGGAGGACGGCGTTCGAGGTACCGTGGGCGATGTGGAAGTAGGCGCCGATGGGGCGTGACATTCCGTGGACGAGGGCGACTGAGGAGTTCGCGAACGCGAGGCCCGCCTGTAGCGCTCCCATGAGCATGTTGCCCCGGGCGACTAGGTCGTCGGGGTGTGAATACGCCGTTCGGATGTTCTTGGAGATGAGGTCGATGGCGCGGAGGGCTAGGGTGTCTGTAAGAGGCTGCGCCCGTGTCGAGACGTAGGCCTCGATGGCGTGGGTTAGGGCGTCGAGCCCTGTCGCCGCGGTTATACCCCTCGGCATCTTCAACGTCATCATCGGGTCGACGAGGGCGACCGCTGGCAGAATCCGGGGGCTGGAGATGAGCATCTTTACATCAGTCTGCGTGTTCGTGATAATTGTGAACGGGGTGACCTCGCTCCCAGTCCCAGCCGTCGTAGGTATCGCGATGAGTGGGGCGCAGGGCCTCGGTATCTTGTTCGCCCCCATGTAGTCGCTTATCCTCCCCGGGTTCGAGGAGAGGGCTGCGATGGCTTTCCCGGTGTCGATTGGGCTCCCACCTCCGATGGCCATGACGACGTCGGCGCCCGCCTCCTTGAACACTTTCAGCCCATCATCGACGTACTTCACAGTCGGCTCGGTCACCACCTTATCATAGACCTCGTACCCGACGCCAGAGGCGTCGAGGGACGCCTTGACGTCTGCGAGTAAGCCAATTTTTTCAAGGTTCGAATCAGTGACTATCAACGCTCTCTTCCCGAGCTGCTTGGCGTGTTCCCCCGCCTCTTTCGCCGCACCGATGCCCGTGCTGATGACGACGGGTGCCCTGAACTGCCTCGTTTGGCTCATCTCATCCACCTTATCCGTCATATTTAGCCCGTGGAGTCGTTAACCTTTTTCCCCTAGGGGCGCATGGTGGTTGCGATGTGGTTCAACTCGCGCCGTTCCCCCGTCTACGGGACCCGGGGCGCGGTCGCATCGAGCCAGCCCCTCGCAAGCGAGGCGGGTATGAGGATGCTCCAGAAGGGCGGCAACGCAGCCGACGCGGCGGTGGCAGTGGCAGCTGCTCTCAACGTCACCGAGCCCTGCAGTACGGGGATGGGCGGCGACTGCTTCGCTCTGTTCTATGACGCCAAGAAGGGGGGCGTCTTCGGCCTTAATGGCAGCGGAAGGGCTCCAATAGGGCTCACACCTGAGAAGCTACTAGCTGAGGGTCTGACGAAGATGCCGGCGAACGGCGTACACACTGTCACTGTCCCCGGCGCGGTCGCCGGATGGGTCGACGCCATCGAGAAATTCGGCACTCTAACCATGGGCGACGTCCTCACCCCTGCAATCGAACTAGCGGAAGGCGGGTACCCCGTCTCCCCCCTAACTGCTCGGGCATGGGCCAATGGCGTCCCATTTCTCAAGTCGGGGCCATATGGTGATGAGATGCTCATTAACGGCAGGGCACCCGGCGCCGGGGAGATGATGAAGAACCCGACCCTCGCCCACAGCATGCGCGAGGTCATCGAGCATGGCAAAGCCGGTTTCTACGAGGGCAGGATCGCCGAGGCGATTGTCGAGCTCCTCCACCTCAAGGGGGGTACCATGACCCTCGACGATCTGAAGAGGCACCGGACGACCTTCGACGAGCCCATCACCGTCAACTACCGCGGCGTTGACGTCTGGGAGATACCACCGAACGGGCAGGGGATAACCGCCCTCATTGCTCTAAACATAGTCGAGGGGTTCAACCTCTCAAAGGTCCATTTCGACTCCCCGCAGAGACTCCACCTCTTAATCGAGGTGATGCGCACCGCCTTCGCGGACACTCGATGGTACGTTGCTGACCCAGCCGTTACACACGTCCCGATAAAGGAACTCATCTCCAAGGAATACGCCATGGAGAGACGGCAGCATGTGAACCCGACGAAGGCATCCCTCGACGTGGTCCACGGCTCCCCAGTCGCGAGCAGCGACACTGTCTACTTCTGCACAGTTGACAGGTGGGGAAATGCCTGTAGTTTCATAAACAGCAACTACGCAGGTTTCGGCACCGGGCTGATCCCTCGTGGCTGCGGCTTCACCCTTCAAAACAGGGGTGCGGGATTCACTTTAGAGAAGGGGCACCCCAACGTTCTCGCGCCGGGGAAGAGGCCATACCACACTATCATTCCGGGGATGATGACAAGGGACGGCGAGCTCCACGGCCCATTCGGAGTCATGGGCGGCTTCATGCAGCCCCAGGGCCACCTGCAAGTCATAACCAACATGGTCGACTACGGCATGGACCCACAGGAGGCACTCAATGCGCCACGCTTCTGCATACTCGACGGTACCGCCGGTGGTAGGGTAAGTCTCGAAGAGGGTATACCCGTCGAGACGATGGCAGTCCTCGCCCGCATGGGCCATGACGTTATACCCGTAGCTGGGCACAACCGCGTCACTTTCGGCAAGGGACAAATAATCCTCAGAAACCCAAAGACCGGCGCCCTCACCGCGGGCAGCGACCCGAGGGGAGACGGGCAGGCCAACTGTTGGTAGGAGGTATCCAATGGGAGAGAAGCCGACTGCGATGGCTACCCTATACCCAGTCCAGCCCTTCGACTTCAATCTCAGCTGCGGCATCTACGCCCGCACAGGGATCTACACCCACACCGCCTACCTCGATTGCGTCCTCTACAAGTGTCTTGAGCTGGACGGAGAGCCCAGCCTCATCACGGTTGAGAGAGGTAAAGTGGGACTGAGGGTGAAGCTCTACGGCTCCGGGAGCCGCGGGCAGCTCGAATCCATTGCTTCGTGGATCACCTCCTCCGACCTTGACCTCAACCCCTTCTATGCGGAGGCAGAAGGGGTGATGAAGCCAATAATCGAGCGACTACGCGGTCTAAAGCCGCCACGGACAGCCACCGTCTACGAAGCTCTCGTCATCGCCTACACGGAGCAGCAGATCAGCCTGCGCGTAGCCATGGTCTTTCAGACGAGGATAGTCGAGCGATATGGCCAGCTCTGCCGCCACGGCGACCTCGTCTTCCACTCCTTCCCGTCCCCTGCGGTGCTCGCAGCCGCAGATATGGAAGAGCTACGGGGACTCGGCCTCAGCCGAAACAAAGCCGATTTCATCACCGGCCTATCAAAGAGGGTTGAATCGGGCGAACTCGAACTTGAGTCACTGAAGGGGATGCCAACAGGAGAAGTTAGGGAGGTGCTACAATCCATCCGTGGCGTCGGGGAGTGGACCAGTGACTACGTCCTCGCCCGAGGCCTCGGGAGGACCGAGATGGTGCCTTATGATGACCTCGGGACACAGGACTCCGTCGGCCTCTACTACAAGGGTGGTGTGAGGGCTACTAGACGCGAGGTCGAGGAGATTCTGGGCAAATTCGGTGCCTACGCGGGGATCGCCAACTACTACCTCATCTACTCGAGGTTCTTCGGCGTCGAGCCTAAAACCACTTGACCAGGGCGGGCTTCTTCGGCGGAATCTCGGGCTCCCCCTTCGCGTGCTCAAGTTAATTGCCGAGCTTCTCCTCGACCAGGAGCATACGGACTTTGCGTAGTGGGCTGACTTCCCTCTCGAATATGAGGAGCTTCCCGACGTTACTCCCGGGCTGCCCTGCCGCCTTCATGATCCGGTCCTCCAGAGGGAGGCAGTATTCCCAGACCCTCCTCAAAGCCATGTCTAGATTGGGGACTATCTTCTGCGTGCCCACGACCCAGATGACATTGGGAGAGTTGTAGACGTAGCCGGGCAACTGACTTCCCGTGTTGCTCGCCACCACGATCTCCCCCGTCTCTGTGACGGCATGGACGCTCCCGAGGTAGAACTTGGCGAGGGACGACTTCGCGCGCAGCTCGTATCGCTTCGAAGGCTCGGTCACGCCGCTCATTGTGTCCTTGAGGTTCTTCCAACCCCCCCGCCCGTTCTTGACGAGGTCCAGGAACCCGATCTCGCTGAGGGTGTTGGAGCTACCCATCATGATCTCCACTCCATCAGGAATCAATTCTGTGATCCTTCTCATGGCCTCCCATCGGTTTTTATGCACCTCAACATTAAAATTTCTGGACTTTAGCGAGGCCAACGTCCTAGCAACTGCGTCGCCGCTCGCGAGTTCGTCCCAGCCCAATCCATCCACACCGGGAAACCGTTCGGAAGACTAGCCTATATATCTTAGATATCCCACACCACCCAAAATTATAATTCCCCAGCTCCGGCTGTATTGCACGATCAACGTTGGAGTTCAAGACAGGCGTCGATTTCGCGAAGAAGCTCGACAAGGAAGACCCGCTCGCCTCATATAAGAAGAGGTTCTACATCCCGGAGAGGGAGAGCCTCAACATGGATGGGAAGACCAAGTCGGTCAAGCCCATCATCTACATGGACGGCAACAGCCTCGGCCTCGCCTCGAAGGACGTCGAAGAGGAGATGAAGGCCGAGTTCGAGAGGTGGAAGAACCTCTCGACGCGCCGCAGCGGCATAGACAAGAAGGCAGCCGAGTACCAGGCGAAGCTCGTAGGTGCGGAACCCGATGAGGTAATAGTCACGGGTGGTGCATCCATTAACCTACACGCCCTCGTCTCCACCTTCTACAAGCCGAAGGGAAAGAGGACGAAGATTGTAGGGGACGAGCTCAACTTCAGCAGCGACCTCTATGCCCTCGCGGGGGAGGTGCGCCTCAAGGGGAGGGACCCGGAGAAGGACCTAATCATCGTCAAGAGCAGGGACGGCAGAACCATCGCGGAGGAGGACATCATCGCATCGATGAGCGACGAGGTGAGCGTCTGCCACCTGCCCAGCGTCTACTTCGTCAGCGGGCAGTTGCTCGATATAAAGCGCCTAACGAAGGCCGCCCACGACCACGGCGTCATTATAGGTTACGACTGTTGCCACAGCGTCGGCGTCATCCCCCACAAGTTCCACGAGTGGGGCGTCGACTATGCCCTCTGGTGTAACTACAAGTACATGAACGGCAGCACAGGCGCCATCGCGGGCCTATACGTCCATAGGAGCCACTTCAACGAGACCCCCGGCCTACCAACCTGGTGGGGGAACAGCCCCGGCAACA
>JADGNG010000033.1 GCA_017883585.1 Candidatus Bathyarchaeota archaeon
AAAGAAGGGCGAAAGAGTCCGCGTCGCCGAGTGTAGACCACTCAGCAAGACGAAGTCCTTCTGCGTCGTAGAAAAACTGGCCGAGGAGAAGTGAATGAATGAGTAAGAGAACGGGGAAGAGAAAGCTAACACCACGGCGGAAGATTAGCGGCGGCCTTACATCTGGCTCCGTTTTCATCTGTGCAGACAATAGTGGTGCTCGTGTGCTTCGACTCATTCAGGTCTTCGGCTATAAGGGACGCCGCCGAAGACTGCCGATAGCCAGCGTTGGCGATCTCTGTATGGTCAGTTGCCGTGAGGGCACGCCTGAGATGAGGAGGCAGATGTTCAACGCCGTCATCGTCCGCCAGAGGAAGCCATATCTGCGGAAGGATGGTACCTGGATCCAGTTCGAGGACAACGCAGCAGTTATACTTACGCCTGAGGGAACCCTGAGAGGCTCGGATGTCAAGGGGCCGGTTGCTAAGGAAGCCGTTGAACGCTTCGCGCGCCTCGGAACAACAGCGAGGGTGGTAGTCTAAATGAACAAAGTAGGCAACACCAAGCCCTCGACTGTCAGGAAGCAGCAAAGAAACGCCCCCGTTCAGATCAGGAGGCGGTACATCTCCGCACCACTATCACCTAACCTAAAGACCCAGTACGGCGCGAGGACAATGCCCGTCATCGAGGACGACACCGTCACCATCACAAAAGGCGACCGAAAACTAACTGAGGGTAAGGTCCTCAGGGTGAACACCAAGAGCTCCCGCGTCTACGTCGAAGGGGTCACTAGGACTCGACTAGACGGCTCAACCGTGCAGATACCGATACGCGCCGAGAACGTTATGATCACGAAGCTTAATCTCGACGATGACTGGAGGAAGAAGATCCTCGAGAGGAAGGGCTTCAAGGCTAAGGAGGAGTAGAGATGGGTAGAAAAGGACCAACAAGACATTTGAAGAGGCAGCAGGCACCAACGTTCTGGACGATCCACAGGAAGGCGAACGTCTGGTCTATAAACACGAGCCCAGGACCACATAACTTCGGCACATCCATACCCGTAACAGTTCTACTCCGCGACATGCTAGGATACGCCTCAACCCGTAGAGAGGCATCTATGATCGCCAAGCAGGGGAAGATCAAGATCGACGGCAAAGCACGCCTCGACGAAAAGTTCCCCGTGGGCCTAATGGATGTCATCTCACTCCCAGACGCTGGCGAGAGCTACCGCGTACTCCCCGCAAAGGGGGGCCGCCTAATCTTACACCCGATCAAGGGAGACGAGATTGGATTCAAGCTCTGCAGGATAATAGGTAAGACTACTCTTAAGAACGACGTGACACAACTCAGACTCCACGACGGTAGGACCCTAAACGTGAAGACGGAAGCTCCCTACAAAGTCAACGACGTCCTGAAGATCAAGATCCCGTCCCAGGAGATAATTGAGCACATCCCTTTCAAGGACCAGTTACAGACCGTCATCACAGGCGGCAGGTCCCAGGGAGAGACTGGAATCATAATCGGCTTCGGCGACGAGCCGGGCTGGAAGAAGACGGCGACCGTGAGAACCGCCAAGGGCGAGGACATACGCACGCTAACAAAGTACGTCTTCCCCATCGGCGTCGCTCAGTCGCTCATATCACTACCGGAGAGTCAATGAGATGATAACCGAAATCGTAGAGACCAACCCCATGAGGGCTCTAAGGATCGGTAAGGTCGTGGTCAACATAGGCGTGGGCGCCTCAGGCGACCCCCTAGACCACGCACAAACCATCATGGAGCAGCTTACAGGGCAGAAACCTTGTCAACGATTTGCGAAGCAAACCATCAGGGGATTCAACATTCGCAAAAAGGAGCCCATAGCCTGCATGGTAACGCTCCGCGGAGAGAGTGCAGAAACCTTCCTCGTGAAGGCGCTCGCAGCCGTCGGCAAGAAGATCAACTCACACAGCTTCGACAGGTGGGGTAACTTCGCCTTCGGGATTAAAGAGCATATCGACATTCCCGGAACGAGGTACGATCCAAACCTCGGTATTACCGGCATGGATGTGATTGTGACCGTGGAGCGCGCAGGGTACCACATAGATGAGAAGAAGCACGCCAGAGGCAAGATCGGGAAGAGCCACAAGGTTACACCCGAGGAGTCAATGGATTTCGTAAAGTCAAAGTTCGGCATCGAGGTGGGAGTAGCCAATGAGTGAGCAGAAGAAACGCACAACCGGACCAGGCAGCAGGGCATGTATCAGATGCGGAACCCACAACGGTCTCATCAGGCGCTACGGACTAAACATCTGCAGGAAATGCTTCAGAGAAGTGGCCCCAGCGATGGGCTTTAGGAAATACAGGTGAATTGAATGGACCCACTGGTAAACGCTCTTAACACGATAATGAACCACGAGGGCAGACGCAAGAAAGAGTGCATAATCACCCCCGCATCCGGCCTCGTTGGCAGGGTCCTTCGCCTTATACAGCAAAAAGGCTACATAGGCGAGATTGAGTTCATCGACGACGGCAGGCAGGGTAAGTTCCGCGTACAGCTCTTCGGACGCATCAACGAGTGCAAGGCAGTCCGCCCGAGATACTCTACGAAGGTCAAGGAGATGGAGAAGTGGGAGAAGCGCTTCCTCCCCAGCCGTGACCTAGGTGCAGTTATCCTATCAACCCCCAAGGGCGTCATAGACCACCGCCAGGCGAAGGAGTTCAACGTCGGTGGCGTCGTGATCGCCTACGTCTACTAGGTGAGAAAAGATGTCTCTACAGATAGTCGAAAACACCGTCGAGATACCGGAGAACATACAGCTCACCCTAGAAGGTAGAAAGGTCACAGTACAGGGACCCAAGGGAAAGATAACCAAGGACTTCACCCACACCAAGCTCAATATAGTCACGGATGGCAAAAGCCTCAAACTCAGCATCGAGAATCCGAGGCGAACCGAAGCTGCCCTCGTCGGCACGATCAGTGCACATGTAAAAAACATGATCAAGGGCGTATCGACTGGCTTCGTCTACAAGATGAAGATAGTCTTCGTCCACTTCCCGACCTCTGTAAAGGTCGTCGGAAAGGAAGTCTACATTGAAAACTTCGTCGGCGAGAGGAGTGCTAGGATCGCAGACATACTAGGTGACACGAAGGTTACCATCAAGCAGGACGATGTGATCCTAGAGGGCATCGACATCGACGATGTTAGCCAGACCGCCGCAAACATACAGACGCGGGCAAAGATACGCAACAAGGACCTGAGAAAGTTCCTGGATGGCGTCTACGTCTATAGCAAGGAGTGAATGAAAGATGAGTGACACCGAAAAGAAAAGACTCCTCAGGGTCAGGAAGAAGCTCAGCCAGGGCCGCCCCAAGTTCAACGCCTTCGAGTCATGGCGCTTCATAAAGATAAAGTCCCGTTGGAGGAAACCACGCGGCATCGACAACAAGATGCGCACAAACGAGAAGGGCTGGCCTAGGGTAGCGAACATCGGATGGGGAGGTCCATCCGCCGTACGCGGACTTCATCCGACCGGCAAGGAAGAGGTACTAATCCAAAACGCCAACGACCTAGCAGCCATCGACAAGGAGAACCAGGTCGCCCGCATTGGAGGAACCGTCGGCGGAAGAAAGAGGGTGCAGATCCTGGAGGAGGCCGAGAAGCTCGGCGTGAAGATCCTCAACGCTGGACCGAAGGCGAAGCCTTCAGACTTTGAGGAACTTGAGGAGGAAAAGAAATGAATCTCACAAACCAGAGACGACTAGCTGCATCCCTCCTCGAGATAGGAGTAAACCGCGTCTGGATCGACCCCGAGAAGATCAGCGATGTAGAAGGCTCTATAACGCGAACTGAGATAAGGAAGCTCATACGGGAGGGTGCTATAAAGGCGCTCCCCGAGCATGGCACCAGCCGAGGCCGCGCGAGAGTCCTTGCGCAGAAGAAGCGCTCTGGACGAAGAATCGGCATGGGCACAAAGAAGGGCAAGGCCTTCGCCGAGGTCTCTGAGAAGACCCGTTGGATGAACCGCATTAGGGCACTCAGGAGAAAGCTCACTGAGCTTCGCGACCAACGTGTGATCACGGTGAGCACATACCGTAGCCTCTACATGAAGGCAAAGGGAGGAGAGTTCCGCAGCCTCGCCGAGCTAGATCGGCACATCAACGAGCAGAAACTAAGGAGGCGTAGCTTTGGCTAAAGACGCACGCTACAGAGTCGCATATAGGCGAAGAAGGGAGCAGAAGACCGACTACCAGGCGAGGCGGATACTCGCAACATCGGATCAACCAAGGTTCGTAGTTCGAGCCTCCAACCACGGTATACTCGCACAGGTGATAAAGGCCGAGATAATCGGCGATAAAGTGCTGTCACAGACCGCCTCAAACGAGCTGATCAGCAAATACGGTTGGCAAGCCAGCGGCAAGAGCATCCCCGCAGGATACCTGCTGGGACTGATCGCGGGCCACAAGGCGATCAAAGAGGGTGTAGAGACTGCGTACCTTGACCTCGGCCTCAAGAGACCGACGAAAGGCTCAAAGATATTCGCGGTTGTAAAGGGCGCCATCGACGCGGGACTTAACATCCCATGCGACAGCGATGTCATTCCCCCGCCTGAGAGGCTAAACGGTGGAGACATCGCAAACTACGCTAAGGTCATCGACCCGGAAGGATACGAGAAATACTTCTCGGTCTACCTCAGGAAGGGTCTTAGACCGGAGTCTCTCCCCGAGCACTTCGAGGAGACGAAGAAGAAGATCCAGGAGGACTGGGCATAATGAGCAGACAATACGATAGGGAAGGCCCGTCGCTAGAGGATTGGGTACCCCGCACACAGCTCGGCAAGATGGTCAAAGAAGGCCAGATCACCTCCATAGGGGACATATTCCGCGAGGGCTACAAGGTCAGGGAGGTCGAGGTAATCGACTTCCTCGTCCAAGACCTCAAGGATGAGGTCATCGACATCGCAATGGTCCAGAAACAGACAGACGCAGGCGAGAACTCGAGGTTCCGCGCGGTCGTCGCGGTGGGCAACGGCAACGGGCTCATCGGTCTGGGAACTGGCAAGGCGAAGCGTGTACGCAACGCCATCGAGAAGGGAATACGGATGGCGAAGCTCAACCTCTACCCGATAAAGAGGGGCTGCGGAAGCTGGGAATGCGGCTGCGGCGAAAACCACTCCCTACCCTTCCGCGTGAGCGGAAAAGCCGGGAGCGTCGTCCTAACCCTCCTGCCCGGGCCCCAGGGGCTCGGCTTAGTAGTCGGCGACACGGCGAAGGTCGTCCTCCAGCTAGCAGGCGTAAAAGACTGCTGGTCCAAGGCAACCGGTACAACAACCACAACTACCTCATTCGCATTAGCCACATTCAATGCACTGAAGCAGACCAGTAAGATCATGACCCCGCAGGAGTGGACAATGTAACTATGACGGGCAAAACTTTCTTTGTCGTCCGCATAAGGGGAGGAGTCGACGCCAAGAAGACCGTCGAGGCCACCCTCACGATGCTTCGCATGGAGAGGAACAACTACGCCACTATAATCAGAGAGAGTTCCTCCTACACTGGCATGCTCAGGAAGGCCAAGGACTACCTAACCTGGGGCGAACTAGATGTGGAGACCGTTAAAATCCTCCTCGAGAAGAGGGGCAAACGAGTAGGTGACCAAAAGGTCACCGAGGAGTCCCTCAAGGAACTCGGTTACGAGAGCCTCGACAAACTCGCAAACGCCATCATATCCGGCGAGGTGGAGTTCAGCCAGTTGAACGGCATTAAGCCCTTCTTCAGAATGCACCCCCCAAAGAAGGGATTCAAGAGGACTGTTAAGCGTCCATATAACGACCACGGTGAGCTAGGCTACAGGGGAGAGGCCATAAACGAGCTCATCAAGAGAATGTGCTAAGGAGAATAGGTGAAAATAATGCCTCACGATCTGAGAAGAACACGAAGATACCGCGGATCGAGATACTGCGGCTGGGGCCAGGTCGGCCAGCACCGCAAGTCCGGCAGCCGAGGTGGAAAGGGCTTCGCCGGAGGCCACAAGCACTTCTGGATCCAAACCGTGAAGTTCAACCCGAACAGATACAGACGCATCGGCTTCGTGCCGCCATCGTCGCTCAAGCCGCTGCCAGCCACGATCAACGTCGGGGAACTAGAGGACCTAGCGATGAAGCTCATGGGTACAGAAGGCGTGAAGAGCGGGATGGAACTCGACCTAGCCGAAGTCGGCATCGGTAAGCTACTCGGAAGGGGAAGCATATCCACAGCGCTCAAGGTCCGAGTAGAGTCCGCCTCCGCGGGTGCCAAAAGTAAATTAAAGGAAGCCGGCGGCTCAATAGTAGAGTGATAGCTTTGCGCTTCCTCGAGCTCTTCAAGCCCATCTCACGGGTCATACCGGAGGTTAAGCCACCGGAGAGAAAGGTTAGCTTTCAGAACAGGCTCATCTGGACGCTCCTTGCCCTACTTATCTACTTCATCATGTCCGAGATCCCACTCTACGGAATACCCATAACGACATCGGGTGACACCTTCACTGCGTACAGGGTCATCTTCGCCTCAGCGAGGGGAACCCTCATGGAGCTCGGAATAGGCCCCATAGTAACCGCCGGGCTGATAATCCAGCTACTCGCCGGCTCAGACATCATCTCATTCGATAGGAGTAGTGCAGAGGATCGCGGGCTATTCACGACTGCGAGCAAATTCTTCTCCATAGTCATGATCATTATTCAGGCCTCTCTTTACATAGTCAGCGGCCAGTATGGCTCAGTCACTCTCACTAAGGCATTGCTAATATTCGCACAACTGCTCGTCGCAGGATTGATCATCATGCTCCTCGACGAGCTGGTGCAGAAGGGCTGGGGTATCGGCAGTGGGATAAGCCTCTTCATCGTTGGAGGCATTACTGCGAACATCTGGTGGATGAGCTTCAGCTTCATAAACTACGATGGAAGAGCCTACGGTGCTATCATCGCATTCTTCCAGGGGATATGGACGAAGCTACCCGTCCCCAGTTGGTTCTTCCGACCAAACGGCGCCCCAGATATGATCGGGTTCTTTACAACCATAGCGGTATTTCTCGTCGTTATATATATGGAGGGCATGCGCGTCGAGCTGCCCATCAGCCATAGCCAATACAGGGGCTACCGCGGTAGGATGCCAATAAAACTCCTTTATGTATCAAACATTCCCGTCATACTCGCCTACGCGCTCTTCGCAAACTTCCAGATGGTTGGGCAGTTCCTCTGGAGCAGATGGAACGTCGCAAACGACAACAATTGGCTCAGCTGGCTCGGAACGTTCACCTACTCATCAAGCGGGCAGCCGGTAGCGACCGGTGGATTAGTCTACTATATCACCTCACCTCAGACACTCCAAGGCGTCATGAACTCACCTCTCCGAGCCTTAATCTACGCACTAATTGTCATCGTCTTCTGTGTGATATTCAGTATAACCTGGCTGGAGATAGGCGGCCTCGGTGCGGAGGATATGGCAGACCAGTTACTAGAGTCAGGGATGCAGGTTCCAGGCTTTAGGAGGAACAAGCAGCCTATAGTGACACTGTTGAATAGGTATATCCCGACCATTACTATAATCGGCGGAGCTATAGTGGGCGCTCTAGCAGCAATATCCGACTTCTTCGGTGTCTTTGGAAGCGGAATGGGTGCCCTGCTGGCAGTCAGCATACTATACCAGTACTACCAGACGATGGTTCAGGAGCAGGTGGCGGACTTATACCCGTTCCTACGTGGAGCCTTTGAGTAAGACCGAGGATAATATCCTCCGGTTTTTTATTTCTTAGAAACTAGTTTTTCTTATCTACTATTTTGATTCCCTAAAAACTAGAATAATCATTAAAGATTTGAGACCGGGGGAAGTATTTCGGTGATAAGTGAACGCGGAACCTTTTTCCGGTATCCCTTCAATCTAGGCTCGGTCAAAATGTACCAGCCACCACGCGGTACCCGGGACTTCCTCCCCGAGGAGATGTACAAGAGGAACTGGGTCCTAGACCAGATACGAGGCGTCTACGAGGCCTACGGCTTCGAGCCTCTGGGGACACCCTCCTTCGAGAGCTGGGAGCTACTCAAGCTGAAGAGCGGGGCGGACGTGATAAATCAGATCTACTACTTCAAGGATAAGGCGGACAGGGAGCTCGGGCTCAGGTTCGACCTGACGACGAGCCTCGCGCGGGTGGTGGCCGTGCATCGCGAGCTACAGATGCCCTTCAAGAGATATGCGATGGGGACGGTCTGGAGGTATGAGAATCCGAGTGAGAAGCGCTTCAGGGAGTTCTGGCAGGCCGACGCCGACACCGTCGGCGTGAGCGGCTCCATAGCAGACGCAGAGGTCCTATCAGCAACGGTCGACTGCCTCAAGAAGATGGGCTTCGACGGCTTCGTTATAAAGCTAAACGACCGGAGGATACTAGAGGCATTCATCAGGAAAGCAGGGGTCCCGCAGGACCGCTTACTTGACGCCATCAGGGCAGTGGATAAACTACTGAAAATAGGGAAAGACGGAGTAATCAAGGAGCTTACGAAACTATCCGTGGACGCGGAACCAGCTAATCTACTCTTAGACTCACTCGCCCAAACCGGCGCTCCTGCAAAGGTTCTCGAGGATACCGAGAAGAAACTTTCTGATTATCCAGAGGGACTTGTAGGACTGAAGGCTCTACGAGAGTTGATTGAGCACGCGAAGTTATTCGGCTACGCCGAGTACATCGTCGTCGAGCTAAGCCTCGCCAGGGGCCTGGACTACTACACTGGGCCGGTCTTTGAAGTGCTCGCCGAGGGTTACGAGGACTACGGGAGTATCGCTGGTGGTGGGAGATATGACGGGATCATTAACCTCATGGGCGGAGGGAGCACCCCTGCCACTGGAATATCCTTTGGCATCGATCGCCTCGTCCTTCTGATTGAGACGAAGGGCGGTTTCAATGACCTCAAGCTCGGAGTAGACGTGCTGATTGCCCCAATATCCGACTCAATGAAGGGGGAGGCGATAAAGGTCGCCCAGGACCTGAGGGCAGTCGGAGTCTCAACGGTAGTCGATCTCCTCGGTAGACGCTTCTCGAAGCAGCTAGAGTACGCCAACAAGAAAGGCGTGAGGAAGGTCGTTATAATCGGTGAGCGCGAACTCGAGGAGGGATGTCTGACCATCAGAGACATGAAAACCGGGGAACAGGTGAAGGTCGAGCGTTCAAAGCTATTCGAGTTCATTGGCGCCTAATCTCTCAATCTCGAGCTTATCGAGACCGTAGTAGACTACCTCTCCCCTCCTATCAATCACGGCTAGTTTTAGAACCCGCCCGGAGTCCCTGACTTCAACTAGCCTTTCTTCTATGTGTCCAAGTGTTTCGGAAAATCCTTCAGCTAGAGCATATAACTCGTAACTAGGGGCCTTCTTCGGGTAATTCCCCCTCTCGTAGACACTGAAGGATACACCATTTTTTATCGTTGACTTGGCGACGAAACCCCTGCCCCTTATGTCCCTATAGATGATGTACCTCGTCCACAACATGGGATCGTTAGCGAGCTCCCTGTTTAGTATCTCTTGGAACGAGAGGATTCGTCTCTCTCCCTCGTCTATCACGGTGAGACGTTCCTTCTCGACTAGGTACAGCGCTTCGTGCGGTTCTAGGATGTAGTGTCGCTTCTCGCCTATGTGCCCGTAGCCATCCTGCAGGAGGCTGTCAGCCTCCCCTCTTAATGGGACTTGTATAGCGAGGTTGTCATAGACCGCGTTAGCCTGCTGCATGGCATTAACGTGTTCCTTAGCCGAATAAAGGCTTATCAAGCCCTTTTTTCGGGAAGTTTCGACTTGTTTACCCTACCCTACACAGGGTTGAAAATGGTCTATAAAGGAAGCGAAAAAGGAGTGGCAGCTATTGGTTTGGGTTTTTCTTGATCTCCCATCGACTATCCCTGCCTTCTCTTATCCATATTCCACCGAGGGAGCGCATGGACTCATTTATTGAGCCCCAAAGGTCGCCAAGGAACTTCTTCGGGCTTACAAGGATCATCTCCTCGCCGTCCTCGATGTTCAGCAGGCTCGTGTCGACGCCTGCTGCTTTGAGTTTCTCCTCGAAGCTGGAGGGGGGCCAGTTCTCAGTCTCCTCAGCCGCCTCCGATTCGACGTAGTGGGCTATGGCAGTAGCCTTCCCTACGGAGAGAATTATCCCTATCTTGGAGCCGCAGTCGGGGCAGGTCAGCCAAATGACCTTGGATTCTTTCTCACTCATTGGGAGCCACAGGAGTGGCTTAGAATCGATTGGATTATTAAAGCCTCTCCCGGTGTGGGAGGCACTCTGGGTCGGGACAAAGTGTTATAGACTGTAGTCAGTATATTCAATTCGGAGGGTTTGCTTGAGCACTCAGCAATCGCGAGAGTATAGCTGCCCCTACTGCCCTAGGAAGTCGTCGAGCCCAGGGGGTGTAAGATTCCACGTTAAGCTCACACACCCGGACAAGGTGGAGGAGTTTAACGCCGTTCATCTACCGAAGATGGCGGCTCAGTTCAGGGAGCTTAACCCTGAAACCTAGTTGTGGCGTTTCCCGGTCCTTGACTCTTGGATAGGTTTTGTGGCCTTAATCTTGAAGGTATACATTTTATAAGGCCTAGGCATCGGCCCCCGATCTAGACCCGATCCTCGTACACTATTTCCTACGGCGTGCAAATCCGATGAAAGATGAATGTGGCACCAGCAGGCGGATCGGTTGATCGAAGCGAGGTATTGGCCACGAATCGCGTCCATGACGTTTTTCGCCTTTAGCCAACGATTTTTAACCTCCGTGAACGACCTTTATCCGATTTCAATGAAGCTGACTGACTCCGTTTATCTTGTAGGGGGTTCTGCCTATGGCTTATCCGCGCCGGGGGACTGCAACGTCTACTTGATCGATTGTGGGGTAGAGTCTGTCCTCATCGACGCCGGAGCCGGGCTCGGAGTAAAGAGGATCCTTGCGAATGTGAAGGCGGACGGATTCGATCCGAGGGCTGTCAAGACTGCCGTTCTTACTCACTGCCACTTCGACCATATCGGTGGGGCACAAGAACTCAAGCAGCTAACCGGCTGTAAACTCGTCGCACATAAGTGTGATTCGGGCTCAATAACTAGCCTCGATGAGCGCGTCCTCGTTGACATGGCAAAAACCAGGGGAATCATTTTCAAAGCGCCGAGTCTAGATCTAGTACTTGAGGATCATGACCATCTCGACGTAGGTGAAACTCATCTCAATGTTATTCACACACCCGGGCATACCCCCGGTTGCATCTCGATAGGCATGACTGAGAAAGATGGGAAGAAAGCGATCTTTACAGGTGACATCGCCTCCACTACAGGACGGCTAGGGTTCATAAACGGCCCAGGATTCGACCTCTCAGCTTGGAAGGCGAGCCTGAAACTATTGATATCCGAATGCCCCGACCGGATATACCCCGGCCACGGTACCTTCATGCTAAGTGGAGCCACAGAGGACCTGAACCTCACCGATCTTAAGATGAACTCCCCCTGGACGACTATAGTGACAAGCGTGGGTTGACATGGAAAAGGCACCGAGGCAGATCATCCTCGAAGCACCTTCCCTCGAAGACGCACTACCCATCGTCAAGTCAGGGATATCCCACAAGAGGCTGGTGATTCTGGCTGGTAGATGCAGTGTTGAGTATGAGGGAAGGGCTAGCTCAAGCCTCGGACCGGGGGAGCGACTTATCATCCTTAAGTCGGATGGTTCAGCACTGATTCACCGTCCGAAGGACTACTCTCCGGTAAACTGGCAACCCCCCGGCAGCCTCTTTCAAACGAAGCTCAGGGAAAATAAACTCGTCATACGGATCTACCATAGGAAGGATCACGAGGTCATGGAGATCACGTTCACAGGTTTTAAGCTGGTCTCGATACTCGATCTGAAGGACTCTGGTGAGTTCAATCTCTATGCGTCCGAGAGCGACATGCAACAGGCGATCTTGACCCAACCCTCCATCATAGAGGAGGGTTTCAGGCCGATCACAAGCGAGAAGCCGGTTGACCCAGGGTTCATAGACGTGCTGGGTGTAGACAGGAACAACGTGCTGACTATCGTTGAGATAAAGAGGGTCAAGGCGACTAAGAAGGCGGTCCTGCAGTTGAAGAAGTACATGGATGTGATAAACCTCGACTCTAACCGGAAGGTTCGCGCTATTCTAGTCGCACCTGCCTTGGCCGAGGGAGCTGAGGAGATTTTAGTCTCGTTGGGTTACGAGTTCAAGACTCTGTCCCCCCAGTATTGTGCCGAGATACTGAAACTTAGGGGTGGCAAACGGATAACCGAATATTTCAAATAGATATTAAATTACGTCTATATTATCTGAGACAAAAATAGAAGTTTTACTAGATTATCTTAAGTTCTTTGCCTATGCTCTCTAGCTTTGATATCACGTCGTCCAGTTGTTGTTTTCGTAGGTTGGCACTCATCTGTACCCTTATTCTAGCTTTATCTCGTGACACCATGGGGAAGACTATCGGGACGACGAAGATGTTCCTTTCATACAGCTTATTCGCCAGGGCTTTGGCCACGTAGCTTTCACCGACTATGAGAGGAATGATCGGAGTCTGTGACACGCCCGTGTTGAAGCCGAGATCCTCCACGGCCTTCTTGAAATATCGTGTGTTGGCCCACAGGTCCTTGACATGCTGCGGCTCCTTCTCGAGGACATCAATCGCAGCTATAGTTGACGCCACGACTGGGGGAGGCGGAGATGAGCTGAGTAGCCATGTTCTGCTCTTGTTTAAAGCGAACTTAACAAGGTCTTCTGAGCCGGAGATGTGGCCTCCTACGGTCCCGTAGGCTTTGCTGAACGTCCCCATCTCGATGTGAACTCTCTTGTGGTCGAGGTGAAAGTGACTTAGGATTCCCCTGCCGCCTTCTCCTAAGACACCTTCCCCGTGGGCATCGTCGACATACACCATTGCGCCGTGCTCAGCGCCGATCTTAGCGACTTGATCAAGGTGTGTTATGTCTCCGTCCATGCTGAAGACGCCGTCTGTGATAATCAGTATTCGCTTGTACTGGGGGATGCGTTTCTCGGCTTCGTTTATGACTCTGGCCAGATCGTTCATGTCGTTGTGTTTATAGACCGTCCTCTCCCCTCTCGATAGGCGTACACCATCAATGATACTACCGTGGTTAAGCTCGTCGCTGATTATCAGATCCTGGTCGCCGACGAGTTGCGGGATTAACCCCGAATTTGCTTGAAACCCTGTCGGGTAGGTGAGCGAAGCCTCTGATCCCTTGAACTTAGCTAGTCTTTTCTCAAGCTCCATGTGTAGATCCATTGTACCCGATATCGCCCTCACGGCCCCTGAGCCGACGCCGTATTTTCGGGTCGCCTGGATGGCGGCTTCCTTGAGTTTCGGATGGGTGGTCAGCCCTAGGTAGTTATTGCTGCAGAGTATCAGTACCTCTTTACCATCGACTATGGCGACAGGTTCGCTGGGTCCCTGAATTGTCTTTAATCTCCAGTCTAGGGCCTTATCGACCAATTCTTGGTACTCGATGGATAAGAATCCGGTTGGATCTCTCATAGAACCTCTGATCTGACTCTGTGTCCAAATCTTTTACGTTTTCTGGTAGATAGAAGATGTTATCTAGATTTAATCGAGGATGTTCATTGAGGGCTTTCTGATGGGGGATATTCGTAGAATTCTCGTGACCGGTGCCTCGGGTCAGATTGGATCAGAATTGACTCCGAGGCTGAGAGAACTCTATGGGAAGGAGAATGTTATAGCGTCTGATCTAAGAAAGCCTGTGAGTGATGATGGGCCTTTTGAGATGCTTGATGTCACGGATGCAAAGCAACTAGATGAGATTGTCGTAGATCATGAGATAGATTCGATTGTTCACTTAGCAGCTCTATTATCCGCTTCGGGGGAACAAAGACCTAACGTCGCTTGGCATGTGAATATTGATGGTCTATATAATGTCCTTGAGGTTGCGAGGAATCGGAAGCTACGAAGAGTGTTTAACCCGAGTTCGATAGCAGTCTTTGGCCCCGAAACCCCTAGGGAGAAAACGCCTCAGGAGACTGTCACCAAACCGAGAACCATCTACGGGATAACTAAAGTTACGGGCGAGCTTCTGGGAAACTACTATTATCAGAAGTGGGGGGTGGATGTTCGCGGTATCAGGTTTCCGGGGGTTATAAGTAATGTTTCCCCGCCTGGAGGAGGTACAACGGACTACGCCGTTGAGATATTCTACGAGGCGATAAAGAACAGGAGATATACCTGCTTCTTGAAACCTGATTCGATCTTACCAATGATATACATGCCTGATTGCCTTAGAAGCATTGTTGAGCTTCTTGAGGCGGATTTATCCCGCTTGAAGCATCACACCGATTTTAACCTACGGGCCTTGAGCTTCTCTCCAATACAGTTGGTAGCCGAGATAAAGCGACATATTCCTGATCTTGTTGTCGAGTACAAACCCGACTATAGGCAGGCGATCGCCGACTCCTGGCCAATGAGTCTCAATGACTCCGCCGCCCGTGAGGAGTGGGAGTGGAGGCCGACCTTTGATCTTCAGACGATGGTCAAGGATATGCTTGGGGTTTTAAGTGAACGTCACCGAAGTGGAAAATTGTAATTAAATCAAAAATATTATCATATGTCTCATTTTAATTGGATAATATCTTACATTTTTAATATTTTTTCTTTATTTCCGGGTTGACCCCGTTTGGTGGCTCTCTTCCATCAAGTACCGCGATGACATTCGTGGTTGCCATCATCGCCATGGCGATGCGTGTGTCGATACTCGCGCTTGCGATATGCGGCGTCATAATGATGTTATCTAAATTAATGAGCGGATTCGCTAGATCTATTGGCTCCTTTTCAAATACGTCAAGTCCAGCACCGGCTATCTTATTTTCCTTTAATGCTTCGTAGAGGGCTTTTCCGTCGACTACCGGTCCCCTGGATGTGTTGATGATATAAGCGGTTTTTTTCATCATGTTGAATTGCTGCTTTCCAATGAGGTGTTGTCTCGTTTATTAGGGGTACGTGGATTGACACGAAATCTGCCAGTGTAAGAAGATCATTCAACGATACATATGTGATGCCGTACTCGTTTTCCAAGTCTGTCCGGCGGATCGGGTCGTAATAGATCACCTTCATGTTGAAGTCTTTGGCCCTTTTCGTCATGGCAACACCTATTCTGCCCAATCCAACTATTCCAAGTGTCTTTCCGTGGATGTCCGACCCCATGAACATCTTTGGGATCCAAGCGTTAATCCATTTCCTGGCACGTATGTTCTTGTCGCCTTCGACGATTCTTCTTGACATAGTCATCATTAAGGCGAAAGCGCAGTCCGCAGTAGTCTTGGTGAGTATTCCCGGCATGTTTGTGACATAGATCCCACGCTTCGATGCCTCTTCCACGTCGATGTTGTTGAAGCCTACGGCGTAGTTGCTTACGACTTTCAGTTTCTTTCCAACTTCAAATACTTCCTTGTCTATTCTCTCAGTTATCAGGCAGAGAAGTCCATCGGCTTCGCCTACCTTTCTCAGCAATATTTCTCTCGGTACGGGTTCGTCATTTCCCTCGAACACCTCAACAGAACCATTCTTTTTTAGTAGGTCTATTGCCGGTTTGAAGAACTGTCTGGTGATGTAGACTTTTGGCTTTGTCAAAGCTGTTCTCTTAATGAATTACATCATCTTTTTATCGTTTTGTAACGATCAGTAGCAAGTTTAATATTCTGTTTTTTCCTGAATATTGTTTTGCGGGACTTGATGCCATTTGGATGAGACAAAAGTAGTGACACAGGATACATTAGACAAATTATTTGAAGGCGTTCTAAAACCGTTACATAGTAAAAATGCTCGTCGAATCTACGAGGTCTTCTATAAAAATAAAGAATATACCCATATAACGACTCATGACATCGAAACGAAGCTTGAGGAAGATGGTCTATTCATTAACAAGAAGGAAATAAACGGGTGGTTGGTTTCACTTCAGGAAGCGGGGCTCATTTCAAAGATGGAGGCGAGAGGGAAACCAGTAGCCTCAGACTATGAGAACCGGTATACCTTCGATCTCTGGAAATTGACTGAAACAGGGTTAATAGTGGGGAGGAGACTTCCTAGCTTAATGATGGAAAAGGAATTCTCTCTACCATCTTTGGCTGATCTAACACTTACTAAGATACACGAGATCGAGGATTTGTATTTGACCTCTAAATTATTGATAACCCTCTTTGAGAAGGGGGGTCAATTGGGTTACAAGGATGTGAAGCGGGAGTTGGCTATCGATCGGGAGAAGCTTGCGGTTTACTCCTGGCCAGACGCTGCTCACTCAGATAAGCCACTCTTTGAGATAACCGTCAAGCCACCATCTTTTAGGTCAAAGGTCTTCAAGCTTATGGGATGGTTCCTAGAACAGGATCTTTCCTTCAAGCTTACTGACGAGGGTAAGAAGATGGCTGAAGCAATAGTTTCAAGGGAGAAGATGGGTGATAGCTAGGGTTCGTATCCCAATTGTTGAATGTATATTATTCATAAGGCGTATGTTAACGCCTATGTAAATTGATTAATCGAAGTCAAAAAGCTATTAATTTGTTGGCCTTTTTAACAACGAGAGTATGAACCATGTGGCTAATTAAAAAGGGGTGGAAATAGCTGGGACAGGAAAACCATCCATGGGTTCTTTGGGGTTAAGATTATATGAAGTAGTTACTTATTGACATCGCGATGCATCCATGAGAGAACTTGCTGAGTCTCGCTTATCAAATGGAATCAAGATAATCACAGAGGAGATCAAGGAGTCAAGCTCCGCATCAGTAGGAATTTGGGTCAATGTAGGCTCTCGAGACGAAGTCGAGGAATATCATGGGGGCACACACTTTCTAGAGCATCTGCTCTTTAAGGGGACAGTGAAGAGGAGCGCTAAAGAAATATCGAGGGCTATAGAGGATCGGGGCGGATACCTCAACGCGTTCACAGACCGAGATATGACCTGCTTCCATGCAAAGGTTCTGGGGAAGGACCTCAAACTAGCCCTTGAGGTCCTATCCGACATGGTCCAAAATCCCCTGCTAAAGCAGGATGACGTGGAGAAGGAGCGTACTGTAGTCCTTTCTGAGATAGATAGCAGGGATGATGATCCGGGTGACCTCATACACGATCTATACTTTGAGTCGGCTTGGGGTGAGAACGAGGCGGCGCACCCTATACTCGGGGAGAAGGCTCCACTGAATTGTCTCACAAGTGATTCGATACGTACCTATTTTGAGAGTCATTACCTACCCCAGAAAATTATAGTGACGGGCGCTGGCGCATTAAAACATGAGGAACTCGTTGCCATCGTCGAGAAAAACGTCACCCTCAACAAGAAGTACGACAGGGTTGATGCACGTGAAGAGCCCTCATTCAAGCCGATAAAACGACACATTCAGCGCCAAACGAGCCAGGTCCAGGTGGCTCTAACTTCAAAGGGCTTAGCTTACGGTGACACCAACCGTGATGCCTTGAATCTGATCTCATCCTATCTTGGCGTTGGAGCGAGCTCAAAATTGTTCCAGGAAATACGCGAAAAATACGGCCTCGTCTACTCCATTTTCAGCACAGTTTACTCATTGAACGATGCCGGGGTATTTGCTATACTCGCGGGTACGCAGGATCAATATGTAGAGAAGATCCTAAAAATTGAGCTTAAGGAACTCGATGTATTGAAAAAGGATCTATCGGAGAGGATTCTTCAGAAGATCAAGCACAAGACCATAGGTCTCTTTGTACTGCGTTCGGAGAGTTCGGAAAGCAGGATGATGCAGTTGGGAGTTTCAACCCTCAGGCAGGGGAAACCGAAGACGTTAGAGGAGATCATCGATAACATCAACTCGGTTGAGTTAGAGTCGATGAAGGAATTGGCTGGTGACCTCTTTGTGGTCGATCGTCTGGGACTGACGACTTTAGGGTTATCCGAGTCTACTGTGAAGAAAGTGGATGCCCTTTTCTAATCTCTCTTTACAGGACTGGATGTCTCCCAGAGGTAAGTAAAATAGCCCCGGGATATCATATTGAGCCCGACGTGGTCGGACCAGATCGCCAAGTTCTCCTCCCGTTCGATCCCCTGGTTTAGGAATAGAAGTGTCTCATGCCCATCGGCCACGATTCCTCCCCCGAACATGTCATCACGTGTCCTGACCTCGGTTAAGTGTACGAGCATGTCGGGGAGGGATTTTTCTGCCTCCTTTGTAATTAGAAGTTGGACCTGTAGCTTGCGGTCCATCTGTGCCTGGAACATCGGGATCACCTTCATGACCAAAGGTATCGGAAGCACTGGGAGAGCCACCATAAGCTCCTTCTTCGCACCAGTAATCGTCTCACTGATTCTCGAGATGATGTTATCTTCTCCCCGTATTATCCAGATCTCGGGTTTCTCCTTGATCTCCCTGTGCTCATAAACCGCTTGGAGCTCCGACACAACCATCTCCCGGTTCTTCTCAAACCTGTCCTCTTGCCTTGTCTTCTCCGATCTTAATGATTCGACCGGTGATCTTGGGTAGTACATCCTAGGACGCCCTCCCCTCACATCGACCCAGCCCTTCTTTTCGAGCGTGTCGAGAACCGTATAGACTTTGGAGTAGGGAATGGTGGTCGAAGAACTTACCTCGTTGGCTGTAAGCTCGCCGGATTTCACTAGGGAGAGGTACGCCATGGTTTCGTATTCGGTTAGACCGATGTCCCTCAGCGCTCTCTCCGCCTTCACGCTAACTGGTGTTCTCGACATGCCGATCGAAGACAGGGAATCGTAGGTTTATTTACCTCTATCGGTGGGAATAACCACTACTTAGAAGGTGAATAATACGAATACGTTCTTAAACGAAGTGTGTGGTTTTCACCACTAACAAGGTCAAGTGGGCATAATTAATGAATAAGATAAAAGACACCGAGAGTCTCTGCCCTGAGTGTATGAAGGTCCTACCCGCCGAGATCTACGAAGAGGGTGGGAAGGTCTACATTCGGAAGACGTGTCCCGAGCATGGGGAGTGGTCCGATCTCTACTGGGGGGACTATAAACAGTACATCAGGGCAGCGGCGTTTGCGGCTGATGGGAAGAAGTTGGATAATCCCCGGACGAAGACTGAGAAGGGTTGCCCCTATGACTGCGGTATCTGCCCGGAGCACAAGTCACACACTGTGCTGGCGATAATCGACATCACAAACAGGTGCAACCTTCGCTGCCCGATATGCTTCGCCCACGCTGGGGCGGCAGGTTATCTCTACGAGCCAACGAAGGAGGAGATACGAGGTATCATGGAGAACCTAAGGGCGAACAGGCCGATCTCACCACCGGCACTGCAGTTCAGTGGGGGTGAGCCAACTGTTCGTGAGGACCTCCCCGAGTTGATTAAGATGGCGAAGGACCTGGGCTTCCACCACATTGAGATCAATTCGAACGGCATCAGGATGGCTGAGAGCGTTGAGTACTGTAAGACCCTGAAGGATGCGGGGGCTAGCACGGTCTATCTTCAGTTCGACGGTGTCACGCCTGAGCCCTATAAGGTGGCGAGGGGCTTCGACTTGCTCACGATCAAGAAGCGGGCTCTTAGGAACCTCAAAAATGCGGGTTTCCACAGCGTCGTCCTCGTCCCGGTGCTGGTTGGCGGTGTCAATACAGATCAGGTTGGGGACATCATAAGGTTCGCTATAGAGAACCGCGACGTTGTCCGGTGCGTGAACTTCCAACCCGTCGCGATAACGGGGCGAATCAACAAGAAGGAGAGAGAACAGATGCGCGTAACCATCCCCGACTTGATGAGACTCGCCAGCGAACAGACGGATGGCCTGATTAAAGAAAGCGACTGGTTCCCGATTCCAACGGCAGTACCGTTTACTAGGTTTGTGGGTCACATCAAGGAGAGGGAGTACATCGATTTCAGCACGCACCCTCACTGTGGTATGGCCACCTACCTCGTCATGGAGGGAAATAAGGTTGAGCCGATTACACACTACCTCAACGTCGAGGGACTCATAAAATCCGTTGGTGATTCCAATGAGAAATACGAATCGGGGAGTAAGGCGAGAGCTACAGCCTCGGCGGTTAGCGGGGTAATGAAGAACGTGAAGCTGAGCACCTTCAGCAAGTACCTGTTACCTGTATTCACGGAAGGGAGTTATGAGAGTCTCAGCAAGCTCCACCATAGCATGCTGATGATCGGCACAATGCACTTCATGGACCCATACAACTTCGACCTCGAGAGGGTTCAGAGATGCGCAGTCCACTACGCCACCCCGGATGGGAAGATTGTCCCGTTCTGTACGATGAATGCCCTACACAGGGCCGCGACGGAGAAAAAGTTCGCGAAGCCAATAGACCCGAAGGTTAACACCCCACTTTATGACGTAGCGGCGTTGACGAAGAAGATAGAGGAAGAGAGCGTTTAACTCTCTATACCTTTAGTATCGCGCCATTGTCGGCTGAGGTGACAAGTGAAGCGTATCTCACTAGGTAGCCCTTCGTCACCTTTGGTTTGGGCGGGGTCCACTTCGCCTTCCGTTTGGCTAGCTCCATCTCGGAGACGCCTAGCTCGAGTTTCCTGTTGGGGATGTCGATGGTTATCTTGTCCCCGTCCTCGATGAGGGCGATGGGTCCTCCGGCTGCTGCCTCTGGTGAGACGTGGCCTATGCAGGGTCCGCGTGAAGCGCCTGAAAATCTCCCGTCGGTGATAAGTGCGACCTCCTCGCTGAGGCCCATACCGACGATGGCACTCGTGCCGACCAGCATCTCCCTCATACCGGGGCCACCCTTGGGACCTTCATAACGGATGATGAGGATGTCTCCGGGTTTGATCTCTCCTCCGTAGATGGCCTTGACTGCGGGTTCCTCCTGCTCGAAGACCCTTGCTGTACCCTTGAATGTCCACATCTTGGGGCTGATGGCGGCCATTTTGGCGACTGCGCCGTTTGGGGCAAGGTTACCCATGAGGATGGCTATTCCTCCCTCTTTGTGGATGGGGTTCTCGACGGGGCGTATGACATCCTCGTCGTAGATCTTGACGCCCTTGAGATTCTCATTGAGCTTATCACCTGTGGCGGTCATGACGTTGAGGTCGAGGTTCTTCTTGACCCGGGTCATTACGGCGGGTATGCCACCTGCCCTGTGGAGGTCCTTGATCTTGTGTGGTCCGGCTGGGGACATGTTGCAGATGTGAGGTGTCTTCTTGCTAATCTCGTCGAATAATGTGAGGGGTAGATCATAGCCTAGCTCGTTGGCGATGGCCTTTAGGTGGAGTACTGTGTTCGTCGATCCTCCTAGAGCCATATCGACGGTGATGGCGTTCCTGAGGGCAGCCTCTGTCATGATCTTACTTGGGGTTATCCCCTTCTCAAGGAGGGTCATGACGCGGCTGCCAGCCTCCGCTGCTAGTCTCGTGCGCTCCATGCCGGTGCTCTCGGCGGTTGCCATGTGGGGTAGGGTCATGCCTATGGCCTCGGTGAGGCACTGCATGGTCATAGCGGTGAACATTCCTCCGCATGCCCCTGGGCTCTGACAGCATGTGTTTTCAAGGTAGACTGCCTCCTCTTGGCTCATCTTGCCCGCCTTGACGAGTGCGGTTGCCTCGAACATCTCCTGGACGGTTATGGTCTTGCCCTTATACTTGCCCCAGGTTGGACATCCGGGCTCCATCGGGCCTCCAAGCACGAAGATGGTGGGGATGTCGATCCTCGCAGCGGCCATTAGCATTCCTGGGTCGATCTTGTCGCAGCTGGTCATGCAAACCATTGCGTCGAAGCCGTGTGACTCGACCATTATCTCAACGCTATCGGCGACTATCTCTCTGCTTGGGAGACTCATCTTCATGCCGTCGTGACCCATTACTATGCCGTCGCAGACGGCGATAGTGTTGAACTCGATTGGGACTCCTCCGGCCTGACTTACGCCGTGTTTGACATATTTTGCGAGCTGGTTAAGGTGGATGTGGCCAGGGTTGATCTCATTCCAGGAGTTGGCTATGGCGACGAGTGGTTTGCCTAGATCGACGTCGGTTAGTCCAGTGCCTTTAAGTAGGGTTCTTTGGCTTAAGCGATCGTCTCCGTCGTATACTTTTCTGCTCCTGTGTCTCGTGTCCTGTGGCATGGGGTGTTAGGGTTTGTTTGGCGGATATATAGATTGGGAGATGTTTCTCCGCTTGGGTTTAGGATAGGGGAGTTGAGGGGGTGCCTTCATCGCCGTCGGGATCTTGAATATTAGGGCCGTTTCTTCCGACCGGTGCCATTTTTCTTGATGTCTACCAACGGCAAATATCGAGTATTCCTCGTCGAACGCCGGGTATAGTGATACTGGGGGCATGAATCGTGTCCATAATGTTGAGACTTCATTCTTTTAAGGCGTAAAACATTGGGGTGGATCTCGATCCTCATCGAGGCTATTTCCGAGCCTCTTTTGCCGAAATCGGATAGTGTTCATATCCATAAATTGGGGTTAGGGTGATTCACGCTTCATTGTCGGATAGTTTTTGTGTCCAACCAGATTTCCGTGTGGAGAAAGGCGGATAAGGTCGCTGTTCTCCCTTTAAGTGATGAAGCCCCTCGATAAGCGGGAAGTTCGGGAGAACTACGATGACTTGGGTGGGGGGCTCTACGACCTCAGGTACAAGGAAGAGCAGTCGAGGAAATACGATGCAGCCTTGCAGCTAACACGCTCGAGGGGGGACGATCTGCTCCTCGATGATGGTTGCGGAACGGGGATGCTCCTCGATAAGATATGCTCCTCCTGTGTTGGGCTCGACCTCTCTGTTAACCTCCTCGCACTCGCGAAAGAGAGACTTAAGCTCAACCACTTTCTTGTGCAGGGTGATTCTGAACATCTCCCATTTCGAGCAGAGGTTTTTCACGGAGTCTACGCGGTCACTCTCATACAGAATCTTCCCGATAAGGAGCTAGCCGTATCGGAGATGAAGCGGGTGTTGAGGACTCAAGCCACCCTATTCGTGACAGCTCTGAAGGCAGCGTTCAACAGGGAGTATCTATCAGGGCTATTGGATGGAAAGGGATTCAACGGATTCGAAGTCATCGGGGACGAGGGAACGAACGACTGGATAGCGTGCGCTAAGGTGTAGGCGGAAGCTCAACAAGCCTGGAAAACCCATACGTTTTGGTTTGTTCAGAAGGTTTTTATAATCTCCCCCTTGGTCTATTTATGAATCTCCAAGGGTGTAGAACGAATGGAGCCGAGCAAGAAGCCGCTTAACGTACTCATTAAGAGCGTCGGGAGCAACGTCACAATCAACCTCAAGGGTCACGGTGAGTACTGGGGGAAGATGACCCGCGTCGACGGATACATGAACATCATGCTCAAGGGTGCCAAGGAGTATGATCAGAACGGTCTCGTCGCCAACTACGGAGACGTCTTCGTGCGCGGAAACAACATCGTTTACATCTGCATAGACCCCACCAACCCGCCGAACCCGAAGGGTAAGGTCGTGAAGGGTGAGGACGACGACTCACCGTTAGAGACCTAAAGCTTAATTTCTAGTCATCAACGGCATACTTTTAATCCATTTACCCTAACCCATTTACCCTAAAATATATGGTTAAAACAGCGATCAGAATCGAACGGCGCTAGAACTCCTGTTTGAGCTCATGCTTTAGTCGGTTGACGAATTCGCCTAAATATGCCGTCCGGTCCTGCGCCATGCGCTTCGCCTCAGCCGTGAACATAAGCCCCTCGAGCTTTAGCAGCTTCTCATGGAAGTGCGCGATGAAGTCCTCGATGGGTCTCGCATGCTCACCGCTGTAGACAGCCGTCCTATAGACGCCGAGAGCCCCGAGTGCGTCGAGCTTGTCGGCGTCCGAGAGAATTTTCCCCTCAAGACTCACCGGGGGCTTCTTCCCGGAGAAACTGTGGGTCGAAATGGCGTTGGCGATCTTCTCGATCTCGTCGAGTGTATAGCCGTACCTTTTGAGTATGGATTTGGCCTTCTCCGCCCCGGCCTCAGCGTGGTTCTGCTCATCTCTCGCAATGTCGTGGAGAAGCGCTGCGGGTAGGAGTATCCTCATGTCGGCGCCTTCTATCTCGCCGATGTGCTGGCATGTGATGTATACTCTGTCCACGTGCTCATAGCCGTGTGTGCCGAAGGGTGGGGTCGAACGTTTGACTTCCCCCCTCATCCTCGCGAGGGCATCTTTAACCACTATACGCTCACCTTGATTACGTTACTGTCCCTGCCGACGTTGACCTGAAGAATCCCCTTGTAGCTGGTCACGAAGCAGTCGGTGAGCTCGACCGTATCCCCGACAACGATGTCCCTGAACAGCTCAATCTTCTCGTTCCAGGCGGCGAACGAGATGGAGCTCTCCCTGTCTCCTATCTCTCCCTCAAGTATCGTGTGCTCGACGCCGGTGAAGGTCTTCACTTTACGCGCCTCGTTCTTCTTGGAGACCTTGACCTTGAAGTCAAGGTGCTCCATCCCTGGGCGGAGCTCGGATATCTTGGGGGCGGGGGTCATGTCGCTCGTCACCTTCGGTAGGCGTAATAAAAGAGTTGGGTTCAACGCTTAAAGAGTGGATGAGCCCAGAGAGAGGTGATGAAGCCCCGGGTGAACCTCGTCTGCACCGAGTGCGGCTATGTATTCCCAAGCGACTCGGGCAAGAATAGGTGCGAGAAATGCGGGGGCATCCTCGAGTACGTCTGGGACGAGGAGTACCTCAAGACTGTAGAGTTCACGGGGGAGTTAAAGTTCTGGAGGTACAAGCCTGTTCTCCCACCGGTGAAGAAGCCGGTCAGCCTCGGCGAGGGGGGCACCCCGCTTCAGGAGGTTCAACGGCTGGCGGAGGCCCTTGGCTTAAAAAACGTCGCCCTTAAGGACGAGACGCGGAACCCGACGAACAGCTTCAAGGACCGTTCCGCAGCGCTCATCATATCCGATGCCTCTGGGAAGGGCTTCGGCTCACTCGTCTGCGCCACGAATGGTAACCACGGGGCATCAATCGCGGCCTACTCAGCCAAGGCGAACATCGCCTGCCACCTAATCGTCCCGAAGGCACTGGACATAGGCAAGCTGGCCCAAATGATGGTCTACAACGCCGAGATAGTCGAGTCGGGGGAGACGATCGAGGAGTCGATCTCTAGGGCGATCACTCTCGAGGGAGAGATGGGTTGGTACCAGGCAACGACCGAACTCAATCCCTTGTCCATCGAGGGGCTGAAGACCATCGCATACGAGATTGTTGAACAAGGTGGTGAGCCGGATTGGCTGTTCGTCGCCATGGGCAGCGGTGTCACGATCAGCTCCCTGTGGAAGGGCTTCAAGGAGCTGGAGACCATGGGGAGAATACAAAAACTTCCAAGGCTCGTAGGTATTCAGGCTAGGGGTTGCTCACCCATAGTCTCTGCCTTCGACAGCGGCGACGACACCCCGAAACCGATGGAGCATGGCGAAACGGAGGCTACGGCAATCAGGGTCTCGCGACCCATATTCGGTGAACTCGCGCTAAAGGCGCTGAGGGAGTCCAATGGATTCGCCGTCACGGTCAGCGACGAGGACATGCTCGCTGCGGGCCGGGAGATCGCTAGGTTAGAAGGCATATTTGCTGAGCCGGCGAGCGCCGCTACTGTTGCCAGTCTCAACAGCTTAGTCAAGACCGGGAAGATCGATCGGATCGACAGGATGATATGCCTCATAACGAGCAGCGGCTTGAAGACGGATGACATCCTCCAGAGCCTCACTAAGCGGAAGAGGTCCCCAGGTTTGGGTTCCATGCTTACAACAAAGGAGAAGATCCTGCGCCACATCTCGGGCGGCGAAACCTACGGCTACGAGGTCTGGAAGGCCGTGGGGAAAGGGATGACCATCGGCGCCGTCTACCAGCACATAGCAGACCTCGAGGAGAAGGGCCTCATCTCGTCCAGCCTACGCGGTAAGCGCAGATACTACGAGATAACGGATAGGGGCAAGCGGACCCTCTCAGCGTTGGACGATCTGCAGGTCCTCCTCTAGGCGAAGAACTATTATAGTTATAAGTATAATACTCGTAATCCAGTATGAAACCTACAAACTTTTCACCAAGAAATCTTGCCCTAATGGGGCTTTTTACAGCTTTAGTGTTTGTTGTAACCTCATCATTTTCAATATATGTGCCTGCTACTAGAGGTTTTTTTAATATCGGAGATTCGATGGTTTTTCTTACAGCCTTACTCTTTGGTCCTTTAATAGGTGCTTTTGCTGGGGGCGTTGGATCAGCCTTAGCTGATCTTTGGCTTGGTTACCCTTACTATGCACCTGCTACTTTTGTAATTAAAGGATTTGAGGGCTTTATAGTTGGTTGGCTTAGTAATAAGAAACCAACTTTATCTCCAATAAATTGGAAAATCAGCACAATTACTCTGGGGGTTATTCTTGCTGGTTTATTGGGATATTTTGGCATCAATTATTACAGCGGTGAAACCGCGATTGCGTTAGGTAGTATTTCGTTTACATTAAACATACCTGCAATATTTTGGATATTACTTTCAGCACTTATTTTCATTTTCATTGCATGGTTGGGATGGAAAAACGAACCAGATACTGGTTGGACAATTATGTCAACTGTTATTGGGGGGCTTATTATGGTAACAGGCTATTATCTTTATCAGTTTTTCTTAATTGGTCCTCTCTTCCAAATACAAGTTGTAGCAATTGCAGAGTTACCAATTAATTTGGGGCAAATGATTGTTGGCATAGTAATTACTGTACCACTGTTTAAATCGGTTAAAAGATATCTACCTTTTTTAAATAATCCAAATTAATGCGCGTCTGCATCGTAGACATTTTTAAAAAAAATAATTTAAGTCCAAAAATTCACTTCATTGTAGTTTTTCAATTCAAATTCAACACTTTTTGTATCAGTAGTTTAAATTATCATAGGTGAAATGGTTTGCTAGGTTCACGAGAGCTAGCGGCGATAGCCGTGATGGCGGTGCTCTGCTTCGTCGCCACGTATTCGATAATGATACCGATCCCAGCCACCTAGGCTACTTCAACATTGGGAACGTTTTCATCATAATATCTGGGCTCGTGTTCGGATCCATAGTCGCCGGAGGCTTTGGCCCAGCGATATCTGACCGGATAGGCGGCTACTACTTCTCCGTGCCATTCACACTCATCATCAAGGGGTGCGAGAGATTTGTGGCTGGGTACGTCGGAGGGCGACTCGCGACCGCCAAACTGAACCGGGTGATCTTGGCCTGGACCCTGAGAGCGCGCGCGCTGGAGTCGTCGGGGTGCCAATCAGCCAGGCGCTGAAGACCCGAATCAAGCTCTAAATATACGGCCCCCATCCTTCTATCCGTGTCTTCCGCCGAGAAAGCAGCGTCCCTTCTAACCAAGCTCGATCCACGCGAGTTCAGGATACTCCAGAGCATAGAGCTCGGGATGGCCAAGTACGAGTTCGTCCCGGTGGAGACCATCGAGAAGTACTCCGGCTTGGGTCTAGACGAGGTGAAGCACTGGCTCGGCGAGCTCGACCATAAGGATCTTGTCTGGAGGCAGTCCGAGGGCTACGTGGGTTACATCCTCAACTACAACAGCTACGATCTCCTCGCCCTGAACGCCCTCGTGAGGGGGGAGATAATCGACGCCCTTGGGATGCCACTCGGCATGGGGAAGGAGGCCGACGTACTGGAAGCCCTTACCCCCGCCGGTGAAGGTGTGGCCGTGAAGTTCCACAGGCTAGGGCGGGTCAGCTTCAGAGATACTCGAAGGAAGAGGGAGTACCTCGCAGGGAGGCACCACGTCTCCTGGCTCTACCAGTCGAGGCTCGCCGCGGAGAAGGAAAACATCGCCCTCACCCTCGCCTTCCACGCGGGGGTCTCCGTCCCCAAGCCCATCTACCAGAACAGGCACACGGTAGTGATGCAGCGTATCGAGGGGCACCAGCTCGGCGATGTCCCGAGCCTCGACAACCCCGAGGGCTACATGGATGAGATACTCGTCGACGTCCGCAAGGCGTACAAGGCGGGGATAATCCACGCCGATCTTAGCGAGTTCAATGTAATTGTCTCCAACGAGGGCGTTGTCTACATAATCGACTGGCCACAGTACATTTCCTCGAACCACCCGAACGCAGGGGAGATACTAGAGAGGGACGTGAAGAACATCCTCACCTTCTTCCACCGAAAATTCAGGGTTGAAAGAAGCCTAGAGGACGCGCTTCGGGCCATTAAGACCTGAGGGCTATCTTCACGTCAAGCGCCTGACAACCCCCACCCTCCCCATAGACGAGTATGGGGTTTATGTCCATCTCGGCGACCTCAGGGTAGGTGGTGACGAACTGACTGATGCGGAGGATCATCTCCTCCAGCGCCGCGATGTCCGCCGGTGGCTCGCCCCTTATCCCCTTGAGGAGGGTGTAGGACTTTGTCTCTTTCACGATGCCCTCCGCGTCCCTCGCGTTGAGTGGCGCGATCCTGAAGGCGACGTCCTTTAGGAAGTTGACGTAGATACCGCCTAGACCGAACATGACCATGGGGCCGAACTGTGGGTCCCTGCTCATTCCGACGATCATCTCCCTCCCCCTCGGCACCATCTTGTCCACGGAGACTCCGTATATCTTCGCCTCCGGGTGGGCCTTCCGGCTCTTCGCCATTATGTCGGCGAAGGCCTGGTGAACCTCCTCGGGACTCGTGATGTTGAGTACGACTCCCCCTATGTCGGTCTTGTGGAGGATGTCCGGCGAAACTATCTTCATGACCACCGGGTAGCCCATCTCCATGGCATACTCCACGGCGTCCTCGGGCTTCTCAGCCAGCTTGCTGGGGGGGGCGGCTATGCCGTATGCGCGGGCTACCTCCGCCGCCTCCGTCGGCAGCAGAACCTTCCTACAGTCGGCCCTCACAGCCTTGAATATGGAGTCAACTTTCTTCTTGTCGACTGTATAGTTGGTGGGCTTCTGCTCGGGCGTCTTGAGATATCGCGAGTAGCGGTAGATGGCGTCTGCAGTCTTGATGGCTTTCTCAGGGAAGTCGAAGCAGGGTATCCCCTTATCCTTCAGGTACTTCGAAGCGCCCTCCACCTGATCGCCGCCCATGAAGACCGCGAGCATCGTCTTTTCCGGGTGCTTCTCGTTGAGCCGAACCATCGCGTCGGCGGTCGCCATGCTGTCAGTCATCGCCTGCGGTGTGAGGAGGACGACGACTAGGTTTATGCCCTGGTCCCAGAGAGCCTCCTCTATGGCGAAGGCGTACCTGTCGGCGCCGGCGTCCCCTAGGACGTCGATCGGGTTGCCCGTCGATGCCGCGGCGGGGAGACCCTTCTTGAGCTTCTCCTTCGTCTCCCCTTTCACCTCGGCCATCTTGACACCGAGGCGCTCCACGAGGTCAGTCGCAAGTATGCCCGGCCCGCCCGCGTTAGTGACTATTGCTATACCCTCATCCTTCGGCAATGGCTGCTCCATGAACGCGATCGCGTAGTTGAAGAGGTCCTCCATCGTGTCCGCGAGGATGACCCCCGATTTCTCGAAAGCCTTCTGGTAGGCGAGGAAGCTGCCGACGAGTGCACCAGTGTGGCTGCCCGCTGCCTTCGCACCAGCTGAGCTCGTGCCGCCCTTGACGACGATGATCGGTTTACACTTCGTGACCTGACTAGCGATCTCGATGAACTTGCTACCCCTTTCAATCGATTCTAGGTAGAGAAGTATGACTTTAACGTCAGGGTCCTCAGCCATGGCCTCTATGAAGTCGACCTCGTCGAGGTCGGCCTTGTTGCCGAGGCTGATGAAGCTGTGGAACCCTATGTCCTTCTTTAGGATCCAGTCGAGGATTGCGGTACCGAGGGCGCCACTTTGGCTGATGAACCCGATTCCACCCTTCTTTGGCAGGGCGGCGGCGAAGCTTAGGTCGATCGGCGCCCACGTGTTTATTGCCCCGAGGCAGTTGGGGCCCTGAATCCTCAATCCGTACTTCTTGGCGATGGCCGCGACCTGCAACTCGAGCTCCGCGCCTTCCTTGCCCGTCTCCTTGAAGCCGGCGGAGATGATGATCATGGACTTTACACCCTTCTCCCCGCACTCCTCGACGACGGGTGGGATGAGCTTCGCGGGGATGGCAACGACGGCTAGATCGACGTTGTCCTGTATCTCCTTGACCGAGGTGTACGCCTTGAGGCCCAGTATCTGGCCTCCCTGCGGGTTTATCGGGTATATCTTACCCTGGTAACCGCTCTTGAGCATGTTCCTGACGAGGATGTAGCCGACCTTGTTTGGCGTCGCCGAAGCACCGATTATCGCCACCGATGAGGGTCTGAAGATGGATTCCAGCTTTACCGTCGCGTATCACCTATCTTTTACGAAGGCGTTTCAACTCATACGGCCCTACCAATAAAAACGTTGACTATAGACGATACACGTTCTGGGTCAATCATCATGGCCGGAGGCGGTTTATTCGGGGGCCATTTAGGTTTCCGGGGAGGATTCAGCCAGAAACTAGTTAAACGAAAATGGTATTTACTCTATGATCTCCGTGTCGGCTAAGCCCAAGGTGTTTGGTCATCTCCTCTTGGAGGTTATCCGCTCGAATCGCTGCGTGGCCTGTGGCTCATGTGCCTCCATCTGCCCGGTCGACGCGATCAGCCTAATCGACGGCATACCGAAGCTGAGCGGGAAATGTACCGCCTGTGGATCTTGTTATCTGAGTTGCCCCCGTGTGGAATACGATTTCGCCGGGTTGGAGGAGGGAACCCTCGGGAGAAGGAGGAATCCCGGGGAGGCAGTGAACGGGATCATATTGGGGGCTTACGCCGTGCGGTCTCTGAGGACTGATGTCTTGGAGCACGCACAGGATGGGGGCGCCGTGACCTCCGTCCTCTTGAGCCTACTCAACAAGAATAGTGGGGCGATTATGGCCGGGCGAGATAAGAAGAAGGGTTGGTTCCCGATACCGGTTCTCGCCAGGGACGAGAAGACGATAATAGGGTGCGCAGGCACGAAATACACGTCCACCACTATGCTCCTCGCCCTGAAGGAGGCCGAGGGGGGGGACCTCGATAGTGTCTCGTTCGTGGGTACGCCCTGCCAAATCCACGCCCTGAGGCGGCGCCAGCAGCAGAAGAAGGACAACACGCTCGCAGTTGGGCTGTTCTGCATGGAGACCTTCGACTACGATAGACTGATGGCATACCTGATGGAGCAAGGCGTCGATCCAGGGAAGGTGAGTAAGTTCGAGATCAGGAGCGGGAAATTCATTGCCCGTATGGGGGTGGATGCACCATTCGAGGTCAAGATTAGGAGGCTGAAGGAGCTGTCCCGCCCCTGTTGCAGGGTCTGTCAGGACTATACCTCGGAGCTCGCGGACCTATCCATGGGGAACATCGGCTCACCGGAGGGGTGGTCCACGGTCCTCGTCAGGTCGGAGAAGGGGAGGGCTGCCCTAAATGCAGCCGAGAAGGCGGGATTGGTGGAAGTGAAATCCCTGAGCGATTATCCTCCGGGGATGAGCCTGGTGGACAAGCTCGCGGATATGAAGAAGAGGGAGAACCGCGGGAAGCCGCTAGATCAGTAGCCCCTTCTGTTTCGCCCTCTCGATGAGACCCTTCAGGACGTCCTCCCTGAGTGGGTGGGGTTTGCCGACGAGCATGACCTCGTAGTGGAGCTTCGCTAGGAACTCCACCATCCTGGAGTTTGTGGCCGCCTCCTCGATCGTCTTGCCAATTGTTGTTATTCCGTGGTGGGGCATCAGTGCGGCGACGTGGTCCTTCATGGCCTCGACGAGGTTGTCAGCCAGCTCGTCTGTGCCCGGAGGTGCAAATTTTGCCACCGGGATGCCCTTAGCGAGCGCGGGTGCCTCCGTGATCTCGATACCCATGGGTATGATCTCCGCGCCTATGATGGAGAGAATGGTCGAGTAGTGAGGGTGGACATGGACGACGCCTCCGGCATCGGGCCACTGCTTGTAGAGCCTCGTGTGGAAGGGCGTCTCTATGCTGGGCTTCTCCTTCCCCTCAAGCACCTTCCTTGTCTCGATGTCGACGACGATGAAGTGGTGGGGCTCAAGGTCTGCGAAGCTGTAGCCGGATGGCTTGATTACACACTTGTCCGTGCCGGGGATGCGAGCGCTTATGTTCCCTGAGGCGCCGTGTGTCAGTCCCTCGGCGAATATCTGTCGCCCAATCTTGGCGAGGCGCTCCCTAAGATCTTTCTCGATGGGGTCCATCTGTGGTCAATACGATTCCGAGTCTTCGCTCTTATAAGCTCCCCGAAAG
>JADGNG010000034.1 GCA_017883585.1 Candidatus Bathyarchaeota archaeon
CGCTTCTTGTCGTAGCTTGCCTTGACGAGTCCGTAGTAGGGTGGGCTCGGCTTCCAGGGGCGGCTCTTGAACTCAGGGTGGAACTGGGTCCCGAAGAAGAAGTAGTTGCTAGGCAGCTCTATCATCTCCTTGCGGCGCCCGTCGGTGCTCCATGCACCGAAGACCACGCCGGCCTTCTCGAGTCGCTCCCAGTACTCGGGGTTGACCTCCCACCTGTGACGGTGGCGCTCGTGTATGAGTTCGGAGCCGTATAGTTTGTGGGCGATGGTGCCCGGTTTTATGTGGACTGGGTGGGCGCCAAGGCGCATCGTGCCCCCCATCTCGTTAACGCCCCTCTGCTCAGGAAGCAGGTCGATCACCGGATTCTTAGTGTGTGGCTCGCACTCGGTGCTGTCTGCGTCCTTCAACCCGAGGATGTCGCGGCTCATCTCCACGATGCTGAGCTGGAGGCCGTAGCAGATGCCGAGGAAGGGTTTGTCGTGTGTTCTGCAGTACTCGATGGTGCGCACCTTACCAAGGGCTCCGCGCTTGCCGAAGCCGCCGGGGACGATGACGCCGTCGAAGCCCGCGAGCACTTCGACCTTCTCGGGGTGCTTCTCGAACTCCTCCGTTTCGATCCAGTCGATGGTGATCCTGCATCCTGACGCCGCTGCCGCGTGGCGGAGCGCCTCGTTGACGCTGACGTAGCAGTCGCGTAGCTCGGCGTACTTGCCACACATGGCGATGCGCACGGATTCCTCCGGCTCCTTGTACTTGGCGACCATCTTCCTCCAGTCGTCCCACTCAGCCTTCGGCTTGTCGAGGCCTAGGTACTCAGAGACGACGTCCCCCATGCCCTGTCCCTCGAGAACGAGGGGTAGCTCGTAGAGGGACTGGACGTTTACACTGGTGAAGACAGCGCGCTCCTCGACGCTGCAGTAGAGGGCGATCTTCTGCTTCGCCCCCGCTGGGAGCTCGCCCTCCTCACATCTAGCGGTGATTATATCCGGCTGTAAGCCGATTGCGCGTAGCTCCTTAACGCTGTGCTGCGTCGGCTTCGTCTTGGGTTCGCCGACTGCGTCGAGGATTGGTACTAGTGTGACGTGTATAAGGAGGGTGTCGCCGCGCTTCTCCTCCTGCCTCATCTGGCGGAACGCTTCGAGGAAGGGGAGGCTCTCGATGTCGCCGACTGTGCCTCCACACTCGACGAGCACGACGTCCGCCATGCTCTTCTCAGCGACCAGGCGTATGCGGCGCTTCACCTCGTCGGTGATGTGCGGGATTATCTGGACGCATCTGCCGAGGTAGCCTCCCTCGCGCTCGCGGCGTATGACCTGCTGGTAGAGCTGTCCGCTGGTGACGTTGTTCAGCCCCGAAAGCTCGACGCCTAGGAACCTCTCGTAGGCGCCGAGGTCCATGTCAGCCTCGTATCCGTCATCGAGAACGAAGACCTCGCCGTGGATGTAGGGGTTCATGGTGCCAGCGTCGACGTTGAGGTAGGGGTCGCACTTTATTGCGGATACCTTGAATCCGCGTACCTGAAGCATTTTCCCGACGCTGCAGGTGACTAGGCCTTTACCTATGCCGCTGAGCACCCCGCCGGTAATAAAAACGTACTTCGTCAAGGGGGAGACCTGCCCATAATGAACCCAACGTGCAATGGGGGCGATTATAAACCCTTCGAAGAGGAGCAGCACAGGTGCATGAAATAAAAGTATTCGCCGGGGTTCGACTACTCACCAGTTATCTTGAGAAGCTTCTCAACGGTCATCTCGGTTGAACGCTTACCCGTCAGCTCCTCCAACCTGATCTTGGCGAAGACCACGCCGCTCAGAGCGCTTACATCGCCGCCGAACAGCTTCTGAACCCTTGCCTTGACGCTTTCCACATCCGAGCTTAGCCTCTCGGCGAAGAGGTTCATCGCCTTCGTCTTCTCGGCTGATTCCTCTACGAATTCGATCTTCCCCGAGAACATGGCGGAGGCGTACATGTTCACGCAAGCGCCCTCCATGAAGCCCTGGTCGACAACGACTACGCCCCAGGCACGGGGGTTCCTCTTGATAAACTCCATCTTCTTCCCCTCCTTAGCGCAGTGGAAGTAGATCGCGTTCTCCTTCTCATCATAAACGTAGCCCATCGGTACAGCGTATGGCTCGCCCCCGTCGGTGAGGCTTAGGATGAAGTGCTTCGAATGGAGGAGGATCCTCTTCAGCGCCTTCTGGTCTTTGATCTCGCGATCAATGCGTCTTAGATGGAACTTCATGGGAGACGCTGATGTGTCTCCCTTTCTAAAGCTTTCAGAAGAGACTCTCCGCCGTCATCTCGTGGGGTTTTGGTATGCCCATGAGCTTAAGGATTGTTGGGGAGAGGCAACTTAGACCTAAGCCCTCCTTCAGCTCGACCTTTCGTAGCTTAGGGTTGTAGCTGATGAGTATGAACGGGACCGGGTTCGTGCCGTGGCTGGGGTTCGGCTCACCGTTTGGGTAGAACATGGTCTCGATATTGCCGTGGTCACCCGTGACGAGGATCGTGTAGCCCATCGAGAGCCCCGCGTTGACCACACGCCCTAAGCATTCGTCAACGACCTCGCACGCTTTGATCCCGGCAGGCAGATTGGCGGAATGGCCGACGAGGTCGCCATTGGCGTAATTGACAAGAATGAAGTCGTAGACGTCCTTCATTATCTCGGGTAGGAGCTTCTCCGTGATCTCACGGGCGCTCATCTCCGGCTTCTCCTCGTAACTGGGGACCTTCGGGCTCGGGACGAGTATCCGGTCCTCCCCCTTGACGGGGTCCTCAATCTGGCTGTTGAAGAAGAAGGTGACGTGTGCGTACTTCTCAGTCTCCGCCATCCTGAGCTGCCTAAGGCCCTTCGCAGCTAGGACCTGGGCGAGGTTCTTCTCAACCGTGTTCTGTAGAAAGGCGACGGGGAGGGCTAGGTGACTGTCATAACCGCTCATGCAGACGAAGTGGACACGCGGAAACTTCTTGCGGGGGAAGTGGTCGAAGCCGTTCTGGGTGAGGGCGTAGGTGATCTGCCTCGCGCGGTCGCTTCGGAAGTTCCAGAAGATGACAGAGTCCTCAGCGTCGATTGTGGCGACTGGCTTCCCATCTTCAACCATGACGATGGGCTGAATGTAGTAATCGGTGGGGTCGCCCTGCCGGTAGGCGTTGTCGATGGCCTCCAGCGGGGCGGTCTCCTTCCACCCCTCGCCCTGGGTGAGAAGGTCGTATGCCTTCAGGGTCCTGTCCCAGTTCGTGTCCCTGTCCATTGCATAGTAGCGGCCCACCATGGTCGCGATCCTGCCGACGCCCTTATCCCTGATCTGCTTCAGCGTCTCCTCGATGAAGTCCTTTGCTGAGCGCTCCGGCACGTCGCGGCCGTCGAGGAAGCAATGGATGTAAACATCCTTCAGGTCGTGGCGTTTGGCGAGTTCGAGGAGGGAGTAGAGATGGAATGTTGAGCCGTGGATGCCCTGGTCGCTGAGTAACCCCATGAGATGGAGGACGGAGCCCTTTTCCCTGCAATTCTGAATGGCGCTAAGGAGGGCCGGGTTCTCATAGAATGAGCCGTTGTAGATTGCCTGGTTGATCTCCTCGAAAGGTTGCCAGACGATCCTACCCGCACCCATTGTGAGGTGGCCAGGCTCGGAGCCACCCTGCGTTCCCTCTGGTAGTCCCACGGCGTTGCCTGTGCACTTCAGCAACGTCCAGGGGTACTCCCTCATGTAGCGTGTGTCGTTGGGTACATTCGCCTGCCTGACTGCATTACCCTTAGTCTCCTCGGTGTACCCCCACCCATCGCGGACGACAAGGATGACCCTACTCCCAGCCATGGGAGAGTATAGCAGAATTAAACCTAAAAATGGAGCACCCTGAAGAACGGGGGCTAGATGGGTAATTTCTTTCCGTCGACGTCTAGGAGCTGCCTCCACCTGTCGACGGCCTGCCCCTGTATGTACTCGTACTCCGAGTCATCGAGGTGCCTGAACCTGCCCTGAAGGCTTAGTGCCTCCCTGACGGGTTTCAGCTCGCGTGGCTTGTACGTGATTTTGAAGTTGTTTCCATCGGTGATCTCGTAGAGGGGCCAGATGCCAGACTCCACCATTAGGCGCGCTACCTTTATGGTGCGGGCTGGGTCGAATCCCCAGCCGGTCGGGCAGGGGCTCTGGACGTGTAAGTACTTGAAGCCCTTGATGCCCTTCGCGTACTGGAGCTTCCCGATGAGGTCGTTGGGGTAGGCGATGCTTGCAGTTGCGACGTACGGGATGTTGTGAGCGGCCATGATGAAGGGGACATTCTTCTTGTTCGACTTCTTCCCCCTACTCTCCGAGGCGACGGGCGTCGTCGTCGTGGATGCGTATTTAGGCGTCAGGCCGCTTCTCTGCCCGCCCGTATTCATGTAGGCCTCGTTGTCGGCGCATATCCAGAGGACGTTCTCGTTGCGCTCCGCCGCAGCGCTCATGGCCTGTAGCCCGATGTCGGCGGTTCCGCCGTCACCGTAGAACCCGACGACGGTCATGTCCTTGCCGACTGCCTCTAGGCCGTTGGTGATGCCGCTAATAAGGGCGCCCCCGCCCTCGAAGACGGTTCCCCTCCAATAGAGCGGAATACTCCCCTGGAGCGCGATCCAGATGCAGCCAGGGACCGAGGTGTAGACGGTGTTCTTGCCGAGGACCTTGAAGGCGATCCTAGCCAATGTGGCGTGGCCGCAGCCCTGGCAGCTGCTGTTGCCCATGGCCATAATCTCCTCTCCCTCCACGCGCTGGAAAGCTGATGGTTTGCTCATCTTAAGCGCCTCCTATCCACTCGACGGCGGTGGAAACCGGCTCCGTGACCGCCTTTAGTGTCTTCTCCGCTATCCTCTTGATCATTCCCGTGGTGACCTCGTCGCCGGCCATGCCGGTGTGGAATCCGAGGATCTTTGGCCTCTCCGCGATGTCGTATATGGCGCTGCGGGTCTCGTTGAGGACGTTACCGCCTCCACCGAGGCTGACGTTCCTGTCGATGACGCCTATCGCGCGGTACTTCTTGGCGAGCGCCTTGATATCGTCGATGGGGAATGGGCGGTAGCACTTGAGCTTGACGAGGCCCACTTTCTTGCCCTCGGCACGCAGGTCGTCGATGACTACGCGCGCAGTGGATGCGATGGTGCCCATGGCGATTATTACCGCCTCAGCGCCGTCGCAGTTGTGCTCCTCGATGAGGCCGTTGCCGTAGCTTCTGCCAAATGTCTTGGCGAAGTCTGCGTGGACCTCTTTGATGACCCCGATGCTGCTCCGGAACTTGGCGTCGTGGTCGACCCAGGCCTTCTGGCTGCCGTACATGCGCCCCTGCCTCTTTTTCCACTCCTGTACTGGGAGGTGGATATCGGGGGCCCAGGGTGCCTTGAGCGGAGGGAGCCACTCATCTACGGCGGATTGATCCGGAATCTCAACCGGCTCAGCCGTATAGCTGAGTATGTAGCCATCGATTCCGAAGACCGTTGGCGTGGAGAGACGTGGATCCTCCGCTATTTTGTAACTCATGAGAGCCGTGTCAAGTGCCTCTTGGTTGTCCTCGCAATAGAGTTGTATCCAGCCGTTGTCTCTCTGTGCCATAAGGTCGGTGTGGTCGGGCTGCATGCTCTTGTTGCTCCTGTGGACCACGCTCATGACGACCGGGAGGTCCGCCCCCTCCATCATCGGATGGTGCATGAAGAAGAGTCCGGGACCGGAGGTTGCTGTGAATACACGTGCGCCGGCGAAGCTCGCGCCTTGCACGGCGACCATCGCGCTCAGCTCCGACTCGACCTCGATGAATTTGGCCTTCATGTCGCCGTTGGCGATGAACTCGGCGAGGTACTGGACGATCGTCGTCTGTGGGGTGATTGGGTACGCGGATATCACCTGTACCCGCGCCAGCTTGGCACCGTAGGCGACAGCCTTGTTGCCGACCATAAGCTCAGTGTGTGGCATCTTTTAGCCCTCCTTCTTCTCGCTCTCCATCACCATCGTGATGGCCTTCGTTGGGCACTCTTCGGCGCACACTCCGCAGCCCTTGCAGTAAATGTAGTCGATTGTGCTCTTCTTCTCAACCATGTTTATGCTGTGCTCCGGGCAGAAAGTCCAGCATATCTGGCACCCTGTGCACTTGGCTGAGTCAACGAGGGGGCGGAAGGTGCGCCAATCAGCGCGGCTGTTCGCGGGCTGCTGTGCTACCTTCTTCAGCTCCTTGACAACCCTGTTCTTCCCAATGATTGTGGAGGCATATGCCTTCTCGACCGCCTTGATGTTCGTGTCAGCCATGCGACCGGACATCTCCTTCTTCACCGCCTCGATGAGTGACTCGACCTTGACCTCGCCCGTCGCCTTGGCGAAAGCCCCGAGGATAGCGGTGTTAGTGATCGGGCGGCCTATAGTCTCTAGGGCTACCTTTGTAGCGTCGACAGTGGCGACCTTATATTGGGACGTGAACTCGATCTCCTCGGGCGGGGCAGCACTGTTGATTATGATGGTACCCCCAGCCTTCAGTCCCTCAGTGACGTTAACGGTGTTCCTTAGGAGCGGGTCGAGGATGACGACATAGTCTGGCTCGTGCACGAGGCTCCGGACCATTCTGCTCTTCTCCCCTATGCGGACGAAGGCGGTTACCGGGGCCCCACGCCTCTCTGTCCCGTACATAGGGATGGACTGGCTATGATGCCCCTCTAGGAACGCTGCTATGGCGAGGACCCTAGATGCGGTTACCGCGCCTTGCCCTCCCCTACCGTGGAATCGGATCTCGATCAAATGTATCTCACAGACAGTGTAGGGGCTGGTTAAGAGATTTTGCATACCCTGAAAGAGGTGATGGCGTGCGTAATGCATAATAAATATTTGTTTTTAAATCCATTGGGTTCTGGTTTACATAGTTTGTAGCCCTATTTTCTACTATGGCTCGTCTCTACGTCTCGGCGCATCAAGATGATGACCTGATCTTCATGAGTCCTTGCCTGGTAGAGGATGTTGCCTCGAGAGCGGATGTCTGGACGGTCTATGTGACTGCAGGGGACGCTGGGTTCGGGGAGGATTACTGGCGAGGGCGTGAGGAGGGGGAACGAGCCGCCTACTCGGCGATGGGAGCGTCGGGGTGGAGGGAGGAGACGTTCCGACTCTCTGGAAGAAAAATAACCTCCTCGGTATCCGCCAATGGTAGGGTCAGACTTATCTTCCTCAGGCTGCCCGACGGCGGCCGCTTGAGCAAGGAGGAAGCGCCGAGCAAGGCGCTTGAGCGCATGTGGGTTGGCGAGGAGGTTGGGACAGTGGACGGTTCTACCCGATACACGCGGGAGGGGCTGATAACGGCTCTGAACGATATAATCCGCCTAACCTGTGCCCACATTGTCTCGACGCACGACCCCGATGGCTGGATCGCTGGCTGCGATCACATAGACCATTTCTACACGGGGTTATTCGCAAGAGAAGCGGCCCGGAGAGCTGATGTACCCCAGATGCTCTTCAGGGGCTACAGCTGCGACCTCAGCCCACCTAACCTCCCAGACTTGACCTACCATAGGAAGCGTGCCATTTTCGAGGCTTACGCCAGACACGACTCGATGATACCGAGTCCATTGGACGCCCTCTACGAGGGTTGGCTGAAGCGGAGCATCAATAGGCTTGTGCCGTCCACCTAGGGAATCCTATTAATCCACGCGTACCCCTTCAGCCACCATGAGTGGAGAGAAGCCCGCCTACTACGATATTCGTGCTGATTTATGGAGGAGGAGCTGGGAGGCTGCGAAGCCCCTCGGCGAGTTCCTCGTCGGCGCGCCGCAGGACCAGTCTCAGCGATGGGCCGAATCCACCGAGAGGGCGCCGGAGCTCACCGCAGACCAGAGGGCACGCCTTCAGGGGTACAACCGGACGGTGAGGGTGCTCCTTGAAGGCGCTACCTGGTGTCTCGACTGCGCCCGGATCACGCCTTACCTGAAGGCAATCGTTGAAGCCGTCGGGGAGAAGGCTGAGCTGCGCTTCATCGACCGGGACGCCTCCCCCGAGCTGAGGGACGAGCTCAAGATCATGGGCGCTCCTAGGGTGCCGCGGGTCGTCATCCTCAGCGAGGACTGGTTTGAGGTCGACCGCCTTGGGGACCGCAGCCTCAGCGTCTATAGGAGCCGTATGGCGCGGGAGATCGGGAGGGGCGAGGACCACGGAGTCCTCAGCCCGGCCGCGAGGCAAATAGAGCTCGCCGAGTGGGTAGACGCCATTGAGCGAACCCTTATCATATTGAGGACAGCCCCTGCGCTCAGGAAGCGCTATGGCGACTAGTCGCCAGCGGGTATTATATCCGTAAACACCGCATCTTTTCCGTAAGATTCTGCGAGGAACCCACTTGGTAGACACAATCGTTGAGGTACCAGGGCAACCCTGGTTCAAGGACAGGCCCATACAACTCACATTCCCCTCCGCATGGAATGTCCAGAGATGCAAAATGGTTGGAGAGGACCAGAAGGGGCTCACGAAAACCCAGATAAGGAAGGCGATAAGGAACCCCCTTGGCACGAAGCCGCTGGCGAAGCTCGCCAAGGATCGGAAGGAGGCAGTGATAATATTCGACGACTCCACCCGCCCAACCAAGACATTCCAATATGCCCCCATCGTGCTGGAGGAGATCAAGAAGGCCGGAATAAAGGACGAGAACATCCGCTTCATAGTCGCCCCGGGGAGCCACGGCACCTTCAGCCGCCAGTTCTTCGCCAAGAAGCTCGGAGAAGACATCTTGGAGACCTACCCTATCTATAACCACAACCCCTACGAGATGTGCAAGAACCTGGGCACAACAAGCTATGGTACCCCCGTCTGGGTGAACGCCGAAGTCGCCGCCTGCGACCTGAAGATCGGCATAGGCAGCGTCCTCTACCACAGGATGAGCGGCTTCAGCGGCGGAGGCAAGATAATCAGCCCCGGCGTCGCGGGCATCGAGACCATCCGTGCCAACCATGGCCCCCTAGGTGGCTTCGGTCCCGGCCTCGTACCCCACAAGACTACGGGATACCTCCGTAATGACGACAATGTGCTACGCCTCGATGTAGAGGAAACGGCGCGCATCGCTGGCCTCGACTTCAAGATAGACTCCGTTCTCAACCTCAAGCGTGACCCGATAGAGACCTACGCTGGCGACTTTGTACAGACCCATCGGAAGGCATCCGAGGGTGTCGCCCGCTGGCACAAGACCGAGTCCCCGAGGGAGATGGACATAGTCGTCGTTAACAGCTACATGCGCCCAAACGAGCCCTATCTCGGCTTATGGCCCGCGCAGGAGTCGGTGAAGCAGGACGGCTCAGTTGTTCTCATCTGCAACGACCCCGAGGGTGATATCAACCACTGGATATTCAATAACCATGGCAAGTACACAGCGGCGAGCCTCTGGAGCGGCAAAGCGAGGAACCTCGCACGCGGTGCTCGCCTCATTGTCTATAGCCCCTATCCCCTAAAGACCCTCGAGTGGCGCCTCGGCGCCCCCGGTACCGTTACCTGGTGCAGGAAGTGGGACGAGGTCGTGGAGGAGCTGAAGAAGTACCACAAGGGGAGCCCCAAGGTCGCTGTCCTACCTGACGGTACGAGTGGCATCCCCGCATTCTTCTCAGACAAGCCCTAAACTCACTAAAACTAATTAATGCGAATCAATCCCCATGAGCCTAGCCGGATAGATAGGTGAACCCGAGACGATACACAACGAACTACACCAACGACCTGTTTCTGGTAGTTCGTCGAGTTCGTCCCAGCCTAATGGGCAGTAAGGTCACCTAAAAAACCAACGACGGCTCGGTGATTCTGTTGCTCATAGCATTCGACTTAGAGGGTACCTTGTTGGACAGCGAGTTCTTCTCAGATGTAGGTGAACGTCTCGGCCTCGGTGATGAGCTGAGTGCCGTCACTAGGGACGCGATGAATGGCGACCTCCCATTCGAGGAGGCGCTCGCGAGGAGAACCGAATTGATCCGTGGTGTCTCGATGAATAGCATCCGATCCGTCGCTGAGTCCATTCCCCTTATGCGTGGGGCGGAAGATACTGTGTCGACCCTCCGAAGGATGGGCTTGATACCCGCTATAATCACAGGTGGATTCGACATTCTCGCTAAACCCATCGCAGATCACCTCCAGATTGACTATGTATACTCCAACAGCA
>JADGNG010000007.1 GCA_017883585.1 Candidatus Bathyarchaeota archaeon
GAGTCACGAGGCCGGGCTCGTCCACATGGCATACGTCGCCAAGGGTGCAGAAAAGCCAAAAGTCCTCTGCAGCTGCTGCGCCTGCTGCTGCAACACCCTCGAACCGATGCTCAGGAAGGGCACACACCCTCTCATACTCTCATCCAAGTACGTCGCCAGGGACGACGCCGAGAAGTGCACCGCCTGCGGTGTATGCGCTAAACATTGCATATTCGGGGCGAGGAAGCTTGAAGATGGGGAGCTTGTCTACGATGCTTCCCTATGCATGGGCTGCGGTGTCTGCGTATCAACGTGCCCCACGGTCACAATCTCGATGGTCCCCCGCTGAACAGAAACCCTCAGAAAGTAGCCCCGGATGGAGCGATACTCATTTTAAGACGCTGCCCCCCCGCCATACTGGACAAAAGAGTGAATTGACATGTCCAACCCACTCGCGAAGCTGAGAGAGGAGTGCCAACACCAGCTAGCCGCGGCAACAGAGGCCGCCTACCCCAGCGCAGTGCTCCCCGAGTCAAAGTTCAGCCAGCCTCCCGACCCCAAGATGGGCGAACTGGCATCCGCCGCATCATTTCAGCTCGCGAAGGTGCTACGGCAGAAGCCAGCCGACATCGCTATCAACATCGCAAAGCACGTCAAGCGCAATGGTCTCGTCGCCTCCGCTGAAGCCGTAAACGGCTATATCAACTTCCACGCCAACGAGGGCAACTACTACAAACTCGTCTTCGAAACAGTCGCAGGCGACCCAGAGTACGGGTACCTAAAGGTCGAGAAGCCCCAGAAGATCATGGTTGAGCACACATCCGCCAACCCCATCCATCCCATCACCATAGGTCACGCTCGCAACGCAATCACAGGCGCCTGCCTAGCAAACATGCTGCGCCTACGCGGCAACCCCATGCGCGTCGACTTCCTAGTCAACGACATGGGCCGCCAAGTCGCTTTAGCCACGTGGGGCTGGACGCTTCTCGGCAAACCCGAGCCGGACTCTGCCACACGCGGAGAGATATTCATCGGCGCAATCTACGCCTCAACAAACGTCAGCATGGAACTCCTGCGCGTCGCCAAGGAGTTGAAGGTCGCGGAGGAGAAAGGCGATGTTCCAATGATCGCCGAGCTGCAGGAAGACCAGGAGAAGTTCGAGACAGCCGCAGCCGACCTCAAGAAGACGAGCCACGGGATATACAAGGCCCTCAAGGAGAAGATCGCCTCCTACCCCGACCCAGCCGCCGAGATAGCCAAACTCAACACCGCCTACGAGAACAACGACCCCGAGACCAAGAAGGCGGTCCGCCGCCTCGTCAAGATATGCATCGATGGCTTCGTCCAAACCATGGGCGAGATGAACATCCACTACGACTCATTCGACTACGAGAGCGACCTAGTCTGGGAGCACAAGGCCGACGAGGTGCTCGAGGCGCTAAAGCATACCGACTTCGTCGAGCGTGACCAGGGCGCACTAGTGCTCAACTGCAACTCGGTCGCAAACATTTACGTCCTCAAGCAGCGCTGGGGTCTAGCCCCAAACCACGAGATACCCCGCCTAGTTCTCGTCAGAAGCGACGGAACCACCCTCTACACCCTACGAGACATGGCCTACAGCATTTACAAGTTCGGCACAGGAATGGACAAGGTCATAAACGTAATCGGGCAGGAGCAGGCCCTCGCCCAGCTACAGCTCAGGATAGCCCTGGTCGCCATTGGCAAGCCCCAGATGGGGGACAACCAGATACACTACGGCTACGAGTTCGTCAAGCTCCCCGAGGGGAAGATGAGCGGACGTCTCGGTAGATACGTCGCCCTTAATGACGTGATGGACCGGAGCATCGAACTCGCCATGGAGGAGGTCACGAAGCGCACACCCGACCTCCCCGAGGCCCAGCGTAGGGATATCGCCAGAATGGTCGGCCTGGGCGCCGTCAAGTACACACTCCTTAGCGTGGACGCAAACAAGCAGGTCATCTTCGACTGGGCCAAGGCCCTGAACTTCGAGACAAACAGCGCCCCATTCATACAGTACAGCCACGCACGCTGCTGCAACATACTGAAACGCGCCGAGACGAGGCCCGCCGCTGACTTCAGCCAGCTAACCGACCCCAAGGAGAGGGAGATTGTAAGTATCGTCGCCAACTGGCCCGAGATCTTCGCCGAGGCTGCCGACGTCCTCAAGCCCGGCACAATCACGGCCTACCTCAACAGCCTCGCCGACAGGTTCAACAGCTTCTACTCTAGCCTCCGCGTACTGAATGCGGAGACCTCCGGCCTAGTCGGGGCACGCCTCGCACTCGTCGACGCAGTCCGAGTCGTCCTAAACAACGGCTGCACAGCCCTCGGTATCGAGGCACCACAGCGGATGTAGCCTCCTCAACCAGAAAAAATATATTTCATAAAGTGTCGCCACGAGTGCACGCGCGCACGAGACCCGGAAACCCCTAAATACCCCCACGCCGCACCCACAGGGACAATGGCAAACACATCTGGCCTCTGGCGACTCCGCCTCACAATGGCGACCACAGTCGCAATCATCATAGCCGTAACCACCCTCGCCTTCTCCGCCATACTCTGGTGGTTCGATGCCTTAGACATCGTCACACTCCTCGCCACTGTTGCTATATTCAACGTTGCCCAGTGGCTACTCGCCCCCTACCTCGTCAACATGATGTACAAGGTCAAGAAGGCCGAGCCTGGCGAGCGTCCCGAGCTACAAGGTATGATAGAGCAGATCAGCCAGCGCAGTGGCATAAGCACCCCCAAGCTTATGATAAGCAGTCTCCAGATCCCCAACGCCTTCGCCTACGGCTCACCCCTCACAGGCAATATGGTCGCCGTCACCGATGGCCTACTCACCGGCCTAGAACCCGAGGAGGTCGAAGCTGTCATCGGCCACGAAGTCGGCCACCTCAAACACCACGACATGCAGGCAATGATGATCGTAAGCTTCCTCCCAAGCCTCTTCTACATACTCGCCCGAAGCCTACTATGGAGTAGCTGGTTCGGCGGAAGCAACGGCAAAAAGAGCGACGGAGGAAGCCTCGCACTCGTCGGAGGCCTAAGCATGATCGTCTACTTTATACTCACCCTACTCAACCTCGGCCTAAGCCGCCAGCGTGAGTACTTCGCCGACAGACACGCCACCGAAGTAGTCCCCGACGGTGCACGAAAACTCAGAGAGGGCTTAGCAAAGATCAGCAGCAAGACCTGGACCCAGCAGCGGAGAGGCGAGAAGATAGCTGACAGCGGCTTCAAGACCCTTTTCATCTCCGACCCCGACCGCGCAGGAATCGACGTCGCAGAGATGCAGACAGCACGCTTCGGCGAACCCGACTCCCAGCTAGTCGAGGACATTCTACACCGCAGAGTCACAGGATTCGACAGCTTCATGGAGCTCTTCAGCACTCACCCCAACATAGTGAAAAGACTCCAGGCCCTAAACCCCGACCAGTAACCTCGACAGTCTCAACATATCCTTCTCGAGTTCTCCGAGCAGCTTCCTGTTGTAGATGGCTGCGGCCGGGTGGTAGAGGGGGAAAATGACGACTTCCCCCCACAGAGCCTGAACCCTTATCGGTTTCCCGTGGGCGTCCCCAATTACCGACTCCTCGATGCCGAACCTCTCGAAGACGTGCCCGATGGCGCTGTTCCCCATAGGCGCGATGACCTCGGGCACGATTATCTCCAGCAGCCTCTCGAGGTGCCCCGAGCAAGCCTCGACCTCCTCCCTTTTCGGCCTCCTGTTCCCCGGTGGCCGGCACTTGACCACATTCGTTATGAAGACCCTGTCGCGGCTCATGTTGGCATCTGCGAGAAGCCTGTCGAGCAGCTTCCCCGCCGAGCCCACAAATGGGCGACCAGACTCGTCCTCCCTTCGCCCAGGAGCCTCCCCGACGAAGACGACCCGCGAATCCAGGTCCCCCTCACCCACGACCCGGTTCTTGGCCCCGGCGCCAAGCCCGCAAGCACAACAGGAATCCACCTCTCGTGTGAGTTCCTCGAACCGGGCCTTCTTCGATGACTGAGCCAGAGTCACGGCACCCCTAGATGATCCTATCCTTATGCACCCTTTGAGTGGAAAAAGCATTTCAGCCCAGACCCCCACAACTATACCATGGAGCACAGCAGACCCCACCCCGCCTTCAAGGTCTGGATGGAAACTGACGACGGCTACGTCTTCGGCCCAGGCGTCTATAGCCTCCTCAAGAGGGTTAATGAGGTCGGCACCCTGAAGGAGGCCGCCACCCAGCTCGACATGAGCTACAGGTACGCCTGGGGTCTCATCAGGAAGGCCGAGGAGAAGCTGGGAGAACCCCTACTCTCAGCCCACAAGGGGGGCCGATCCGGCGGGGGAGGCGCCGAGCTCACCGAGCGCGGCAAACACTTCCTCATCGAGTTCCAACGTCTCAGGGAGCAGATGGCCCGAGCCTCCGAAGCAGACCCCGAGAAGACCATATCAGGTGTAGTAAAGGAAGTCAAGGGATCGGGCAGTGAGGTCGAGGTAATCATCCGAATAGGAGCCTCAGATAAGGTCCGGCTGAAGAAGGGGCAGAACGTAAGCCTCCAACTTTGATTATTCGTACCTCACTCAATTCTGCTGCTATCCATTATCTCCAAATATTTGTTGAATTTACCTCTGAGAGTCTGCCCCTCCTCGGTCATCCTGTAGAAACATCTCCCATCAGTCGTTGAATCGTCCCTGGACAGGTAGTTGAACTTGCATAAGTCGTTCAGGTGATGGTAGACGTTCCCTATGTCGCCGTCATCTAGGTATATGTGGAACTGATCCTTCATCGTCTTCCAGATGTCGTAGCCATAGGAATCCTGGCCAGATTCACCATTGTTTGATACGATGGCCATTATCTTCATCTTGGTGGCGCCGCAGGAGCCCTGTGGTTTGGGCAATTTAACTCGAAAGACTTATAAGCGCCACCGGTATATATAACTTACGTATATGTAAAATATACTCTTCTCAGGACTAACCATCCAGGGGAGAAGTCGTGGGAGTGAATGAAGATGGAAGTAGAGTCTCGTCGGTGCCCGAAGTGTGGTGGCACAAATATAGTGAGCGACCCGGAGAACGGTGAGCGCGTGTGTAGTGAGTGTGGCCTCGTGATAGAGGAGTCGCCTATCGACACGGGCCCGGAGTGGAGGGCTTTCACGGTCGCTGAGAAAGAGAGCCGGAGCCGGACGGGGTTAGGGGCATCATTGACACTCTACGACAAGGGCCTCTCCACCGTATTCAAGGGGGACCGCGATGCCTCGGGCAAGAAGCTGGGCGGACACGCGATGGTTAAGATGGACCGCCTCAGAAGGTACGATAATAGGAGTAAGTTCGATGAGACCTGGCGTAGGAACCTCAGCGTTGCGATGGCGGAGCTCGACAGGATGTCCGCACTCCTACACGTCCCAAACAGCGTCAAGGAGCAGGCAGCCTTTATCTACAGGAAGGCGCTGAAGGCTGACCTAATCAGGGGCAGGAGCATAGACGCCTTCGTCGCAGCCTCCATCTACGCCGCCTGCAGGGAGGCAGAAGTACCCAGGCCGATAAAGAAGGTCTCCGAGGTGAGCACTAGGGACCACTCCGAGGTCGCGAGAACATACCGCCTCATAATCAAGGAGCTCAAGATCCGGATGCCAGTTGACGAGCCTATGAAGTTCGTCCCGAGCATCGCGGCGAAGCTCAGCCTAAGAAGTGACACGGAGCAAAGGGCCATAAACATCCTAAGGACGGCGAGGATCAAGCAGGGGCTGGTCGGGAAGGACCCTCGCGGCCTCGCCGCAGCGGCGCTCTACATGGCATGCCTTGAGAATGACGACCGGCGCATCCAGAAGGAAGTCGCCCGAGCGGCGGGCACGACGGAGGTCACGCTTAGGAACAGGCTCCGCGGTCTGGAGATGTCGATAGCACCGGATTCGCTCC
>JADGNG010000035.1 GCA_017883585.1 Candidatus Bathyarchaeota archaeon
CCCCCTCACGGGCGTCAAACCTCATAAACGCACAACGCCCCAATCACACTAGGTGCTTAGGATGCCGAAGATTGACGGATTAGTCACGTTCCTCTACTACGATGACCTCGCGAAGGCGGTGAGGTTCTACACGGAGATTATGGGACTCAAGGTCATCATCGACCAGGGCTGGGCGAAGATACTCAAGCTCTCAAGCAATTCGAACATCGGGCTCGTCGACGGTAAGAAGGGGAGCTTGAAGCCAGCGAAGAGCAAGCCCGTTATGATCACGATACTCGTCCCCGACGTGGACGCGTGGTACAATCACCTCAAGAAGCTGGGGGTCGAGACGATGAATGAGCCACACGACGAGCAGGGAATGAACCTCCGCCAGTTCATGCTCAAAGACCCGGAGGGCTACGTCATCGAGATACAGCACTTCTACTAGGCCCCCACTCCGTATCTTTTGGTAAAGCATAAATTTCCGGCTTCATGGCTCATCTGGATACGTGATGAGTGTCAAGACTCCTCGCCAGTATTACGACGAGATACTCGGAACGCTGCAGGAGCATCACAGCGCGTTCAACAGGTACATCCCCCTCATAGCGAGTGAGAACGTCCCCAGCCCCGCCGTCAGGGAGGCCCTGACAACGGATTTCGGAAACAGGTACGCGGAGGGCTGGGTCGGTGAGCGCGTCTATGCGGGCTGCGAGTACATCGATCGCGTGGAGGCGACCTGCATCGAGCTTGAGAAGAGGCTCTTCGGCGCCGAGTTCGTGGACCCCCGCCCCATCTCAGGCGTCGTCTCCAACCTCGTCGTATACACGGCCTTCACGGAGCCCGGTGACACCATCATGGCGCTGCCCATCACGTGCGGCGGCCACATAACCTACGGGAGGAAGAACCTTGGAGGCACTGCTGGCGCCGTCACCGGCCTAGAGGTTGAGTACCTCCCCCTCGACTATAACGAGTTGAACATCGACGTCGACAGAACAGCGCATAGGCTCATGAAGCTGGTTGAGGAGGGTAAGGCGCCGAAGCTCGTCATCTTCGGCGGCAGTGTCTTCCCCTTCCCCCACCCTGTGAAGGAACTCGCAGGAGTCTTCCACGACGCCGGCGCCATGATCCACTACGACAGCGCACACGTCAGCGGCCTAATCGCGGGCAAGAGGTTCCAGGACCCCCTCCGGGAGGGTGTAGACACGGTCACCGTTAGTACCCACAAGACCTTCTTCGGCCCACAGCACGGCACGGTGCTAAGCTGGGATAAGTACGCCGAGCCGATCAAGAAGGCGACGCTCCCCGGCTTAGTCAGCAACCACCACCTACACGCACTCGCGGGCGTCGCCATCGCCAGCGCCGAGATGATCCAGTTCGGCGAACTATACGCCACCCAAGTGATCAAGAACAGCAAGGCTCTGGGGCAGGCGCTCTACGAGCGGGGCTTCAAGGTCCTCGCCGAGCACAAAGGCTTCACGGAGAGCCACATACTCCTCATCGACATCACGAAGTACGGCGACGGCGGGATAGTCGAGAAGAGCCTCGAGAAGGCCGGGATAATAATCAACCGTAACCTCCTCCCCTGGGACGTCAAGGAGGGGCGCCACTACATGAACCCCGGGGGCATTCGCCTCGGCACCGCCGAGCTCACACGTCTCGGTATGAAGGAGGGCGAGATGGTTGAGGTCGCGGAGCTGATGAAGCGCGTCGTGGTGGACGGCGACGACCCGAAGAAGGTACAGGCCGACGTCGCCCAGCTACGCAGTGGCTTCGAGAAGGTACACTTTTGCTTCGAGAACGCTACCAAGGCCTACGAGTACGTCAAGATCAGGTAGCCGGGAATAGTTTCTTAACGTCCGGTCCCGATATTCTAACCCGTTCTAATCAGGAGAAGTATACACCATGGATGAAACCATCGTCAGGAGGCTCGTCGACGCGAGCAAGTGCTCCGCCTTTGTGGCATTTGGGGCTGACAACTTCCGGTACCTCACCGGCGCCACCCTCCCCTTCGCGGATAACTACCCGGAGAGGCGCGCCGCGGCGATTATCCCCTCCGAGGGGAACAGCTGCGCCGTAGTCACACCTCCCGACTGGCTCCAGGCTGTGAAGGACCAGGGCTGGATGGAGGGGGCGGTTGCCTACGATGAGAACGACGGGCCGCACCCCGCAGGCTTCGTCAAGACGCTGTCAAAGACTCTGGCTGAGATGGGGCTCAACAAGGGGATACTCGGATACGACGCCGAGCGAACCCCCGCGGGCATAGTCGAGGCTCTCAAGGCCGTCTCGAAGGCGAAGCTCACTCCCGTGGACGGTGTCCTCGCCGAGGCGAGGCTCACTAAGACGCCCGCTGAGGTCGCCTTAATCGAGAGTAGCTGCGAGTACGCGGACAGGGGCATAATCCACGGCCTAAACCACCTCGAGGGAACCCTCTGGGGTCCCGGCTATACCGTCGCCGAGTTCGCGGAGCGTGTGAGGGTACACGCCTTCGAGAGTGGAGCCAGCGGTGTCGGCCACCTCGGCGTCACGATGGGCGAAGACACACGCCTCGAGTACGCGCCACACCGCGGCGACGTGGATGAGGACCTGTTAATACGCACCGACATAACGACGAGCAGCATGGGCTACTGGTCGAGCATAAGCAGGATGGCGTACACCGGATACGCGCCTATTGAGGTCGAGGACGCATATGAGGAGAACCAGGCGCTTAAGCTCCTCGCAGAGAGCCTGCTCATCCCTGGGTCGCGCTGCGATAAGATATACGAGAAGGTCAAGTCCGAGGCCGATAAGATGGGCGTCAAATTACACAGCCCCATAATTGGGTACGGCGTGGGCTGCAGCCACTTTGAGGCCCCCTACATAGTCGAGGGGTACCCCGAGGAGCTAAAGGCGGGTAACGTCATCGCCCTCGGCGTCCCCACGCTCGGCCCACGCCGGGAGATATACGTCGACAGGGACGTTTACGAGGTCACCAACACTGGGTCGAGGAAGCTTAGCTGGTACCGCAACTGGGAGACGATCTACGAGGTGATCGGCTTCAGGGCCGTCCACTGAGGAGGATGAATGACATGGAACTCTACGATAAGATATGCGCGGGCGTTAAGGGATCGAAGTTCGACGCTATATTAGTGACGGGGGCGGACAACTTCGCCTACATGGCGGGGGCAGCAATCCCCTTCCTCACGCTATACCCGGACTCACCGGTTGCGGTCCTCTATCCCCAGAGGGGAGATCCGACCATCATCACCCCCGAGGAGTGGGAGGAGACAGTCGTCACCCTTAGCAGCGTCAAGAAGGCGAAGACCTACTCCGGCGGAGTGGACGCATTCGTCGAGACCGTCGGCAGCCTCCTAAAGTCGAAGAAGGAGGCACGCATTGGCATCGACCTCCTCAGGGTCCCCGAGGCCACCCTGGAGCTGCTGAAGAAGCACCTTCCCGGAGCCACGTGGGCAAGCTGTGACGGACTCATCCGCGAGCTACGCGCCGTCAAAACCGACGAGGAGCTAGAGCTGCTTGAGGACATCTCCTACAAGATCGACCACGGCATCTTCGGCACCCAGCACCACGTCCTCATAACGAGCACGCGTAGCGAGATGAGCCTCAGCGAGGAGATGAGGGTCCACTGCCTCGAGCGGGGACTGGATGTCGTAGGCGCCCACAGCGTCAGCCAGGGCGCCAGCGGCCCCAGCGCATGTAAGTTCTGGCCACGCGCCCCCTACTACGGCATAGGCCACGAGAAGAAGCTCATGCCAGGGGAGTACGTGAGGATGGAGGCCCGCTATAGCCTCGACGGCTACTGGGGGGTAGGGAGCAGACTAATGACCCAGGGCTACCCCACGACGAAGCAGAGGGAGGCGTACAACCATCTCGTCGCCCTTAGGGATGCGGCCCTCGCAAGCATGAATCCCGGGGCTAAGTGCAGCGAGGTCTACAAGGCAATGAAGGTCGCGGCAAAAGACCGGGGTGTGAAGATTGTCGAGAAGCTCACCCTCGGACACGGTATCGGCGTCGCCGACATAGAGGCACCATACATCTCAGCGAAGGACGACACCGTCCTCTGCCCAGGTATGGCGATCGTGCTCCGACCCGTGGTTGAGGGCCCGGAGGGGGAGCTCCTCTGGAGCAGTGACACCGTCTTCATTATGGAGGATGGCCCGCTCGTCGTCGGCTGGTACAAGGACTGGCGCGCCCCCTACGTTGCCAACTACACCCTCTAGGTGCCATGGTGTGTCGCTAAGCATAGCCGGGGTCGAGGTCCAGCCCGGGACCAGGGGCAAGGGATACCTCAGGGTCTCCGAGGCTTCGACACACGAGGTCAGGGTCCCATGGGTCGCCTTCAACGGCTTCTTCCCGGGGCCAACACTCTGCGTCCTGGGAGGCGTACACAGCCTCGAATGTACTCCGATCGAGGGACTGATGAGGATAATAGAGGAGCTGGACCCCTCCACACTGATGGGTCGGTTAATTATAGTCCCCGTTGTCAACACAACCGGCTTCGAGGCCCGAACACCATATGATAACCCGTGGGATCATCTCAACCAGAACAAGGTCTGGCCCGGCGACAAGGAAGGCTCCCTCACGAGGAGGGTCGCCCACGCCGTCTGGACCGAGTTCCTGAGCAAGGCGGACGCCGTCGTCGACGCTCACTCCGCCGACCTCGGCGAGGATACTACGAGGTGCGTCTTCGTCTTCAAGACCGACGACGAGGCGTTGCGAAGCAAGATGCTGGAGATGGCGGGTTGCTGGGACGTCGACTACATCGAGACGGCGGTCGTTGCTGGGAACACGGGGGAGATCGTGCCCCGTCTGGGTATTCCCTGCGTGATGACGGAGGCGGGCGCTCCTTACCCGATCAGGGAGAAGGATGCCTGGTGGTTCGCCAAAGGCGTCTATAATCTCATGCGCCACCTGGGCATCAGCCCCGGAGACCCCATAGTGAGGAATGTGCCCGTCGACCCCGAGTCGAGTCGCCTATACGCCACTCACGGCGGCGTCTGGAGGAAACTCGTAGACATCGGAGGCAAGGTGAAGGAAGGGCAGCTACTCGGCTCCGTCTACAGCCTCGTCGGCGACAATCTCCAGGAGGTGAAGGCTCCATACGATGGCACGGTCACCTTCCTACGCACCCACTTCAGCGTAAACGAGGGCGACACACTACTCTGGTTGACTCGAATCTGATAGCCTCTATTTCTTAACATACTTTCCTGCTCCCTTGATGCGCCCACCCTTACGCAGGTCGATCCCACCCTCCAACCACGCCTTGAGGGCACATAGGAAACCAACCCACCCCTTACTCTGCTCGACGAGGCGTCCTACACCCATTTCATCCATGGGCCAACCAGTCTCGGAGACATAGACCATGGTTGCGTCCTTCCCATCGGGCTCCAAGCCAATCTCGACGGTCGCCTCGACCCCGCTCGCAGTCCATGTAAAGGAGATGAGCCGATCCGCCTCAACCCTATTGACCTTAATATCGAGCTCAGCGCCGACGTCCTTAAAGGACCAGTGAATCATCTTACCCGACTCCAGCCGCCCGCTCCCAGACGTGATGAAGTACATTGCAATGATCCGCGGGTCGACTATAGCCTCGAAGACCTCATGCGGCTCTTTCAGTATCCTCTGCCCGGTGTCAACCTTCAATGGTCCCGTCATTTCAATCCCCATTTCCTTTCGGAGGGGCTTTATTTAATCCACGCGAGGGCGTCAGAAGCTCCGCCTACATATAAGGAAAAACGTTTGAAATACAGGGTGGATTCGCCACCCGCTATGGGCGAGGGGACACCTCTTTAATACGGCATGCCTAGTTTGAGTAGAGGCGATCCCACGAGGAGTGCCCATAATGTTCGACTTTCTAACTATAAACGACGTAGATGTAAAGGGGAAGACCGTCTTCCTCAGAGTTGACATAAACAGCCCCCTCGACCCGGCTTCGA
>JADGNG010000008.1 GCA_017883585.1 Candidatus Bathyarchaeota archaeon
AGCGTTTTGTGTTGCACTTTCCTTTATTCTATTATTTGTCATTGATTTACTAGAAAATTAATCCATTAATGATACGTTTAGATTAAGTTGGAGAATAGTTAATTATGGTGCTCCCGCCGGGATTTGAACCCGGGATCTCGGACTCGAGAGGCCCATATCCTTGACCGGACTAGACGACAGGAGCGCGCCAAATAGACTATCTTATCCCCAATAAAAACGTTAACCTGTAATATCCGGAAAATTGTGATATAACCTCTAAACCGTTGAGGGATCGTTATTCGCACGCACGGACTCACGATTGGATGTAGCACTCAATTGCTTCGGGGTCCACCAAGGAAAAGCAGTAGCCGTGAATATCCAAGTCTATCTTAAGAGGATCAGGCAACGGGATAACAGACGGGCACTTTATCCGTTATACCATTTTAATCAGTACAACAAACAGCGGAAATTATTTGCAAATAGAGGCCATGGTAGTGTTTAGGATCAATACCTTTCTGAACATAGCCATCTGCACCAGCAGCCCTTGCAACCTCTTCAACTTCCTCGCTTCCTCTTCCAGTGTAGATAATTATTGGTACATTACTATCCTCGCGAATACGTTTTGTTAGAACGATCCCATCCATCTCATCCATTTGATAATCTGAAACTACACAATCAAAAGTATTAGAACCAACAGCAAGTACAGCATCCGAGGGGATGGAGATAGACTCAACTCTGATGTTTGGGTCACACTCTTCAAGGAAGAGTTTTGTAAACATAAGTTGGTCTAAGTCATCATCGACATGTAGCACTCGAAGGTGTCTTTGATTTGAATAGGGTTTGATTACAGCCTGTGATCTTTTTGATTTATTAAAAGCTAGATTTTCATTACCCATTACTTAGCCTCCGGTAGATTTTGGCCTGGATGGAAGGGCAGATGAATCTTGAAGGTTGTACCCTTACCAACCTCTGACTCTACCTCTAATGTTCCTCCATGCGCCTCAATGGCCTTTTGACTGTATGCAAGACCGAGACCCAAACCATTCGATTTTGTTGTATAAAATGATTTGAATAAGTTCGGGAAATTTTCCTTTGGTATCCCAACCCCGGTATCAGTAATGAGTATATTGAAATAATCTCCCTCCGACTTCGTCTCGATTGTTAGTCGTCCCCCGTTAAGCATTGCATCGAGAGCGTTTCTCACCAAATTCTCAATGACTCTTCTGATCTTTAGGGGGTCTAACCTTACAACCTTGATGGAAGGGTCGAGTCTCATGTCGACTTGGATACCCTCGCTAATCGGCGTATCCTTAATAATACCCATAACTATTGCGGGCAGATCCACAGCTTCCTCTTTAAGAGGTGTCTCCCTTGTTTGATGTCTAAGCTCCTCGAGCATTGCAAGTGCGCGGTCTACAGAAGATTCTATTGAGTTTAACATTTCATCGGATCTAGTTGGTTGACGACGCACTAGGTAAGCAGCGTTTTTAATAGATTGAAGTGGACTTCTGAGGTCGTGGCCAACCATGCTAGCCATCCTCCCTGCAGCGGCGAATTGCTGAGCCTCTAGGAGTTCCTGTGTCCGTTTCTCGATTTGCGACTCCAAATCAGCTGTGCGTTTATCGTGTTGGATTTGTTTCTGTTTCTGCGCGGTTACATCTTTCTCGATGGTTAGCGATGCTGGCTTTCCCTCAAAGATTATCCTAGACGCGTCTACCTCTATGTCGATCGTTGTTCCATCAACCTTAACGAGTTTGATCTCATAGTTTGATGGAATATTCTCACCAATTAGGCGCGCTTGTAACCGGGTTTTCACCAAGTCACGATACTCAGGGGAGACATGTTTGTAGATGTCTATACCAATAATCTCAGATGGGTCGGAGTATCCGAGTAGATCGGCTCCTCGTTTGTTAACATATAGATAATGGAAATCATCGAGTACGAATACTGCGTCGTTAAAGGCATCTAAGAGCTTTCGGTACTGTGTCTCGGAGCTCTCTGCTAATCTGAGGTCATCTATAACCTTGTGAACACTGCCGATATAAGCCGATAGTGATGTGAGTATATCGACGTCTGTTTCTGTGAACGCATCCTCTCGACTACTACGTAAATCGATTACAGCTACTACGTTGTCCTTTTGTTTAACGGGTATTGAGATGCCTGATCTAGGAGTAGAGTCCTCAAGCAGGGAAGGCTCCTTGCGAAAGTCTTTAACACCAACAGGTTTTCCTTCGCGGACCGCTCTTCCCATAGTATTACCGCTGTTTATCGACATCCTTAATCCACGGGCTCGCCATCGACGTTCAACGCAGATGAGGTCATCTCCATCAACAATCAAATAGCTGATGACTTCTGAGTCAAATTCTATCTCGATTGAGTCAAGGGTATTCTTTGCTAGTTCCTCTATACTTCGAGATTGTAGTATTCTAGAAGCTAGTGTATGTAGAGAGCGCTGCCGATTCTCTCGTTCTATTAGTTCAGTGACGTCTTCAACAACGGCAATCGAGGCTTCTTTACCCTGAAGCTTCGTAGTTGTAATTTGAACTCTGCATTTTCGACTTGAAGCATTTTGTCGGAGAACGGTTAGAGTGGATTCTCCTCCACTCTTGAGCATTTTTAGCAAATTATTTTTTTCCGAAATAGGTACAAATGAGGTCAGGCTTTTACTTATAATTTCAGAGGAATTCTTAACGACAAGCTGTTCGAATGGGGGATTGACATATATTATATTGCCCTCAACCTCCACTGCGACTGCATACTTTCCTGCAGTAGAGATCGCAAGTGCCAGATCCTCAACACGCCGTCTATCAACTAACATCTTTATTCTTAGTACAAGGTCGAGAGGATGATCAAGTGAAGGTCTTATAATAAATTCATCCGCACCCGCGTCGTAAGAACGTGAGACTAAATTCTCCGAATCTTCTAGTGCATAGATTAGTATTGGTACATTCGTCGCGCCCCTAATAGTTTTAGACAACTCAAATGAGTTTAGTGATTGACTTTGCCCGATCAATATACAATCGAAGTATTGGATCTCAATCTCCGTTATCGCTTCGGAACCATTTATGACTGTTTCGAGGTGAAATGACGAGTCTGCCTCCTCGATTCGACGCTTTAAGAGCCCTCTAAAATCTCCATCTGACTCAATATAGAGTACACTAATCATAGGGCATCACCTGGGCTCACTTTTTACAAGCTTATTTGTATTTGAGAGGGAAGGTTGGGCTATTGAGATATGGGTGTACGCATTTATGACACACATAAATCAACCCCCTCCTAAATTCAACATTATTCTACAGACTAGAGTTTTAACTACTTCGCTAGATAAATCGCTAGAATGAAAAGTGAAACTAGCCGCCACTTGCGCGCGCGCTTTAATCTGTTGCTGAGGAAACCTGTAGCGACTCCGGTCATTGCTTTTCCTAATGGGAGACATATACCATTGAGGATGTTACCAATTGGAAGGCTGCAACCACCCCGCCGACTAGTCCAACAAGCCCACCAATGATGGGGCCGCCGACAAGTGCGGTTATGAAGGTGGCGAGGTGGGAGAAGTCGAAAGCAAGTTAGAAACTTATAGGTCCAAGTGGAATCTGGGGGGCGATTGGGGAAAGTTGTATTGAGATGAATAATAGTACATTTCCAAGTGCTGCCATCAATGCGATGAAGCTGATGCTCTTTGATATGAATGCGCTGACCATGCCCTCCCGCGTGCGCGGGGTATCTAACCAGCTCAGGTTTTAGACATCAATCCGTTTAGTACTGCGACAGCTTTCTTAGCGTCCCCTTTCTTAACTAGTATATGATCCTTGAGGTAGGTCGAGATGGCGTACACACTAACCCCTGATTCTGCCAGGACCGTCGACACAACGGATAGGAAGCCAACTATCGAGAGGTCCAGAATGATGTCAAACGTGATCAGCCTGTAGGGTCCTTCCTCTCTGTGCCCCGGGAAGCTTTTCTTCATCTTCACCCAGTCGTTCGTGCAGATGACTAGGGACACCTCGTCGGCTGTGATGGTGTAGGAAGTGAAAGGCGGGAGACTCTTCACAGCGTTCCAGGCCTTATCCCTCTGACTGGGGTCTATGAATACGATCGAGTAGTCGTCAGGGTTTTCCTTGATCTTGGTCTGCGCCAGTATCTTCTTAATATCACCTTCGATCGGCGCCAACTCACTCAAGCTCCTGTATGTTCTTTCCCTTGGCGTTCAGCTCGACGATCTTCGCTGTGAGCTTGGGGGACCTCTTCTTAAGGCTCTTTAAGAAAGCACGTGGCTTGGCGGGGGAAATCATGTAGATCTTTCGCCCCGACATGAGGAGGACGATGTTCGACTCCGAATTCGTAAAGTCCACGAATCCGAAGCCGGTCTTCTTGAGCTTCTCGGCGTTATCCCTAGTGTACTTTATGGCGTCCTCGGGGATCTCGCCGGGCTCACGAATGTAGACCTCTGTGCGCGCTATCGCGTTGTAGGGGAGGAGGACGCTTTTCTTGAGTAGCCTGTTGATCTTGAGGCCGCCCACCTCGAGGGTGTAGTTGCTCGTGTAGACTGGCACCCAGAGGGGGAGCAGGAGGCCGAGGCCGATGGTCGCAACCATAACGAGTATATTGCTGATGAAGTCCTCAGAGCTGGTTGGAATGCCAGCGAGGTACATGGTAACTGTTGTGTAAGCGCTGAAGGCGAAGAGGGGGAAGTTTATGGCGGGTATTATTATCCCGAGCCACCGCCTTTTCGCGATGAGTGGTAGTGCCTCAACGTGCTCGATCTGCTCAGCCAAGGGCGATCCAGACATTATATGAGGTTAGGCTTAAAAATGGTGCAGGGGGCTCAACCCTTTTATCGGCCACGCTGCCTGTAGTCTGAAGCGACGACATGACCGAGAAGGATCAGGAGGTTGTCGTTCTACGCCTTGGCCACAGGCCATCAAGAGACAAGAGGGTTTCCACTCACCTTCTCCTCGCCGCTCGCACGTTCGGCGCAAAGAATGCGTACTACACGGGCACCCAGGACCCTTTCCTTGAGGAGTCTATCAGGAAGATAACCGCCGACTGGGGTGGAGACTTCACCCTCGAATATGCCGGAGGCTGGAAGAATGTCTTCGCTGATTGGAAGGGGAAGATCGTCCACCTCACTATGTACGGATTGCCTTACCAGGATGTCGTTGATGATATCCGCTCCGACCCGTCGCCGAAGTTAGTCGTCGTGGGCGGCGCAAAGGTGCCGGGGGAGGTCTACGGAGCAGCCGACTGGAACGTAGCCGTGACGGGGCAGCCGCACTCGGAGGTAAGCGCCCTCGCCCTCTTCTTACACGAGCTATACCAGGGGAGTGAACTGAAGCGAGAGTTCTCGGGTGCTCGCCTCACTGTTGTCCCGCAGGCAAATGGTAAAAAGCTCAAAACCGCGAGTAGGCGAGTTTAAACATTTAAGTTGCCCGGGTAGGAGTATACATAGGAGCTTTGAAGCGTTGATGACCGTGAGCGACGAGACCCTGTATGGAATCGCCAACGTACTGGGGGGCGAGCAGGGCGTTGAGGTCATCAAGGTCCTCAAAGACAAGCAGGACATAACCGTTGAGGACATAAGCGCAGCGACGAACATCCAGATTAATGATGTCCGTAAACTTCTTTACAAGTTCTACAATCACAGCCTCGTTACCTCGAAGAGGTTCAGGGACAAGGAGACTGGCTGGTTCATCTTCCAGTGGCGCCTCCAGCCCGAGCTCGTCGAGGCCTACATACATGGAATGAAGCAGAAGATCCTGAAGAAGCTGGAGACGAGGCTGGAATTCGAGAGGCTTCACGAGTTCTACCACTGCGGGAACCCGACGTGCCCGAAGACGACATTTGAGACAGCGATGGAAACCGTGTTCAGGTGCCCCACTTGTGGGGAGCCGCTTCACCGCCTCGACAACGTGGAGATAGTCGAGTTCCTCGAGAATAAGATTTCAGAGATCAAGGAGGAGTTAGAGGCCTGAGTCTCCCTTCCAGGGATGAGTGCATCCAGATCCTTAGGAAGGCAGGCTGCAGCAACGGCGTCGTCGAGCATTGCATAAACGTGACGAGGGTGGCGATGAGGATCGCCAACGTCTTCAAGAGTAAGGGGTATAGGGTGGACCTCAGGCTCGTGGAGTCTGGGGCCCTGCTCCATGACTTGGGAAGGGGCAGGACTCACGGGATAGAGCACGGCGCGGTCGGGGGTCAGATGGCAAGACAGCTTGATATGCCGATGGAGCTCGCACATATAATCGAGCGCCACGTTGGGGCCGGCCTCTCGCAGGAGGAGGCGCGAAGGAACAAGCTGCCCAGGGGGAGCTACATCCCCGAGACCCTCGAGGAGAAGATCGTTTGCTACGCCGACAAGCTCATAGAGGGGGCGCATGAGGTGGGGATAGACTCGACTATCGACAACTTCGCCCAGGAACTTGGGAACGATCACCCTGCCATCAAAAGGGTTCAGGATCTCCATAAGGAGATGACGGCGGTCCTCGGCGACAAGTTCTAGCAGTATGCGCGCGCATTATTGTGGGGAGTCGGTGCGGTTTTATGGATGCTCTGATCAGGGAAGCTCTTTTTATGCTTGGATGGGTTACCCCGCCCCCTTGGAGCGTTAGCGGGTAATTTCATATCTACTAATGCGTAACCACAGTTCATGGTCAACCTGAGCTTCGTGAGCTGCCCCGTCGTGGACGCCCACTGCCACCCCTTCCTCCCCGAAAAGGAAACAAAGCCATTCGAAGCCTACCTAACTCTCAGCGACATCCCCCAGAGGAAAGAGGATCTCACATCCACGATGCTCTACCGCTTAGTAATGCCGGAGCTGGGGCAGGTCATGAGTTTGCGCGGTGATGAGAAAATAATCGCGGAGAGGCATAAGAGGATAGAATCCGATCTTTCACGGTACATCCAGATGCTCTTCGACGAGGGAGGCCTGGAGACCCTTCTCGTTGACTCGGGTTACCCCTTCAAGGAGTTCGTCGGTTACGAGATCGACCTAGAAGACTTCTCCGAGATGATAGGCAGGGCAGTCCGCGAGATATTCAGGCTCTAGGTCGCGATCCACGGGCTACTGAAGGGGCTTGTCCCATACGATCAGGCCGTCGAGGATTTCCGGTCCCAAATAGGGGTCGCGGTCTCGGATGGATGCATCGCTTTAAAGTCGGTGATCGCCTACCGGACCGGCCTCGCCGTGAGGAGTTGGGAGGAGGACACTGAAGCGATCATGGGAGGAGATGATCTCGCTGGTGAGGAAAAGCAAGAAGCCTAGTGCTGTGCTGTCCGAGAGGAACAAATCGGTCTACGACAGCTTCCTGAGGGTCGGCGTGGAGGAGGCAAGACGCCTAGGCGTCCCATTCCAGATACACACTGGCATGGGAGACAGCCCGTCCATGGGCCTAGTGATCGCAGACCCGTCACTCCTATACGACCTACTCCAGAACTCCGTAGCGCGGGAGGTGAGCATCGTCCTCACCCACGGGGGTTACCCCTACATGGAGGAGGCCGCCTTCCTCGCCAACGCTTACCCGAATGTCTACATCGATCTCAGCGAGACGATCCCGATCGTCTCTGTCGGGCTCAGGAGCAGGCTTCTCAGCCTATTCGAGATGGCGCCTACCACAAAGATAATGTACGGCTCGGACGGATTCAACATTCCCGAGTTGTACTGGTTCTCCGCAGTATACACGAAGAGGGCCCTAGCCTCTGTGCTAGGCGAGCTTGTACGGCACGAGGGGTTCGGAGAGGAGGATGCTATTGGCATTGGGAAGATCTTCCTAGCGGGGAACGCGAGGAGGCTCTACCGTCTCTAGCCTAACGGTTTTAAACTTCCTGCAACTCCTTTCACCGGATGGGGGCCGGTCGTCCAGCACGGTAGGACGCCGCCCTTACGCGGCGGAAGTCGCCGGTTCAAGTCCGGCCCGGCCCACCACCAACAAAAGAAGCGAATCCTTGTAATACTCGATGTTTTGAATCCCCGCAACGAACATTTATCAGGGAACATTCCCGACGAATCCCATCGGGAGTAATGGTGTAATTTAGCTATGGAAGCTGAAGATATCATATTAATTATCGCCATCGTCCTCGTCGTCGTTGACATAGTCCTATTCACACGCCGAGGCGGGACAAGGCGCGGGTTTGGCGTCGGTCTATCGGCCCTTGGGTTCGCTATGTTCGTCGCATACTACATCTTATTCATCAAGGCGTTCTTCACTTCAGACTTCTCCATCCAGCAGGTCTACGACTACAGCAGCTCAAGCCTACCTTGGATGCTGAAGCTCTTTGCTTCGTGGGGCGGCTCATCGGGTAGTCTGCTCATAATCGCGTTCTTCATAGGGGTATCCTACATCGGATACCGGCTCTATATGCAGAGCGCTCAATCCAGGGATACTTCCACGCCGAAGCTCCTCGGGCTGCTCTTCCTTTACTTCATGGTCCTAACGCTATTCAAGGGACCGTTCCAGCGGCTTAGTGTTACACCACCGGACGGGATGGGGCTCAATCCCCAGCTCCAATCAATCTGGATGTTTTACCACCCACTCATCGTCTTCGCCGGGTACGCCTTCGTGGTCCTCGCGTTCGCCCTCACCCTCGCCGGGATGGAAACAGGCACTGAGCAGGAGAAGCTCCTAGGCCTCTCCCTGAAGTCTGGGTGGCTTCTGCTCACAGTTGGAATAACCCTCGGGGGGCTCTGGGCCTACCAGGTTCTCGGTTGGGGCGGCTATTGGTCGTGGGACCCAGTCGAGACGGCGAGCCTGCTGCCCTGGCTCGCGCTCACGACGTACTTCCACGGGGCTTCAACTGGACCTCGGAAGGACCTCTTCAAGGAATTGATGGTGGTCCTGAGCTTTGACTCTCTACTCTTCCTTAGCGCCCTTACCAAAGGAGGGCTCCTTAACTCGGTTCACGCCTACGCCTTCTCCCCAGCGGGCCCCGCCCTCCTCGTCTGCATAATCGCCGCGACGGCTTACTTCTTCTACCTCAAGAATAAGCTCGGGAAGCCCCTCATAAGCTGGCCGAGCAGCCAAACGTCTCTGCAGGGAAAGATGATGTTTGCCAACCAATTAGCCCTGATGGGGATCTTCTGTGTTTGCTTCGCCGGAGTGATCATCCCAACCGCCCAGAACGTGACAGGGGTCGTTGCTTCCACGAGCATCGAGTTCTACAACTACGTCTCTATGCCTTTCATCCTAGCCTTCGTGGTCACCTCTCTATTCTGCAATGCTAGTGGCAAATCGATAAGGCTGAGGCTAGGCGCGTTGGTAGCTACAGCTTTGGCCTCGCTGATCTTCATTTTATTCGAGTTCCCATCGGCATTCCCAGTCGTAAACGCTTTGCTGCCGCTTCTAATAGTGGTAGCGATAACGGCTACGATTGGAGTTCTCACGGTGATCGTCAAGAACAGGTCCATCACCCTCACGGGTAGGCAGATCATGCATCTCGGCGTCATAGTCGTGCTGTTCGGGGTTTTCGTGAGCTCCTCGATGAGCCCCGATCCACAGTCGGTGACCGTAGGAGCTGCCGAGTCCAGTGGCGCTCTCGGTGTGGACCTCTCGGTCGGGAACGTGACCATGGGACTCGGCTCGGGGAGTGTCTACATCGCGGAGATCAATATGGTCGCCCCGGAGCAGTCGTCGATGAGCGTCCCCCTGCACTCCACATTCGCGGGGAGGACGTATAGTGGCGTCCTCGTCGGGCAATACTTCTCCAACTACGGGCTTGTCGCCCACCCCACGGTACTCGGGGACGGCGTGACCGACATCTATGTCAACCTCAACCTCGACCAGGCGGCCTACAACTCACTCTTCAGCGCGATAATCGGCTTGAATAACCCTCCTGCCATATTGACCTTGCAGGTTTCGACTAAGCCTCTCGTCAATGTCATCTGGTGGGGGAGCGCACTGATGAGCCTCGGAATAATCATGTCTATACCGTCGACCTTCTCGGATGGGAAGAAAAAGGCGTCAAAGCCGGTAAAGGAACACAAGCGCGATGGCGACGACCGAGACAAGGACTAGGATGTAGTCGATTCTCGGTACCTTGATCCTTCGCCTTGTCAGGGCGAACTTCACGCCGACCGCTCCGTGAACAATAAGCGTGGAGAATAGCAACTCGTCTATCCTTATGTGTAGCAGTATCGGCACGATCGAGGCCACGATTGGGAATGCCCACCCAAGCCCCGTAAGCACCTGGGCACCCGAGAAGATGATCAGAAGCAACGCGGTTACTACCTGCAGGAACATAGCGATGGACCACGCGGTCCTCCTGTCGCGAAGGTTCCTCAGAACTATCCTCCACGGATAACCCGCAAGAAGGGTGAGGAGCACGTGGACCACCAGTAGCGCTGCGAACGAGTACCCCAGAAGCTCGTGTATTTGAAATGTGACGTCCACGTCGAGGTTCAGACGCGTCATGATGTACCCCGTGGAAAGCGAAAACAGGGAGAAGACGATGAATAACCACGATATGACGCGGTTCAGCTTAGACGCTATCATGCGTCTGTGCACGACCTGGGGCGACTTCGCCTCAGTGAGACCTGCGTCGAACCTGAAGGCAGTGACCAAGATCAGTAGGACTAGGCTGACCAGGCTGAAGTAGTATGGGAGAATAAGTGCTGGTGGAATGCAGGAGGCAACAACGAGGAGCTTAGATAGCGTCGTCTTCCCTTCACCGAAGAGCATCATCGTAGCTGAGACAAGAACAAAGAAGTAGAGTATAGTCGTCGGGTCGGGGACCCAGGTGAAGAAGGTGGTAGATGCCCTTCCCCAAACAAGCCCGTCTATCATGGCGAGTAGAGCGACTACCCACGCCGCGAATCCTATGCGGTTGAGAATCATTGTCCGCTCCCTCTTCATCAGGATGTAGGCCGCGAACGTGTATACGAGCGCGAAGGCGGTGACGGAGAGCGGCGGATAGATGAAAGCCATTAATGGGTTGAGGTCAGTCGCCGGTGGCAGAGGGGTGGCGGAGATGCCCCTGCTCAGACTTATGCTGTTGTTTATCGGGACGGTCTCGCTCCATGAATTGTATCCCTCTTTAACGATCTCAAGTTGATACGTCCCGGCGAGCACAGTGAAGGACGAAATGCCGTCAGCGCCCGTGAACTGAGTCACTCCACCGAAGGTCACGTTCGCATCCGATATTGGCGCATTAGACGTAGCACCTGAGACCCTTATCGCTACGACGAATTTCGGTGCAACGGGTGTCGGGGTCAGGCTTCGGTTGATGCTCAGGTCCCCACTGACCACGAGTGTCTCGCTCGTATGGTTATACCCCACTTTACTGATCTGGAGGGGATACATACTGGCCTGGACCGTGAATGTGGAGACGCCGTTCGGGTTTGTGACCTGCTGCTGTGAGCCGAGGATCACGTTCGCACCGACCAATCTTGATGAGTTCGTCGAGTCTATGACGGTCACGAAGACAGAGTAGGTCGGTGGCGGGACAAGCTCCGCCTTTAGACTCCGAGCGATGCTAGTTGAGGTTGTCACGGCGAGGGATTCGCTTAGGGGAGAGTAACCGGTCTTCGAGATGGAAAGGGTGAACGTGCCGGCGACTGTTGTGAAGGTCGCCGCACCGTTCGCGTCCGTCGTCTTCACAGAGTCCCCCAGAGCCATGGATGCCCCCTGTAACTTAGCAGACGTCGCCGAGTCCGTAGCAGTCACAGTGACCGTGTAAGGCGGTGGTGGTGCCGCCCCCACGACCGTTATGGTAGCCGAAGGCGTATAGACGTCACTTAGCAATAGGTTTTGGTGGGGATTCGTCCCTCGCGCCGTAATTATCAGTGTGTCAGAGCCCGAGGATACCCCCGTTATCTTCCACGTCGCCGTCTTCGTCCCCGGATTTATCGTCCCCAAGCTTATTGTGGGTGTACCTACACTGAAGTGCCCGTTCTGAGACGTCAACGTCGCAGAAACATATCCCAGCGTGTTGTACACCTGGGTGCTGACCTCATTCTGTATGACGACAGTTACGGTCTTCGTCTCACCGACGTTGATGGATACCGGGATCTGGTTCCCGGGGTTCCCTTCGAGTATATCGATGTACTGGGAACGGGAGGCGGAGTGGCAGGAAGAGCAGGGGTTGCTAGACTTGGCCTGACTCCCAGGCGACATGACGATGGCCAGCGCGGCGATGAGGGTCAGGACCACGAACACCAGGTACTTCCTCAAATCCAGCCCTCATCCTAGACCTTCGCTACTCCATTACACATCTAAACGAACCCCGGAAAAACAACGTGTTTCAACACGAAGCACGTCTTTTCTATCATGTTTTAATCTATGCCTTCCACCGATATCAATCATGGCGCTACCACTGAAACGCTACGAGCAGATCGCCGCCATCCTCGTAAAGTATGGCTTCGAGGTAGCCGTGGCTGACATTCTCCCCAACACAATCCAGTGGCGTCTCCGCAGACAGAAATCGGAGACCTTGAATTTAAGCGTGAATCGGAGGGTGCGCCTCGCCATCCAGGAGATGGGGCCCACATTCGTCAAGTTCGGGCAGATAATGAGCACGCGGCGGGAGCTGCTGACACCGGATCTGATCGAGGAGCTGAAGCAACTCACTGACAAGGTCGAACCAGTGGCCTTCGATCGGGTCAAGCCCACGATCGAGGAGTACTGCGGGAACATCGAGGAGACCTTCGTCTACCTCAACAAGCGCCCCTTCGCAGCTGCTAGCCTCAGTCAGGTGCACCACGCCAAGTTGAAGGATGGGACAGTCGTGGTCCTGAAGGTCCAGCGCCCGGGAATAAAAGACCAGATCGAGACGGACCTTCGAATCCTCAAGGCGATCGCTGATCGTGCTGAGCAGACATCCAGCGAACTCCAGATATTCAACTTCCCCTCCATGGTCGTGGACTTCGCACGCCAGATACTCTCCGAACTCGACTTCACAAAAGACGGCAGGAACGCTGAGCTAATCGCCAAGAACATGAGGGGATTCGATAAGATCAGGATACCCAAGATCTTCTGGGAGTATTCTGGGACCCGCCTCCTCGTGATGGAGTACATGAAGGGAGTGAGGATCGACAGGGTTGATCTAATAGAGAAGCTTGGAGTTGACCCGAAGGAGATCGCCGATCTCGAGTTCAGAGCCTACATGAAGCAGATATTCGAGGACGGCTTTTTCCACGGCGACCCACACTCGGGTAACCTGCTCGTAAACACAAGCGGGGAGTTAATCTTCCTCGACTTCGGCCTCATCGGGGTGCTCCGACCCGAGAAGAGGGACCTCCTTCTCAAGATGCTCGTCGCCATAGTCGACAAGGACGTTGACGACCTGGTTGAGGTCTTTGACTCTATTGGGGTCAGGATACGGGATCAGTGGTTGGATGCCTTCAAGGACGACCTCTATCTCGCCGTCGTGCAGAGCGATGGCCAAGCCGCGAGCGACGGCTCGGACGCCTTCGATGGCGTTGTCTCCGCCCTGAGGAAGTACAGGATTAAGGTCCCGATGGTCACCATGCTCATGATCAAGGTCATAATCATGGTCGAGGACGACGGCTACAAGCTGAACCCCGATTTTAACTTCATGGAGGAGGTTAAGCCCATAATCACCGGCGTCTTCAGGAAAAGGGTGTTGAACCAGGCGAACATCGCGAAGGCTGGCTTCGACCTTATAGAGGCGTTCCAGAGCGCGAAGGATCTGCCCGATAATTTAAACGCCTTCTTTAAGAGGCTCTCTACGGGCACTATCACGTTCAAGATAGCGCACGACGACGTTGATATGCTTGGGAACGCCGTAGACCGGGCTTCCTACAAGATACTCCTAGGACTAGTGATGGCGTCTATAGTCATCGGGATGAGCCTAGTGATACTAGCTACCCAGAGCGTCTTCACCCCCGAGATATTCCAGGTCTCAATAGTCGTCTACGCCATCGCAGTGATTCTGGGACTGGTCTCAGTTATCCAGCTCATACGTGAGAGGGATAAGCGTTAACTTTAGCCGTCCACTCTCACTCTGGAGTGCCGAGTTGTCGGAGAAGATCATAGGGATACTCGGGGGGATGGGACCCGAGGCGACGGCGGACCTCTATATGAGGATAATAAGGGCCACCCCGGCGAAGAGGGACCAGGACCACCCACGCGTCATCATCTACAGCAATTCCAAGATCCCCGATAGGACGGCGGCGATAATCGGGACAGGCCCAAGCCCCCTGCCTGAGCTGATTCGGGCGGGGAAGAGGCTCGAGGAGGCGGGTGCCGACTTCATAATTATACCCTGCAACACGGCCCACTACTTCCTAGAGCCACTCCAGAAGGAGCTGCGGGTGCCCATACTCAACATGATAAAGCTATCAGCCGGGAGGGCGAAAAGTCTGTACCCCAAGATTAAGAGGGCGGGGCTCCTCGCCACCGACGGGACAGTGAGGAGCGGCCTCTACTCCATGGCATACGCGGAGGTGGGGATCGAGATGCTCCAGCCGACGCCCGATAATCAGGCGAATGTCATGAAGGCGATCTATCAGTGTATAAAGGCGGGTAATCTCATTGACGGCGGCTTCCTGCTCCGAGGCGTAGCTAATGAACTGGTAGCTGCCGGAGCGGAGATGATAATCTGCGGTTGCACGGAAGTGAGCCTCGTCCTTAAAAACAGTGACCTCCCCGTACCGGTCCTCGACCCACTACAGGTCCTAGCCGAAGCCTCCGTGGCCGAGGCTACACCGAAGGAGCACGTATAACCCATGGGAAAGAAAAAGGGAATAACGACAAAGGGGGACGAGATAGTCATCCCCTACGCCAGAGGAAGGCTCACGACGCCCACCGGCGAATACGAGTTCTATTACCCAAAGAGCATCAGGTGGGGATGTAAGCGCTGCGGAGCCTGCTGCAAGGACGCCTCACACCGGCCGAGGAAGGTGCTACTTCTCTCATCAGACATCGAGAGGCTCGAGAAGGCGGGAGAGAAGGAGTTCAAGGTGGATGTGAAGGGGGAGGCGCCCTTCGTCGCTGAGATGAAGAAGGCGGGTGGCGCGTGCGTCAACCTCACGAAGGAGGGTTGCAGGGTCTACCCGAATCGAGCCCTGCTCTGTAGGACGTACCCGTTCTGGATCGAGAGGGACGGCAGGAGCTTCGAGATCAGGTTCGACACCCGCTGCATAGGATTCGGACACGGTGGTGAGCTGAGGGAGGACTTCTTCAGGGACCTCATCCTACAGGCCTTAGAACAGCGTGGGGATGCCTGAGCGAACCCCTTTATAGACCCTCGGATGAAGTTTGACTCTATGAGTCTGCCCGAGATCAGGGTCATGACACATGGGGATATCGACTTCGTGATGAGGCTCCAGGAGTTGGTCGGCTGGGGGAACACCCGTGCCGACGCGGAGAGAAGCCTCTACTACGAACCTGGGGGTTGCTTCATCGCTAGCCAGAACGGTGTGGACTTGGGGATCGTGAATAGTTACTTCTATGGTGACGTGGGGTTCATCGGAAATCTCATTGTGTCCGCAGAGACAAGGGGAGGGGGGATTGGTGCAGCGCTGATGAAGCACGCCATCGCGAGGCTTACCTCGGAGGGGGCCGGGACGATCAGGCTCGACGGGGTCCAGAAGGCGATCCCCCTCTACGAGCGCCTCGGCTTCAAGGGTGAGTACTGGTCACTCAGATACAATGGCGTTGCTGCTAAGGCACCGCATCACAGCATAGAGCCCATGGTGAGGGAGGACCTCGAAAAAGTCGCAGCACTCGACAGGCACTTCTTCGGCCTCGACAGGGCGCAAAAGCTGAGAAGGGTCCAGCACGACTTCCCCGAGCTCTGCTTCAAGGCTTCGAAGGGCGGCGTGCTGCACGGCTTCATCATGGCGAAGCCAGGTCTCTCAAATGTGAGGGTGGGTCCGTGGATATGCGACCCGAAGCACTCCGATTACGCCGAACCGCTCCTGAACGCCCTCTCGTCGAAGGTCGACGGGAGGAAGCTGTGGATAGGCATACCCGAGCTAAATAAGGCGTCCGTGAAGATCGTTGAGGCTAAACGCTTCATGCTGATGCCCTCAAGTCTCAGGATGTGCTACGGTGCCTGCAAGAAGGTCGAGGACACCTCGGGGACATTCGGGGTAGGAGCGCCGGAAAAGGGCTAACCGGGTCTGTGGAAGACTATCATGTCGCCCACGGTGAGCGCTGGCTCGTCGAGTGTTGGCGCCCAGAGGATTATGCCTAAGTGATTCGGCATGTGGTTCTCGTCGTAGCCGACCAGGTCGCCTATCTTAGTCCCAGCAGCTGTGACCTTGTCCCCCGTTACGATCAGGCCACCCTTTTTGATCTCGAAGAAGGCGACCGCAGCGACCCTATCAGCGCCCCCGCCGGGGGCCACCTTCTTCTCATCAGTGATCATTATCTCGTGTATCTCATGCTTGAGGACGGCTCGGCTCTTCGTGTCGATGAGCTTGAGGCCGCGGTCCTTGAAGTTGATGTGGAGGATTGCGACCACCTTGCCCTCGACTGGGCTTCGGTCGCCGTAGAGGCTGGGCGTTATCTTCTTCGTGTCATAGGGGGACTTTGACATCGTCTCTACTCCGGGATGTAGATACCCTTGCGCTGCTCGGCCGCCTTGGAGTCGACGTCCATGTACCAGTGGGTGTTCTCCCGGCTGGTGGAGGCGCTCATGGTGTTGCCCTTGTTGTCCATGGCGAGGCAGTTCATTCCGCCCTTCTCGCCAAGCTCGTTTATGTCCTTCATGCCGCGTGCGCACGCCTCGCGGACAGTCATGCCGTTCTCCATATAGCTGAGGATGGTCCTGGCGAGGCTGAGGCGTATCGCGAGCTCACCGCGTCCTGTGCAAGCCGCGGCACCGAAGCGGTTATCGCAATAGTTGCCCGCTCCGATTATCGGGCTGTCCCCGAGGCGCCCCGGGAACTTGAAGGCGGTTCCACTCGTGCTGACGCCGCTGCAGATGTCGCTGTTCTTGTCGATCGCCATGATGTTGACGGTGCCATGCTGCTTGTCAGTCAATTTGTCGTACCAACCGCGTAGGCCGAAGTCGACGTCGTAGTTTACGTACCAGGGCTTCTCACCTTCTTTGGGCAGGTTCGCGTACTTCGTCAGGAAGCTCTGGTACGCGGCCTTCGACTCCTTCGTGAGGAGGTTCTGCTTCTTGAAGCCCATCGACTTTGCGAATAGTTCCGCGCCATTGCCCACGAGCATTACGTGTGGGGTCTTCTCCATCACCATCCTGGCGATGCTTATGACGTGCATGTAGCTTTTCACGGCGCCTACGGCACCGGTCTTCAGGGTCTTGCCGTCCATGATGCTTGCGTCCAGCTCGACCTTGCCGAGGAGGTTGGGTACGCCCCCGTAGCCGACGCTATCATCCTTTGGGTTCGCTTCCACGAGCTTAGTTGAAGCCTCGACCGCGTCGATCGCTGAGCCACCATTGCTTAGCACCTTTGCGCCTGCGTGTAGGAACTCGCCAGCGTTCCTAGTCCCGATTATAAAGGGTTTGACTTTAGCCATGTCTATGACTGGTGCCCAAGGCGTATAAAAAACAGATTAGGTCTCTAAACGGACCGAGTTTTTGTAATAATTACAGTAAAATGGTTAACGGGTGGTCTGCTTATCGCTTTTCGCTGCCAACGTTTAACATTTCCATGACCTCGTCGACGAAGTGGAAGTAGATGGGGTCACGAATGTGCTCCGATCTCGGGCGAGGGATGTCTATCTTTACGTCGCCGACTACGTGGCCCGGCCTACCGGACATGACTATTACCCGGTCCGCAATATAGACGGCCTCCTCGACGTTGTGGCTGACCATCAAGATGCTGTCCGGCGGTTCGTCCTTCTTCCGCCAAATGCTGAGTGTAAGATCTCTCAGCGTCTTTGCGGTCAACTCATCGAGGCTGCTGAATGGCTCGTCCATGAGGAGGATATCGGGCTTTAAGGCGAGGGCGCGTGCGATGCCGACGCGCTGCTTCATCCCGCCGGAGAGGTCGTGTGGGTAAGTGTTCTCGAATCCCTCGAGGTGAACCATCTTCAGGTAGGATTTCGCAGCCTCGGCGCGCTCCTTCTTCTGGAAACCCAGTATCTCGAGTGGGACCTCGACGTTTTCCTCCGCCGTCTTCCAGGGGAGCAGCCCGAACAGCTGGAAGACCATAGATATCTTCGGGTTCGGCTGCGTTATAGGTTTACCCTCGAAGATGACCTCGCCAGAGGTTGCGTGTTCCAACCCGGCGATGATTCTCAGCATGGTGGACTTGCCACAGCCGGATGGGCCGACTAGTAGGACGAACTCCCCGTTCTCCACGGTGAAGTTAACGTCGTCGAGGGCGAGGGTCTCGTTCTTTTCCTCTTTAAAGACCTTTCTGACGTGTTTTGCTTCAAGCACAGACATATTAGCCGACCTCAATCTTGTATTTCTCGAAACGTTTGATGAGGCGCCTCCAGATCAGGCCCTCCATAGATAGGACTATAATGCATATTATAACCAGCAGGAAGAGCAGCACAATGATATTGCCGTATGTATAGATTGATTGGTCGAGCAGGGAGCCAAGGCCTGGGATTGATACAGCGGGCACACCCGGCTCCGTCGAAGGGAGGTACTCCGAGAAGATAATAGTGTTCCAGCCGGTACCCCAGGAGAGTATGCTCCCAGTTACAATGGCGGGGAGAATCGAGGGGATGATTAGGTGGGTTATCCTGTGAATCCCCTTGAACCCGAAGATCGCGCCAACCTCCTTGATCTCTGAGGGTATATTCTTGATGGCAGAAGTGACGTTGATGAACATGTACCAGATCATGTCGAGAACAAGCATCACGATGCAAGTTATTTCGAGGGCGACCCTCTGAGAACCGACCACTCCACTCAGCCCGAGGAAGAGTACTGGGAAAGAGCGCGAGAATTGGGACGCCCTGACCGATGTCGTAGATGGGATAGATGAGGGACGCGGCCCGCTTACTCTCAGCGGCGAGGACGCCAAGCCCAATCGCAACCACTAAGGAGATCAGATAGGCAACTGTGAGTCGACCCATCGTTAACAGGATGAGCATCGGTAGATTACCAAGCTGTTCCGCGGGAGGAGAGGACAATGCCTGTTGTACGATACTCAGCGCCGGGAAATTCTCGTACTCGGGTATTACGAAGTAGAGGAGTAGCCCGCCTAGAACACACCATAGGATGACCTTCTCCAACCGAGAGTACTGCCTAAGCCTCTGGTTGACTACCGTGAAACCCTTCGGCATGTGGATGTTGCCAAAGTTAAGGATGCTTGACTCCTGCTCCGCGACCAACTTTCCGACACCGGAGAGGTCTATGCTCAGTATCGGTTTGAATGTCCCCGTATTCGCCCTATCCATCAGCTTGTGCCAAGTTAAGCTGTTAATCACTATAACGAGGGTCGTGATGAAGACGAGAAGTAATACAGCGAGGTTCATATCCTTATAGTAATACGCGGCTTGGGCCAGAAGGAAGCCAACTCCACCAGATGGGGGGAGACGACCTTATTCTGATACTGGACGTACTCGGCAGCTATCATGAAGAACCAGCCGTCGCTCCACGCCAAGTTCGCACCAGCTACAACTGCGGGGGTAATAGCGGGCAAGACAATATGTCGGGTATACTTCAACCCCTTTATCCCGAAACTCATCGAGGAGTCAACCACGTTTGATGGTATACTGCTGATCGCCCCGAGCACCCCGAAGAAAATAGCCCAGGCCATCGAGGTTAATAGCAGAAGTATCACGGAGATCTCGATGCCCCATGCCCCCCAAGCGTAGAGGAACCCTATGGCGAGGGGGAAGTACCCCAGAATGGGGATTGATTATAGGATGTCTACTATCGGGGTGATTATCCTTCCAGCCGTCTTGTTCGTCGCCGCGAGTACGCCAAAGGATACCCCCCACGCAACGGAGATCACTAGGGTGAAGAAGATCCTCCACACAGTCGTGAGGGTGTATAGGGGTAGATTTTTCATCTCGGGGTATGGTGAGAAGGTACCGATAAGATAGGCCATGGCAGCCAAGAGGGCGAATCCTCCCACTACCTTAAGCAGGTACCTTCTCATCGTTTACACTCCTCGTAAACACCTAAAACGGAGAGGCATCCGGTCTGGAATTTAAACGTACTTCAGTTCAACTTCTCTAAACCTTGGGTCAGTTTCGTTCGTCTCCCCCCGGTTCCCCGCCTCCTAGAAGCCTTAAAAAACGCCACCGGGGGTTATCAGGTGAATCGTCATGAGCAGCGGTGTGTGGGCGGAGAAGTACAGACCCAAATCCCTCGATGAGATGGTTGACAGGGAGGAGATCGTCTCGAGGTTCAAGAGCTTCGTGAAGGACAAGAATCTCCCCCACCTACTGCTCGTCGGGCCCGCAGGAGTAGGTAAAACAACGAGTATTCTCTGCCTCGCACGTGACCTCTACGGCCCCGGCGTCCAGAACTACATACTAGAGCTGAATGCAAGCGACGAGCGCGGCATCGACGTCATCAGGGAGAAGGTGAAGAACTTCGCCCGAACAGCCGCCATCGCCAGCGATGTCTCGTTCAAGATACTCGTCCTGGACGAGGCGGACAGCCTCACTACAGCTGCGCAGCACGCCCTCCGCCGCACGATGGAGGTCTACACCCGCACTTGCCGCTTCTGCCTTATAGGCAATTACAGCGAGAACATCATCGACCCCATCCAGAGCAGGTGCAGCGTCTTCAGGTTCGGCCCCCTCGCGGAGCAGGACGTGAAGAGCTACATCACGACTATAGCGAAGAAAGAGGGGGTCAAACTCATCCCCGAGGGGCTCGACGCCGTCTTCGAGGCGAGCGGTGGGGATATGCGCAAGGCTACAAACCTCCTGCAGGCCGCGGCCGCAACGCAGGGCGAGGTCGATGACATCGCCATCTACAGCGTCCTCGGCAAGGTCAGCCCACAGCGGGTCCGCGACATGATAAACCTAGGCATGAAGGGCGAGTTCCTCGAGGCACGGGAGATTCTACGAAGCCTACTCATCGACGAAGGCCTCGGTGCAGAGGACGTGCTAAGGATGATCTACTCTGAGCTGATGCGGATGCAGATGCCGGAGAAGTGGAAGGTGAGGATAAGCGACACCGTTGGTGAGGTAGACTTCCGCCTCACGCAGGGGGCGCGCCCCGAGATACAGCTCAGCACACTCATCGCTAAATTAGCCCTAGCAAGTGAAGAAATTGAGCGCCGATAGGCTACCCTGGGCGGTCAGGTTCAGACCACGAAGCACCGCGGACATAGCCGACAATAGGGAGGCGGTAAATGAGCTCAGGCTCTGGCTTCGCGGCTGGGAGAAGGGGGTGCCCAAGGAGCGGGCGGTCTTTCTACATGGCCCGCCCGGCACGGGGAAGACGAGCAGCGTGCACGTCCTCGCAGAGGAGCTGGGATTCGACCTCCTCGAGGTAAACGCCAGCGACTACAGGACCCGCACCCGGATGGAAGAGCTCATAGGGCGCGCTGCGACGCAGAACATCACCATATTCGGGAAGAGGCGTCTTATCCTATTCGACGAGATGGAGGGGGTGAGTGGCCACGAGGATCAGGGGGGCATCGCAGCCATCGCGGACATCATAAAGACTACACGAGCACCCGTCATCCTCATCGCTACTGCCATCGCTGAGGATAATGATGAGAAGTTCCGCCCCCTACGCGACAAAGCGATAGCGATAGAGTTCAAGCCCGTCCCGACAATGGACGTGGTAGCCAAGCTGGAGAAGATAGCGCGGGAGCTGAAGTTGGAAGCGTCACCTGAGCCGCTTGAGGCCCTCGCTATTCACTGCGAGGGGGACCTCCGCTCCGCGATAAACGATCTCGAGACAATCGCCCGCGGGAAGGGGGTGGTGACCGTCGAGGACGTAGAGGGCCTGGGCCACCGTGACAGGCAGACCTACACACCGGCCCTCGTTCACAACATCTTCGCCGCCAAGACCCTCTATGAGGCTCGCAAAGCTATAGGGCAGGCATACATCGACCACGAGGAGCTCTTCGACTGGATATATGAGAACCTACCACTCGTCCTTGACGACAAGAGGGATCTCTCCGAGGGGCTTGAAGCGCTGAGCCGCGCCGACATCTTCGAGAAGAGGGCGAGGAGCAGCAGCTACAGGCTCCAGAAATACATGTTTAACTCGATGACGGGCGGCGTCGCATTCAGCAGGGGGCACAGTGAGGGACTAGGCCTCCGGAGGCAGGTGATGGCAGCGATTGCGAAGCTCGGGTACCCGCAGAGCGCCTTTGTCACCCAGGAGACCGCATTGGGGATGCTGGTGAAGCCCATCAAGTATATGGGGGATGATTGGAGGCGAGTGAATGAAACCCTAAGGGGGCTCGGTGCTACCTGGCTCCGCGGCGGGAATGGCTGGTCGATCCCCTACCTCCGCCCACCCCAGTTAAAGTGGAGGTATATACGCACCTACTACAGCCGCCACAAGCTCCAAGATATCGCTGCCAAGGTAGCGATAAAATGCCACATTTCCAGCAAGGAAGCCGTCTCCGAGGTCATACCCCTCATCCGCCTCATGTACAGGGACAAAGTGATGGCGGAGGCCACCACCGCGTGGCTTGGGCTCGAGGAGGACGAGGTCGACTGGCTCAAGGGTTAAAAAGCCAATTTGTAATAATTCACGGGCACGAAGCCCTATTATCAAATTTACCTGTCAACAGGATGAGATCCATCAAGGAGAGAAACTCAACATATGCGCACTGAGGACTCGTTTGTAGGTGTTCTCAATGCTTGGGCCACCCGGGACTAGCCCGCCGATTCCAATTAATAACCGGTCCATTCCTAGTACGACGACGCTACCCCCTATCGAGGTGCTGTTCTCGGGCGCGTTACGATTCCTCCATCTTGGCGGAAGGCTGTAAAGTACTCGTCGTTTCCTCCGCATATTTGTTTTCTCAGCTTTTATTTAGAAATAATTTGATTCGCTCTTAGCTCTATCTTAATATTTATGCGCATTTAGGCAACCCTCTTTTTTATTTTTGCAGGGTTTCTCGGAATTAATTAGGTTGTGAATTAATTTTTCTGAATTAATTTAAGAAATATGTTTTTTTTATTATATATTATTGGAAAACTGCCTGATTATTTTCTTTCCGCAGCTATTTTTCTGATTCGTGTCTTTTGTTCTGATTTAGCTTTTTGGAGTTTGTCTTCGTGGTGACTTCTCTTGAGGCGTGGTTACGAATCACTATGGGAGATGCGCGCGCATCAGAGGATAGACTGGGGGCTAAATATGTCCCGACGGTTTTCGTCTATTTGATGGGCGGTATCGATCGACTCATGGATCAGGGAGATGATGCCCGATGTCATGACGAAGCCCCCTGAGAATCTATGCGCGCGCATATACGCAGCTGCTGGCGTCGCGAAGACAGCGAGTCTCCATATGGTTAGCTCTTGGCTGCGTAATGAGCTTATGTTGAAGACTCGTTTTACATGATTCTCTCTCGAATAATTTGCGTGTGCGGGTTAGAAGACGTCCGAAGACACTATTCTCCAGTTCCCAATGTCACTCAGCTCAACCCCGTCACGGTACAGTCTTTTCCCAGATTCCTCCAACCCCCTTATGTTCTTCATGATCAACGTGTTGTAATGATCGGGCACGAATCCCAACCGCTGCGCAACATCACTCATCTGTGAACCCGTAGCCTCAGTCAAGTAGACCTCATTGACCGGTTCCCCCTCGTCCAAAACGTGTTTGATGAAGGCCGAGAGGACTTGGGGTTTGTGGAGTATCGAGGAGTAGTCCTCTAGGAAGAGCGCATTAGAGGTGCCATCCCGCTCCAGGCTAACGGTTGCATAACCTGTGTCGCCTCCTTCCTGAATGCGGTAAAAACTACTCCGCCTTATAGGGTGGCTGTACCGCCAACGGAGATATTTCGGCGTTCGGTAGTAGTGTAGCTGAAGGGTAGTTTTGGCCCAAATCTCGTAGAGGTCATGTAGTTCGTCGAGACTGCAGAAATCTATTTCAACGCCATCCCCTCTGTCGAAGCGCTTAAAATCAGTCGATTTGGCGGCGAGGGCGACGAAATCGCATGTGAGCATAGAGCCCACCTTCTGAGCTGCTCCTGCCGAACCCGCAAAGTTGAAGCCCATCAGCATCTGGGGTCCTTTCTCCGCGAGTTCCCTAAAAGCGAACTTTAAAGTCTCCTGGAAGAGACCCATCCTCCTGTGTTTGGGCTCGACGAAGCCGTCGCAGCCCTGGACAATGGAAAAAATGTCCCTGCCTCGCCGTACCATGAGGGGGAGGAAGCTGTTGAAGGCGACTGGCTTCCCCGCTTGCTCCACGACGGCTATAGAAACGAATCCGAGGCTGAAGGGGGAGTCCACCATCTTCCACTTGAACCTCGCCTCGTCGTACTCGTCGTAGAGGTTCTCGTTCAGCCCGCGAATATAGGCGGGGAGGTCCCCCTCCTCGAACCACCTTACCCTGTAATGCCCGGACAACGGATTATATCCGCCATTTGGCCGGATAAATCCTGCCACAGGAGGTCAAAGAGGTTATACTGCCATGCGGCGGATTCTTCACCGATCTGTATGAAGCTAGGATCGTTGCCTAGGGCGAGGCTCGCAAACCTCCCCACACCAATTCAGGAGTTGCCGAACCTCACGAGGAAGCTCGGCGGCCCGAGGATATGGGTGAAGAGAGATGACCTGACGGGCCTCGCATTCGGGGGTAACAAGGCGAGGAAGCTTGAGTACCTCATGGGAGACGCTTTGGCAAAGAAGGCAGACGTAATAGTGACGGGAGCCGGGTTCCATTCCAACTGGTGCACACAGACAGCTGCGGCTGCTCGGAAGCTCGACCTAAATATAGTCCTCATCAAGAACGGGCCCACAGACGGCTGGGAGCCGAAGGAGTGGGACGGTAACCACCTCCTCCACGAACTCATGGGGGCCAAGATCAAGATCGTTAGGTCCGAGAAGTTCAAGGAGGCGCTCGACGCCGA
>JADGNG010000009.1 GCA_017883585.1 Candidatus Bathyarchaeota archaeon
ACTGGTACCTCTACAACGAGCGCGAAGAGAAGGCTGTTGAGATCTACAATGAGATACTCGACACGGGCGGCTGGTCGGGGTTCGGATACATCGCCGCCGAGGCGGACCTAAAGTGGCTTAGCCTCCCCCAGGAGTAGGCTAGACCGCATCCGATAAGTAGCCGCTCGCCCCCAGACTCGCCTAGGGGACACCTTGGCGAAGTCGAAGGAAGAATACGTCATAGACTATCTCGAGTCCGCGGCCAAATTGGGCATAAGACTCGACCTGCCAGAGCAGGCTATTATCAAGACGGCTGAGATGGCATGGGCTGTTGACAGCTACTCCGTCGAGCCCGGCGACGAGCCAGCCGACGAGCCTCGGAAGGAGGGTGCGTGATGGTGGAGCCCTATCGATTCTCCGTCACCGAGTCGGCGGAGCGGATACGAGACGGGCGCCTGACCCCCACTGAGCTCGTCGAGTCCCTCTTAAGTCGAATCGCTGAGCTTGAGCCGAGGCTCGACGCCTGGGTCACAGTCGACACCGAGGGCGCTCTTAAGTCGGCCAAGACCCTCACACGAGAGGCCGCCGCGAGGAATCTGAGGGGCCCCCTCCATGGCATCCCCGTCGGGATTAAAGACATCTTTAACACAAAGGGACTCAGGACGACGATGGGGTCCCCCCTGTTCTCAAACTACGTCCCCGAATCTGACGCTAGAATTGTGGAGAGACTGAGGGAGGCCGGGGCGATAATCCTCGGGAAGACGGAAACGACAGAGTTTGCCTACCTCGACCCGGCCCCCACGAAGAACCCCTGGAACATTGAGTACACCCCGGGGGGCTCAAGCAGCGGCTCCGCGGCTGCCGTCGCAAGCCGGATGTGCCCACTCGCCTTTGGCACCCAAACCGGCGGCTCCATCACCCGTCCCGCCTCTTTCTGCGGAGTGCCCGCCATCAAGCCAACGCACGGCCTCCTGAGCAACGAGGGCGTCTACCCCCAGTCGTGGACACTTGACCACATCGGCTTCATGGCGAGGAGTGTAGGAGACTTATCCACGACACTCCAAGCCTTAACCGGGATGGAATCCATGAAGCCGATGAGAAAACCCCGAATAGGCCTCCCAGCCACTTACTTCAACGAGGTTGGGGCCGCAGACGTCATCCGGAACTACTCAGAGACGGCGGAGAAGTTGAGGAGAAACGGAGCCAATGTAGTCGAATTGGAGCTGCCCGAATCCTTCCGGGTGGTTCACCCCTCCCATAGAATCATAATGTTCGCCGAAGCAGCCGCTGTCCACGAGTCGAAGTTCAGGGAGAGCCCATCATCATACCGACCCAACATCCAGGGGGAGGTCTACTCGGGGCTCATCATCCCCTCCTCGACGTACCTTCGCGCCCAGAGGATACGCGGTATCTTCAGGCGAGAGATGCTCTCCGCGATGTATGGGATTGACGCATTACTCACCCCTGCGACCATCACACCTCCCCTGAAAGGTCTCACATCAACGGGCGACGCTGCCTTCAACGTCCCGTGGAGCTTCACAGGGTTACCCACGGTGAACATTCCCTCCGGGCTCAATGAAGAGGGTCTGCCTCTTGGTGTCCAGCTGATTGGTAGACCTTATGGTGAAGTGAGTCTCCTAGGAGTTGCGTCGTGGTGCGAGAAGGTTCTACATTTCACCGTAGAGCCGCCTCTTGACTAGCAACCTCACTCAGACCCCCACTTTTTTCGTAGCCGCGTGCGCAAACGAGACATTAAAGCATCTATCTAGCTAGCCCACCGTCTTTATCTCCCTGCCCTTCTCGATAGCGATCAGCTCAACATACTTGGATATACCGGATGTCTCCACCTTTTTACCAATGACTTCCTCGATCTGGAAGACCCCCGACGGGTTATCCATGTAGATTTTCACGCTCACGGGCTTCTCCTTTCCCGGCTCGAGATCGACGCGCTTGATCGCAGTAGCAGAGATGCTGTGCATGTCAACCTTGCCGCCCCGGTAGGGTATTCTCGCCCGCCCTTCGGCCATATCAGTGCCGTCTGCGACCTTAGCCGCACCCGCCTCGATGCTCAGGGCCTCGATCGGTTCCTCGTGTGCGTAGATGGCGTGCAGCGTCTCGCACTTCATCTTCAACACATGCTCGTGCTCACCAGGATAAACGGTTGAATACATCCGCTCAAGTATGGGAGCGGCGAGGTAGCAGCTGTGTATGATGTGCGCTGCCCTATGGACGCTGTTGCCGATGTCATGGAGGTAGCTCCCCACCATCGTAATCAGCTTCGCCCCCTCTAAGTCGCATATCCCATTTGCGACCGTCGTCGGCTCAGCCACTTTACCTATCAGATCGAGGATCTCTAGGCTACTCCCTGCGGCGATTCTCGCGTGAACCGGGCCGTGGTCGTTATAATTCAGCCTCTTGACGACCATCTCATTAGACATTTTTAGGTAAGTTTGCACCTCCGTGTCACCCTCGAGCAACTCGAAGACGCGTCGGACACGTGGCTCCTCCAAGTGGTTCAAGATGAGGTGGCTAGTGACGGTTACCATGGGGATCAGGAGGTAACTGGGCTTTGAATGATAAACACCTATCGAAGATGGCGTGTCTAGACTGCGATGTAGGGAAGGAGGAGGACCGCCGTTACGAAGGCGAGCACACCCGCTGTCACAGCGACCGTCGCTGCGACGAGTATTGGCTTAGCCCCGAGGGCGGCTATGCTCTTGAAGCTCACCTTCGAGCCTACTCCTGCGAAGGCGGTTGCAAATGTGAACGGGAGCACCGTACCAGAAATGTAAGCCTTGATGGCTAACCAGTTTATACCCACGCTAAGAAGCGAGGCTATGTTCACGTCGAGGAAGGCGCAGACCAGTGTCCCGATTGTAAACGCCACCGCGAAGAGGGGGACGACGAAATTCTTCTTGCCGCTGACCCCCTTTTCGCAAGTCGAGCAGTACCACGATAGGAGGAAGACGACGGGGCCGATCATGAATATCCTCACGGACTTGATCAGCATAGCCGCTTGGACCGCGGACGCGTTCACTGCCCCTGCAGCGGCTATCACCTGTGCCGTTTCGTGAATACCGGCACCGACCCAGATGGAATATGCGTTCAGGTTCCCACCGAGGAGACCATTCACGGGCGTGTTGAGGAAGAGGAAGGGGTAGAGGAACATCGAGACTAACCCGAAGAGTGTTATTCCAGCTACGGCGAGGCCGGACTCTTCCTCCTTTGCGCCGATAGCCGGGGTGAGAGCCGCGATGGCAGAGGCGCCGCAGATAGCCGTGCCGACGCCGATGAGTGAGGCGAGCCGATGGCCGAGCCCCAGTCTAGAGCCTAGCCAGAGGCTTAGACCGAGCGCCGCGACGATCACAACGAAGGCTGCGACGACGCCCACCCCAACACTCGTCCAGATGAGCGCACTCGTCACGAAGCCGAGCACTGCCACACCTAACCTCAAGAGCTGCCCCGAGCAGAAACCAACACCCGTCTTCATCCAACTCCTGAACCCGATGACGTTGGCGATCACGATGCTTATGATGAACGCCCACATCAACGCGCTCACCTGTTTGTAGAACCCCCAGATGACGAAGGAAACAAGAGCGACTATGACGCAGTATGCAACGCCCGGGATAGCCTTGCCGAGCGCCTCGGAACTAGGCATTGAGACCAAGGAGTTGTGCAGGGGTGTTTCGGACTTCTAAATGTTTCGTGGTTACCCATGCTTACCGACGGGCATGGCAACGGTGAAAGTCGTCCCCTTCCCAACCTCACTCTCAAAGGAGATGGAACCGCCATGAGCTTCCACAATATTCTTCGCCGCAGCGAGCCCTAGGCCGAACCCGCCCTTCTTTTTTAATCCAAAGGCAATGAAAATCTTCTCATGGGCTGACTCGGGAATCCCAATTCCCGTATCACTCACAGTGGCTAATACCCTGTCTCCCGAAATCTTTGTCGATATTACTAGTCGACCACCATTAGGCATTGCCTCTACGGCGTTCTTGATGAGTATGGAGAATACTTGCTTAATCTTCATAAGATCCAGCATTATCTGTGGAAGACTGCTACTAAGATCAGTAGAAATTTGAATTGTTGAGGGTATTTGAATGTCCTCGAGGGCTTTCTCAAGCAATTTGTTTAGGTCTCCCTGCATCGGTGTAATTTCATGACCCCTATAATAATCCCTGAAGGCGTCTAGTAGCGAAGTCGCATGCTTCAAGGCTTCCCCAATTTTAGGGAAGTATGTTGTATCTCCAGGTTTACGCTCCATTAGGAAAAGGCTGTTTGTAATCGTCTGAAGTGGTCCTCTTAGGTCATGGGCCAGCTCTGAGGACACCCGAGTCATTTCGGCCTGAAATTTAGACCTCGCCATCTCATTAGCTCGATGTTCGACATCAGTTAGTAATTCTTCGTATTTACGCTCACTTTCAGATAGGGCACGTCTCAGATCCTCTATGGAATCAACCTTAGCTTTCCCCATGACCCAACCCAGCTCTACTGCATCAACTATTCTATTTCCCTCTTACGCATTTGCAAGATAACAATCTTTTTACCAGTCACAAGGTAAAGTCTAAGCTACCTTTAGGTGTATAAAGAGTGAGTAAGAACCAGTCAGCTACTATGGCAGTTATTGGTGGTTTCATAGTATTTTGTATTAAGCTATCTGCTTTCTTTCTCTCAGGATCGGTGGCGCTCCTATCTGATGCATTGGAGTCGATAGTGAATATTATCGCCTCCTTCATTATGGTCATCTCGATTCGTATATCGGGGACGCCTGCGGATATGGACCATCCCTACGGGCACCAGAAGATTGAGAACATCTCCGCCTTCATAGAAGGCGCCCTCGTCATAGCCGCGGGCCTACTCATCGCCTACACGGCGATAGGTAGACTCTTCAACCCCGTCACCCTCGGCAGCCTAGACCTGGCGCTAGGCCTCTCCCTACTCGCAACTGCCACAAACGGGGGCCTCTCACTGTACCTATCGAGGTCCTCCAAGAAACACGGCTCTATGGCCCTCGAAGGAGATGCTAAGCACCTACTCTCAGACGTACTCTCATCGATCGGTGTCGTCATCGGCCTATTCATTGCGAGCCTCACGGGCTGGACGATACTGGACCCCCTCCTAGCGTTAGTCGTGGCGATTCTGGTCTTCAAGATGGGCACCGACCTCGTGCTCAAGGCGGGCAGCGGACTGCTTGACCAAGCCGCTGACGATGAGCAAAAGAAGATCGAAGACCTATTGAACGACCACCACCCCGATTTCATTGACTACCACAACGTTAAGACGCGGAGGAGCGGGAACAAAGTATTCGCGGAACTCCACCTCATAGTGGACCCAAATATCACCGTCCAGAAGGCCCACGATCTGACCAAACATCTCGAAGAGGACCTCCATAAGGAGCTCCCCGAGGTTAGCCTTACTATCCATGTTGAGCCGCCTCGCGCCCACGGCGACGCGAACTAGCTTTTTCAGCGCGAGGGACACCCCTATTCCAAGGTGCACCCGAACATGGGAACTCTACTAGACAAATTCTCCCTTAAGGGGCAGGTTGGAATAGTCACGGGCGGTGGGCAGGGTCTCGGCAAGGTGTTTAGCCTTGCCTACGCTGAGACTGGGGCAAGCGTCGTAGTAGCCGAACTCAATCAGGATACTGGCTCCGAGACCGTAAAGGATATAGAGGCAATCGGAGGCAAGGCGCTTTTCGTCGAGACAGACGTAAAAAGTCGCATAAGCATTGAGTCTTTGATGGAGAAAACCGTTGAGCGCTTCGGGCGCATAGATTTTCTCATGAATAACGCCGGCATCACGAAGTGGTGTCCCGCCGAGTCCGTCATCGAGGAGGACTGGAAGGAGGTCATGGATGTCAACCTCAACGGCCTTTTCTACTGCAGCCAGGCCGCTGCGAGGCAAATGATCAAGCAGAAGCGTGGCGGTCGCATCATTAACATAGCCTCCATGTCGGGCTACATAGTGAACCGTCCTCAGCCACAGGCGAGCTACAACACCTCCAAGGCCGCGGTCATCCATCTGACCAAGAGCCTCGCTGCTGAGTGGGCTCCCTACAACATACGTGTCAACGCCATCGCCCCCGGTTACATGGACACAGCGATGACCCACAAGGCTTTCGAAGACCCCGCCTACGGCCCCATATGGACCGACAGCATACCCATGAGGCGCCCCGGTAGACCCGAGGAGCTCGCCCCACTCGCAGTCTTCCTCGCCTCCGAGGCATCCAGCTACGTCACCGGTTCAACCATCCTCATCGACGGTGGTTACACCGCCTGGTAGCCCGCGGCGCACGATAAGAGGACTACTGCCCCATCTGTACTTGTTCAAACCTGGGGGCGGGTTCGCTCTCTTATCTGGAGTACGAGGAGCAGATTGAGCACTAGCGTCGCCGCCCCTACGAAGAACGCCGCCACGTAACCGAAGGGTGGAGCCACGAAAGTGAGCAGCGACGAGTAGAGAATGGGACCTGCGACGCCCCCGAAGTCGAAGAATGTCCTGTAAGTGCCTATGGCCATCCCCCTCGACTCCCCCGGCACCGAATCCGCTATGAAGGCTGGTGTCACACCATAGACTATCCCCCAGAAGAGCCCGTTGAGGAACATGAGGGGGAGCATCGCGTCGAAGGAGGTGGTGAGGGCAAGGCCGATGAGGCTCAGCGCCCCGATAACGAAGCCCCCTGCGAGGACCCTTCTCCTACCTAGCCTGTCAGACATCGCACCCCCGAAGAGGCTTCCGAGGACGTTTCCCACTGTACTGAGGGAGACGAGGACACCGTATCCCGCGAGGCTGAATGCTAGCTCACCGGTCGCGTAGAGTGGCATAAGCGTCCCCATGAGGCCGTTGTTCATCGTCATACAAACGAAGTTGATGAGGCAACAGGCAACCAGGGTCCTGTTCAGCACGCCTCTGAGGACAGCTCCGCTGGGCAGGAGCGAGGAGAGGCTCAGCGGTTTCAGTTGCTGTCCGCTCCCGCGGATGAGAAGCACTACGCCCAGGGCCGCGACGCCTACTGCTGTGGCGACAATGAAGTCGGGCCTGATGCCGATGGCGGAGGCTATGAAGCCGCCTCCCGTCTGGCCGAGGAGGCTCCCCGTCAGCTCCACCGCTTGGAAGATGCCTATGTACCTCCCCCTCGATGTATTTGGAAAGAGGCTGCCCACGTAGGTCATTCCTATGCAGAAGAAGCTCGCGTCCCCCAATCCCCAGAAGGCACGCGCCACGATGAGGACCCATATGTCGCTAGTGAGGTAGCAGGCTACCGCGCCCACAATCCCGAAGAAGCGACCCGCGATCAGCAGTTTCCTCAACGCCACCTTGTCGCTCAGAACCCCGATCGGGAACTCGGCGATCATCCTGACGACGAAGTAGCCGGATACGGCGAGCCCGACGAGGAAGATGGGCGCCGAGAATTCCCAACTCACGAACTGTGCGAAGACCGGCTGCACTATGCCCCCCGCGAACATAGTTAGCGTCCCGCCGATGATCATCAGGACGTATTCGCGGGTCTCCGGCTTCAACTGGGCTCGCCGATACCGATGTGGGCCACAAATTTAAACCATCAGACCCTCAGCGGGCTTTAGATAAGTTTTTACCTCTCACGCCAACGGATTGAACCGGGTGGATTCTACGAGCAAGCGTGAGCTCCTCGTCAGCAAGATAGACAACGGCATCGTCATAGATCACATTCCCGCGGGGAAGGCTTTCCAGGTCCTACGCCTCCTAAAGGTGGAGCCGGACGCGCAGGCCTTCATAGCGCAGAACGTGGACAGCAAGACGATGGGACGCAAGGACCTCATAAAGGTCGAGGGCACCTACCTGACGAGCAGGCAGATAGACCTCATCGCCTTCCTCGCCCCCGAGGCGACATTAAACATCATCCAGGACTGGGACGTGAAGGAGAAGCGCAAGATACAGCTCCCGAAGCAGGTCGAGGGCATATTCAGGTGCCCCAATCCACTCTGCCCCACAAACGCTCAGTACACGCCCTCGAGGACCATCTTCAAGGTCGAGAAGGGGGAGCGCATCGAGGAGACGAGGCTTAACTGCACATACTGCGGTAGCGTCACCTATTACGGTCCCATACTCGAACAGTTAACTAAGGACGGCATAGCAGTAGAAGGCAGCGGTCTGGTCAGCCAGGAGAAGATTGAGCGCGTCCTCCTAGACGCCCTAGTGAAGGGGGGAGCACTCAGGTTCCAACCCACCCCAAAGGAGCCATTCACCCTCAAGAGCGGGCGCAAGAGCCCCTACTTCGTCAACCTCGGCGCCCTCACCGACGGGGAGAGCCTCGCCAAGCTCAAGTGGGCCTTCGCAAGCTACATCGCCATACAGGTCGAAAAGGGCGAGATACCCGACTTCGACTATGTTTTCGGCCCAAGCTACAAGGGCATCAGCCTCGCCGCCCTTACATGCGAGGGCCTCCGAGAACTCTACGGCATGAAGAAGCGCTTCATGTACGATAGGAAGGAGGAGAAGAGCTACGGCGACATGACCGCCGACAAGGTAATCGTCGGCGCTGGCTACTACAAGCCGGGGCAACGCATTCTCGTCGTCGACGACACCATCACAACCGGCGCCACGAAGATCGACACCTTCGAGAAGCTCCACCTCCTCAAGGACCACAAGATCGTTGGTCTCGTCATCGCAGTCGACAGGCAGGAGAAGATGGGGGACGCCGAGCACATAGAGGCGAAAACCCCCAGCGAGAGCATCGAGGAGACCCTCGGAATCAAGGTCTTCAGCATACAGAACATAAAGACCATCTACGGCCTCATCAAGGAGGGACTCGACCCCGAGATGAAGAGGCTCTGGCTCGACTATTACAACAAGTACGGTGCAGTCAAGCTGGAGTAGGCAACATATTTTATCCACCCCTACCCTCGCAGAGCCATGGAGCGATTCGACGTCCTCGTGGTCGGCTCTGGCTCGGGCATGACCATTGTTGAGGGTGCCATAAACAAGGGTCTCCGTGTTGCCCTCGTCGACAAGGACCCCCTAGGCGGCACATGCCTCAACAGGGGATGCATACCCAGCAAGATGATAATCTACCCCGCAGACGTCGTCCAGGAGACGAGACGCGCTATGGTCCTCGGCGTCAAGGCGACTATCGACGAGATAGACTTCAAGGCAATAATGGGCAGGATGCACGAGAGCGTCGACCACGACAGGCACCATATGGAGGAGAGCGTGGCTAAGGTCCCGAACCTCACCTACTATCCGGTGCAGAGCGAGTTCGTCGGCGACTACAAGATGAGGGTGGGGGAGGAGACCATCGAGGCGAAGGACATCTTCCTCGTCTCAGGTGCGAGGCCAGAGATACCCCCAATCAAGGGCATCGAAGATGTGCCGTACCTCACCTACAGGAATATCTTCGACCTGGAAGCCCCCCCGAAGAGCATGGTCATAGCTGGCGGAGGATACATCTCCTGCGAACTCGCCCACTTCTTCAGCGCCTTAGGGGTCGAGGTCACTATAGTAAGCAGAAGCCCAACCCTCCTACGCCACATAGAACCCGAGATAGGCTCGACTATCACCCGAGCCCTAAACACCCGCATGAGCGTCCTCATATCCACCGAGGTGAAGAGCGTCACCGAGACGAGGGGGATAAAGGCGGTGACTGTCGCCGACGCGAAGGGCGAGAAGACCATCGAGGCGGAATCCCTCCTAATTGCGTCGGGCCTCAGGGGAAACGCGGACATCCTCAAGGCGGAGAAGACGGGGGTGAAGGCTGACGACCGCGGCTACATCACAGTGAACGAGTTCTGCGAGACCTCGAAGCCCCGCATCTGGGCCTTCGGGGACGCCACAGGAAAGGCGATGTTCAAGCACGTCGCGAACAGGGAGGCGGAGCTCGTATGGCACGCCTACGACAACGGCCACAGGCAGGCCCTTGACTACGACAAGATCCCATACGCTGTCTTCACATGCCCCGAGGTCGCCGGAGTGGGCCTGACTGAGGAGGAGGCTGTCAAGCGCCACCTCAAGTACCTCATCAGCATCTACCCCTTCTCCGACACCGCCTACGGCGACGCAATGGGGGACAAGGAGGGCTTCGTCAAAATGCTCGTCGAGGAGGAGACCTACAAGATACTCGGATGCCACATAGTCGGCCCACAGGCCCCCATCTTGATACACGAAGTCATAGTCGCGATGAACGCGGGGGACGGCTCGGCCTACCCATTACTCGACTCGATGCACATCCACCCTGCCCTATCCGAGGTCGTGCAGAGGTGCGTCTGGCGCCTCCAGAAACCGGGCCACAAACACACATAAACCCAGTATCACCTAGGGATTCCAAAAAGAAGAGGGAGAAAGCCTCCTCTCACTTCGTGGTGATGGTGTACTGTACGCCGAGGGGGGCCAACGTCTCATCGATCTGTCCGATGAGCATGTTGATCTGATCGACCTTCGGCTCCTTGAACCACTCGAATACGAAGTCGAAGTCACCCATCCTTATGCCGCTCTTGGCGAGTATCGTGCCACAGCGCTTCTCCGGGATGCCTCCAACTGACGCGAAGTAGTTCATCACACCCTCCTGTGTGTTGAACTGGGGTGCAGCGGTCTCGATCATCGAGTCCATGATGCATACCTCAGACGTGCTAATCGCCAGCTTCTCGAGGGCCCTGATGGCCTTAAGGAGCGGCGGGCCGTAGATTCTGACATAACTCCTCATTTATAGAACCTCATGTAGGCTGAGGAGTGTATCTTAATAAAATGTAGCCCAGTTTTAACGCGTCAGAACTTCTTTAGCTGCCTCTCGATCTCGGCGTAGTCAGGTTCCACCCCCGGGTCGTTTGATACCCACTTCCACTTAAGGACGCTATCAGCGTCAAGTATGAAGACGCTCCTCTGAGCCACCGAGTAACCCTTGAGCCCAGCGAAGTCGTGGAGCTCCACCCCATAGGCTTTCACGGTCTCGCGGGTGTAGTCGCTGAGGAGGGGGAAGGTGAGGGCATTGTCATCATGGAAGCCCTTCAGGGCGAACGGGTCGTTGACGCTCACGGCAACGACTTGCACATCGAGTTTCCCAAGCTTCGCTAGACCATCGCGGAGTGTACACATTTCTTTATCGCAGACCCCCGTGTATGCCCCTGGAAAGAATGCCAGTACCAGCTTTTTTCCCCTGAACTCACTGAGGCTTCGCTTCTTCAGTTCATTGTCGAAGAGTGTGAACTCGGGAACCTTCTTGCCTACCTCAACCATGGTCATCACTCCCCAGTTTTGAACCGCGGGATTTAACCCTCTTAGATCAGCTCTTCTCGAGGGGGTAGTTGAGGGACTTCCAAGCGTTCATCCCGCCGAGGAGGTTGAAGACGGTCTTGAAGCCGCGGCGCTTGAGGATGCTGGTGGCGAGGCTCCCCCTGCCGCCCCAGCTGCAGGTGACGACGACGGGTTTCTCGCCTTGGATGTTTCTCGATTCCGAGTCTATGTTGCCGACGTAGATGTTGGCAGCCCCTGGTATATGCCCCGAAGCGTATTCGTCCGGGTCGCGGACGTCGATGAGCGTCACCTCGTCCCTTCCGAGTACGTCCTTAAGGTCGGGGGCGGTGAGGACGCCGAAAGACTCGGTTAAGCGCCCCCTGTTCCTCCAACCGTCGATGCCGGGGCAGAGGTAGCCGACCACCTCGTCGAATCCCATCCTATGTAGGTAGGTGGTCGCCTTCTCCGCATCCTCCCGCCTCTCCACGACCAGGATTATTCTCTCGTCGTAGTTCAGGACCCAGCCGGGATGGTAAGATGAGCCCTCGAGCCAGATGCTTAGGGAGCCGGGTATGTGGCTCGCGGCGAATGCGTCCGGGTTCCGGGTGTCGACGACGACGGTGTCTGGCTGCCTCCAGAGTGACTCGAAGTCCTGTATCGGGATGTGTCTTGGCTGGGAGGCGTACTTGAGGAGGGGCGGGCCGTTGAGATTCCACTCCTCCATCTTAGAGAAATATGGGGGTCTGAGCATACGGTTCTCGACCCTGTTCCTTATGAATTCCTCCCTGTCGAGGTCGAGGAGCGGGTTCGTCTTCCGCTCGATGCCGACCGTGGTCACGTCCCTGTCGCTGATGTGACTTCCGCAGATGCTGCCAGCCGCGTGGGCGGGGTAGACGACAGCTTGGTCTCCGAGCGGTAATATTTTCCCGTGTATGCTCTCGTAGAGTTGTCCGGAGAGGGTCGAGAGGTGCTTGGGCCCGGCGAGGTCGGTCCTGCCCACGTCGCCGGAGAAGAGGGTGTCCCCGGTGAAGACCATTATCGGCTCCTGCCCTAGATTCGAGTCGACGACGACGTAGCAGAAGCTGTCGAAGGTGTGCCCCGGGGTGGCGAGGGTCCTGATCCTAAGCCTCCCGATGCTTATGACCTCGGTTCCCGTGAGGTTGTGGTCACCGTAGCCGAATGGGAGGTCCTTGCTGTGGCATATCTCAGCCCCCGCCGCTTCCTTGAGTTCTAGGCTGCCGACGACATAGTCCTCGTTCCGGTGAGTCTCGAGGGCGTACTCTATCTTGGCGCAGTCCTCCTTGGCGAGGTTGACGTAGACGTCCACGTCCCTCCGCGGGTCTACGACTACTGCCTCGCCGCTGTCGCTG
>JADGNG010000036.1 GCA_017883585.1 Candidatus Bathyarchaeota archaeon
GGGTCGAGGTTCACGGCCATCACGTCCTCGCGCTGCATCTCAAGCCAGCGGGTGAACGTGGCGGTGAGGCTCGACTTGCCGCTCCCGGCGGTCCCGACCAGGAATATCATGTGCATAACGTTTACCCTGTAAGTTCCCTGAATGCCTCGTATGCCTTGGCTAGGCTTGTGCGTTCCGCCCTCTTGAAGGCGTAGCTGCATATCGGGGCCACCAGCCCCTTCTCGCCCTTGTCCTTGGCGACCTTCATCCCCCTGATCGCGTCGAGGAGGATAGAGCCACCGTTTGGGGCGTCCTCGCTGCTAAGCTTCAGGTCCATTGTGAATGGGACGCTACCGAAGTAGCGCCCCTTTACCCAGAAGAAGCTGTCACGACCGTTGCCGAGAAAGTCGACGAAGTCGGTTGAGCCGGAGACGAGCGGGAACTTGTAGGGCACGTGCCCCGTTACGGCCGCTGTCTTAATGCTCCTCTTCGTGTCCTTCGTCTTCTCCAGCGTGCTGATCGACTCCGCGCCGCCTCCCACATCGAGCTGGTAGCTCTCGTCGATGTGTGCGCCGCGGCTTTGGAGGAACTCCAGGATGCCGATGTGGATGGCCGTTGCCCCAACCTGGTCCAGCAGGTCATCACCCGCTACGGGTAGCTTCGCGGCAACGAACTTTTTTATCAGGGCGGCGTCCCCCGCGACGTTCGAAGGCGTCGCGTTGAGGTAGGCGCACCCTGCGTCAATGGCTGCCTTCGCGTAAAGGGCAGAAGCCTTGTCGCTGCCCCCCGAGACCATGTTGATGAACATGTCCGCATTCGCCTTCTTCAGCTCGGCAGCAACGTCGACGGCCTCCACCTTGGCGCGCTTTATGCTGCTGAGCGTCCCCTCCTCCACGAGGTCGGGGGCGGGCCCCATCTTCACGGTGACGCCCAGCCTCGGGACGTCGACCATCTTTGGGGCGTTATTCGGCTTCGCGTATATGGCATCACCGAGGTCCTTACCAACCTTCACGTCGCTTATGTCGAATGCGGCGACGTACTTCACGTCGGACGGCTTGTATCCGCCGAGCTCTGGGTGGAGGAGCCCGAGGGACTCCTTCGCCTTCGCGTAGAAATGTGTTCCCTGTACTAGGCTTGAGCAGAGGTTTCCTGTGCCGGCGACGGCGACGCGTATCTCACCCATGATTCCACCTGCCAAGTGAGGGGCTGGTACGGGTATAGAAGTGTAACGTTTAGCCGAGGGGTTTCTCCATTGCGATGCCGTCCTCGTTCTTGTAGTAGCGGGGCAGGACGCCCAGATTACGGTAGCCCCTCTTACGGTAGAGATGCTGAGCTGTATCGTTGCCCACCCTCACTTCTAGGTAGGAGTACTCTGCGTTGCGCTCCCTGAACCTGCTCTCGAGTTCGTCGAGTAGCCTCCCCGCTATACCCCTGCGCCTACAAGCCTCAACGACGGCTATGTTCATGACGTGGCCCACCTTGACGCCATGCATCCACTCGATCTCCCCGATGGAGTAGGCGACGACCTCGCCATCCACCTCCGCCACTAGAAATAGGTCCGAGGCGCGCCCCCGCATGAGGTAGAAGATGGAGCGCGGCCAGGGGTCGGGGTAGCTTCCAACCTCGATCCTGTGGATGGTGGTCAGGTCCGAGGCCGCGGCAAGTCGGATTGTTGGCTCCAACAGGCGTGGTGGGGGCGCATCATTATTTATGGGTTGAGGAGACTCTTGCAGCGTGGTAGAGGCTTTGGTGGAGAGGAAGGCGCTTGCTTTCACGCTTCTAGGCGTCGCCATCTTCGTTGCTTACCTCGCCTACGCGAACCCATTCACCGCCCTCGCTGAGGTCGGAAGGTTTAACCTAGGGATCTACGTGGTCGCGATCCTAATCGACCAGATCGGGCTCATACTCTGGGCCGCCTCATGGTACCTGATCCTGCGAGCCATGAAGGTGAGGATAAGCTTCTGGGGGACGACTCAGCTAAGCTTCACGAGCCTCTTCATTGCCTGGCTCGCCCCACTCCCCCTGATGACGGAGATGGTCCGCGCCTACCTCGTCAAGGACAAGTCGGGCTCGAACATGGGCAAGGGGTTAAGTAGCGTGCTAGTACACAGGTCGTACTACAACATCGCTTTCGGCCTCATCATCGGGGTAACAGCCTTCGCCACGATCGCGATGGGCGGGCAGATACCCATAAACCCGGAGATAAGCTGGTTCCTCACCGCCTTCGCCGTCGTCAGCGTCATCATCTTCGCCCTTATGCTGAACACGAGGGCCCTCGGCTACGTTTACGGGAAGGCACCCGCGTGGGCCAAGCGGAATCTCTTCGACAGGTTCCACGATCCGGAGTCAGGCGAGGAGGGGTTCCAGCCGGTCATCATCGAGATCGGTGAGGCGGTCGGAGCACTGAAGGACGAACCGGGTCTGAACATCGCAGCCTTTGGGATGCTCCTCTTCCACTGGGGAGCAGGCGCAATGACGGCATACCTATCCGCTGCAGCACTCGGAGTCCACGTCAGCGTCTCGACCGTCATCTTCGCCTTCGCTGTCGTCGAGTTCCTCCAGCAGATGAACTTCTTCATCCCAAGCGGGATAGGGCTGCTCGACGCGGGGCTCGCCGGTGCCTTCGTCCTCGCTGGCGTCCCCCTCTCCACAGCAGCGGCGATAAGCCTCCTCACCCGCCTAGCCACCTACTGGTTCGAGGTACTAGTCTGCGTCCCAGTAGCCCTGAGATTCGGCTACAAGGAGTTCTTGACGAAGTACTTCGGCGGGTAGCAACTATTTAACCCGGGTAAGGGTATTTCCCCAACATGCTTCGCCTCGGTATAATCGGTTGCGGAAGGGTCACAACGATGTTCCACCTCAAGGCCATAGAGGCCTCGGGTGTCGTGGAGTTGGTGAGCATCTCGGATAAGAGTAGTGAGCAGCTCGCGGAGGTCAAGGGCGCGACCGGTGTCGGTCACGCCTGCGGCGACTACATGGAGATGCTAGCCAAACCGGAGGTAGAAGCCGTCGCTATCAACACGCCTCCTCGGTTCCACGAGGAGATTACCCTACAGTCACTCAAGGCAGGGAAGCACGTTCTCTGCGAGAAGCCCCTCGCCCAGACCGTTGAGGGCTGCGAGAGGATCAAGCAGGCGAAGGAAAGCTTAGTCGTGCTCCCTGCCCACAACTACGTCTACACACCCGCTCTATATCGGATGGAGGAGAAGGTCAATAAGGGCACCATCGGCGGGGTCAGGTGCGTCAAGCTCAACTTTGAGAACAACCTCGGCATGTACGGCTCCAAGACCGACTTCCGCACTAAGGACCCACGCGGTATAATCGAGGACGTGATGCCCCACATACTCAGCGTCGCCGGAATAGTCGCCGGGAAGCCGAAGAGGGTCAAAGACGTCTCCGGCGCCTGCAGGAAATACGACGTCTGCGATAACCTCCATGCCACAGTAGAGACCGAGCGGGGAGTGGAGCTCGACTGTACCGCGAGTTGGACGCGCACCATACCCACCTTCGCTGTCACCATCGAGGGGGAGAAGGGTACCCTCATGAGCGACTTCGCCACCAACCCCTACAGCTACACCCTTGAAAATGAGGCTGGTAAGAAAAAGACGAGCGAGAGGGGCGTCGGATGGTACCTAGACATGCTCCAGTTTAAGCACCCCAGCTTCCCCGAGCAGTACAGGCATCTAGAGCAGCTCGTCCATAGGGGCGGTGAGCCACGCATTACGGTGGATGACGAGATAGCGATGCTCAGGGTGATGCAGGAGATGGGGGACAAACTATCCGTCGGGAAGGTGGGCTAGTTGGTAAAAGTAGCTCTCGTCAAGGCTGGGGACGACACGCAGGCTTACGTGAGGAGGGCGGTGGACCTCGCAGGTGGCCTGCAGATCAAGCCTGGGATGAAGGTCGTAATAAAGCCCAACGTATGCAACTCGAAGAACCCGCAGGGCATGGTCCTCACCGACTTTGCCATAGTCGAGGCGGCGGTGAAGATGGTCCGCGAGAAGGGGTGCGAGCCACTGATAGTCGAGTCGGATAATATAGCGGACACCGCTGACACCCGCGTCAAAGAGTCTGGGCTAATGGCAATGCTGGAGGAGTGGAAGGTACCGTTCCTCAACCTCAGTACCGACGAGTGCACCCTATACACGGTCGCTGGTACCGAAATAATGATCCCGAAGACAATGACTGGCGCCGACTACGTCATCAACCTAGCCAAGATGAAAACATGCGCCCACACAACCGTGACCCTCGGCATAAAGAACCTCTACGGCTGCTTCCAGGAGGCGAAGAAGAGCCGACTACACAAGAAGCTCGACGAGGTACTGCCGTTCCTAGCGAAGACGATCAGGACCGACATGACAATAGTTGACGCTCTCACTTGCATGGAGGGAAACGGTCCCGTCGTGGGCAACCCTCGGAGGTTGGGTGTAATCGTCGCGGGCACCGACGTAGTCGCCGTCGACAGCTTCTGCATAGGGCTGATGGGCTTCAAGCCAGAGGAGATAAGGCACGTGGCGAACGCGGCGCGTCTCGGCGTCGGGCAGATAAACGGCTACGAGGTCGTCGGCGACCCTTGGGAGAGGTTCGTATGCCACTTCGAGCACCCCTACTCCATGAGGGCAAACATCAAGTCGCTGGGCGCCGTCCGGGACGTCTACCTCAAGCGGTAATCGTCTCCTGTCGATTTCACAATCGATCCCTGTCGATTCGCTTAAATAGAAACCTGTCAACCTACTCCTAGTTTCCGGACAGGGTAGACATGAAGACTCTAATCAGGGTCGGCATAGTGGGCTACGGTGCCTACGTGCCGATGTACAGGCTCAAAGCCGCCGAGGTGAACCGCATGTGGAGCACCTCGGGGGAGCCCGTCGAGGAGAAGGCAGTAGTCGCCCTCGACGAGGACACCGTCACCATAGCGGTCGAGTGCGCGCGCCAGGCCGTCCGGCGCTCTGGCGTTGATCCCACCAAGATCGGGGCCGTTTACGTCGGCACCGAGTCGAAGCCATACGCCGTCAAGCCCTCGGGCACTATAGTCGCGGAGGTCATAGGGGCGACTCCAAGCGTTTCCACGGCCGACATGGAGTTCGCCTGCAAGGCGGGCACTGAGGCGATGCAGAACTGCATCGGGCTCGTCGGCAGCGGGATGCAGAAGTACGCCATGGGCATAGGCGCGGACACTGCACAGGGGAAGCCCGCGGACGCGCTGGAGTACACAGCCGCCTGCGGTGGTGCAGCCTACCTCTTCGGCCCAGCCGAGGAGGGCGTCGCCGAACTCGAAGCCTCCTACAGCTTCGTGACGGACACGCCCGACTTCTGGCGCAGGCCGAAGGAGATGTACCCTCGCCACGGTAACAGGTTCACAGGGGAGCCGGCTTACTTCAAGCACATCACAGGCGCTGGGAAGGCGCTCCTCGCGGAGACGGGGTACAAGCCCACCGACTTCAAGTGGGCGGTCTTTCACCAGCCGAACGCCAAGTTCCCCATCAACGTCGCTAAGATGCTCGGCTTCGGGATGGATCAGATCAACCCCGGCCTCGTCTCCCCAGTCGTGGGAAACACCTACGCGGGAAGCAGTCCACTCGGACTCGCCGCGACGCTCGACGTCGCCGAGCCCGGCGACATGATATTTATGGTCAGCTACGGCAGCGGTTCAGGCAGCGACGCCTTCGTCTGGAGGGTCAGGGAGCCTATAAAGCACCGCCGCAGCGGACCCAATGTAAAGAGCTACATAGACAGGAAGAGGTACGTCGACTATGCGACCTACCTCCGCCACAGGGGGCAGATAATAGCATGAGAAAGGTAGCGGTAGCCGGAATAGGCTTCACCAAGGTGGGTGAGCCCTGGGAGAGGAATGTCAAGGAGCTCTTTGCCGAGGCGGCAATAGGCGCGTTGAAGGATGCTGCGCACACCGAGATCGACCAACTCTACGTCGCTAACATGATGGGTGCCCACCTACAAGGGCAGATCGGCATGGGGGCCATGATGGCAGAAGCCATCGGCAGACCGGGACTACCAGCGGTCAGGATCGAAGCGGGTCAGGCAAGCGGCGGCGTCGCCTTCAACGAGGGCGTCAAGGCCGTCGCCTCGGGGCTCAGCGACTGGGTACTCATCGGCGGGGTCGAAAAGATGAGCGACCTCCTACCCGAGGCAGTCACCACGGCTCTCACGGGAACTGAGGAGCAGGAGTACACCGCTTACACCGGCGTCACCAAGACTGGACTCTCCGCTATTCTCCACCGGCTCTACAGCCACGAGTACGGCGCGACGCCCGAGGAGATAGGTTGGTTCGCGGCCCGGGGCCATGACAACGCCGTTGGCGTCGCCCACGCCCAGTTCCCCTTCAAGCTCAGTATCGAGCGCGTGATGACGAGCCCGATGGAGGCGGACCCAATTAGGATGATGGAGTGCGCGGCGGTCGCGGACGGCGCGGCGGCGGTGCTCCTCGGCCCAGCGGAGAAGATCGCCACCGGGATAGAGGTCGCGGCCTCAACCGTCGCCACCGATCATCTCTCCCTCGCGTCCCGCAAGAACCTACTAATACTCGAGGCCGTCAAAAAGGCAGGGACTAAGGCATACGA
>JADGNG010000037.1 GCA_017883585.1 Candidatus Bathyarchaeota archaeon
CCGAGGCGCTCCAGGTACTCAAAGCAGCGACCTTCAAGGGTCAGGTCTTCCTAGTTTCCAGCCTCCCGAAGTACATGATCGAGCCTCTCGGCGTGACCGTGGCGAGGACAGCAAATGAGGCTTACACAAAGGCTAGTGACGGGAGGAGGGGGCGCCGCACGCTCGTCATTCCCTATGGTTGCGTAACCGTGCCTGTTGGCACTGCAACAGCGACACCACCTCAGTAGGTTGTTTTACTGGAGCAGGACGATAAGGGACAGCCCCATGAGCACGGCGTAGCCGATCAGCCCGATCTTGCGGGTCAGACTAGTCGGCGAGATGTCGTCTAACGGCGCCATCGACTCGGTCCCCTCCCTCATCAGGAAGAACGCGATAATCACCGCCATGATGACGTAGCCCGAGATCATCAGGAGGAAGACTCCCGCGATTGAGATGATCTTGTGAGTTTCCCTCCCGAAGAGGGATCTGATGACGTGCCCGCCGTCAAGTTGCCAGCTTGGGATGAGGTTGACGAAGGTCACGAGGAACCCAACCCACGCAGCGAAGGCGAGGGGGTGAAGGACGAGTACCGAGTTCTCCCCGACGGGCCGAATCCAGTCCGACACTATCTGAAGGGCGATGGGCATTGGTATCTGCTGGAACCTTATCTCCGGGTAGGCGACGGCCCAGCCCGAGACCTGGGTGAGGGGTACCGTGTAGGAGAGAGATATACCGACGATTCCGATGATGATCGACGCCACGAAGCCGAAGAACGGTCCGGAGAGGCCGAGATCGAAAAGGTCATCCCGATTCGTGGGCGGCTCATCCTGGCTAATCACGGCGCCGAACGTCCCCCCGAGCCCCGGGGGTGCCGGGATGAAGAACGGCCATGAGGCGCGTATCCCACTCCTCTCCGACGCGAGCTTATGGCCCAGCTCGTGGACGCCGAAGACGATGATTATACCGAGGGTGAAGATGAGGGCGTTGATGAACACTGGCGTCCCCGCCATCAGTGCCTCCGTTAGCACCGGGTTACTGCTCCTTAGGTAGCCGTCGAGGAAGATCGTCCCCGCCGTCACTGCGAAGAGCAGGCGGTTCCTCTTGCTGCTCCTCCTCACCTCCGTCGGCCTCGGTGTGAGTGTCACATAGTACCTGCCGACTATCCACCTGAACTCGGCGAGGTACCCCATCGGCCTAAGCCTATCCGCAAGGTTTCTGAATGCTTTTTTCAGGACGTTCTGCTTGTCCCCGGGGGTCTTCTGGGAGACAATGTAGTTGGGGGTATCCTTGTCCTTGAATCGCTCCTCGACAACGAAGAAGGACTCGACAACGCCATCTATCTCAGCGTTCACAAGGTAGTCCCCGGACAAGTCCCTCTACCCCCCCTTCGTTTGAGACGGTAAAAAGCCTTGCAGGGGCATCCGACGTGTTTAAATCCGCGTTTCTCTGATTGAAAGGAGAATCGGGGATGAGCCAAGGCTTCACACTCAGGACGTTCAAAGGTGAGGACCTGAATAGGGTCATGGCAATCAACTTCGAGTGCCTCCCTGAGAACTATAGCAGCAGCTTCTATAGGGAGCTGTTCAGCAGATTCCCGGAGACGTTCGTCGTAGCAGAGGCGGACGGCGAAATACAGGGGTACATAATGTGCCGTGTGGAGCGCGGTTTCAGCAAGCTCCGCAACCTCAGCCCAGCGCGGCTACTCCACGTTGTCTCCATAGCCGTGAGGGAGCCTTACAGGCGCAAGGGCATTGCGAAGGCGCTGATGCTCGAAACTATGAAGAGGGGGCCCGCATCATACGAGGCAACGGAGTGCTACCTCGAGGTGCGCGTCGGAAACGAGCCCGCAGTAAAGCTCTACGAGGGGCTGGGCTTCACGAAGACGAAGAGGAACTATGGCTACTACCTCGACGGTGAGGACGCGTGGGTTATGTCCCTCTCCATTGGGGGCAAGGGGAAGCTTCAATAGACCGCTCCACACAGCCCTTGATGGTGAATTAATTGGACACAGTCCTTACCTACACCATAATAATCTACGTGGCAGCCATCGCCATGATAGCAGTCTTCGCGGGGTTCACACTCAAACTCATCAAGCAGCACAACGACATCTACCCCTACCTCTACGATTTTGAGGAGGCGGAGAAGAAGCACAAGCGCGGTGAGGATTAGATATACTGGAGCTGCGACTGCGCGCGCCGGGGGAAGCTGCTGTATGGAGCTAATTTGGTTCCGACATTGTAAAATTTTTACATGGCCTGATACAGTTTTATCAGCATCGATTTTATCGCGGATACGCGGGGTAAGTCTCGGTAAAGTATTTAGGTTTCGAGCATACAGGGGCTAGAGAACGAAATGGGGGATAAGACTCTCATACCCTGGCGGGAGGTCGCGAGCTGGGGCTGTAGGGCTTGCGGCAACTGCTGCGTCGGGTACAGGGTCCCCCTGAAGATGGATGAGTTCGTGAAGATCGGGAGCGCCTGCGGCCAGGAGGTATTCGAGTACGGCACGGGCAAAGTCTACCTGCGTAACGGGATGGACCGCCGTTGTGTCCTACAGCGCCCACTCATGGACCGGTGGATATGCACGGTACAGGGAATGAAGCCAACCGCCTGCCGCCTCTTCCCATTCCGCATACAACACAAGCCCGTCTATCCCCGCGGTGACAACAGCGCCTATAGGCTCGGCGATAAAATCTATTACATCTACCTCGACCCAGACTGCGAAGGCGTAGTCCCCGGGCAGCCGACGGAGAGGTTCGCCAACCAGGTTCTCCCAGAGATTATCCGTAGCGGCCTCGGGGTCTCCCAGAAACAGAGGTATTCAACGTCCAAATTCATCTCATGGATTCCGCCTTGACCCCCCATCCGCTGAGGTTAATCGGCATTAAACCTGTTAAGAGCGACCCGCGCTCAACCCCGTTGTTCGCTCTTAGCCAACAATTAATCGATGCGTCAATATTATGGGACATTGTTTAGGCATCGGAGACAATAAGGGGGGGTCGGTATTGGGCATAGTCTCCCGTAGTTGTACGCACGGTGCAACACAGATTGTTTAACCGCTGAGGACATTATACAGTTTGCCCAGGTGGGAGCGCCTCAAGGGTCGGAGCAGCGTTCAAGACCCCCACGAGACGCTGAACCAAGAGGGACGGGCTGCGTAAGGTCTCGGGGGCTTAGGCTCCTGGGAATCTTTCGTCCCCTCGGTGAGAACACTTGGGCACCTCCATTTTACAGAAAAAAAATTCCTTCTACCGATTAATTGGCGCTGTCTAGATGAAATCTAAACCGATGGATATCGTCCGAGGTGATACAGATGTACTTTACCCCATTCGCCTTAGTCCGGCGAAGATGCCAGTACCCTGATTCGTTGAAGCCGCTGTTAATCCACCGAAGAGCCTCCGCACGATTAGGGCGAGCGCGATGCTGATTATCGTGGGCAGTAATGCGACTATGGCGGCCTTCTTCCCGCTCAGCCCGTAGTTAACCATCACGGCCACACCCACGAGTACTAAGCCGATGATCGAGAAGAAGTTGAAGTAGTCGAGGATGTTACCTACGATGCCGCCTGTTGCCGTGATTGCGGTCTGGTTGAGGATGGCATAGTTTACGAACCGTAGTAGCTGCTGCGCGAGAGCGGGGAAAGAGGCGTACCCTGCGAGGGCGAACATCCTATTGAGGCTTCCCTTCCCACCGAGGACGCTGGCGCCGACATGGTAGATGACCGAGGAGATGACCCATCCGAGTAAGGTCCCGATGACCGCTGCGATGGCTGCTATGGACTGGACCATACTTCCCACCCCAGAGATCCCCGTGACTGGGATCTGAATCTTCAACGCATTCATGTAAGCCGTTGCACCTGCGAGCAGACCCGTCACCAAGACGATGCCCGTACCTCTGATTAGGTGCTTTTCTGTGACTCCATCGAACCATTTCTTGACCGGGGCGAGTCGCCCTGTATACTGCTTGTTCTCGGTCATTTTTTTTCTCTCTCTACAGGACCGGATACCGGAATATATAGTTGACCTCTACCTAGTCAGCGTGGACTGCCCTTTCTTTTATATCCCGAATGGCTGAATGTTGTGGAAATGGTCGCGTCTGATGATGTCAGGAGTCACACCGCCATTCACGTCCTGAAGGGGGCGGTGGTATACGTCCTCGGTAGGGGCGCCAAGTGGTCAGCGAGCGCTTACAGCCAGGGATTACATGGGGGACTCACCGTCCAGTTCGATAGGAAACCCACCAATGAGGAGATGCAAAGGATCGAGGGGGCGGCGAACCAGAAGATTAGGGAAGATATCTCGACGGAGGTCCATGAGGTGGCACGAGATGATGCCGAGGCCCGTTGGGGTGACGATATATACGATCTCTTCCCTCTTCCCGCCGAGCTTAAAGTCGTTAAGGTATTCCATCTCCCCGATTGGAACGTCAATACATGTGGGAAGCAACACTGCGCCAGGACGGGGGAGGTCGGCGGAATTAAGATAGAGAAGTGGCGATACCGCGCCAATAAGCAGCTCCTAGAGATGAGCTTTGACGTAACAGGTTAAATCCGGGTCAAGCCTAAACACTACCTGGTGTAACCCTTGAAGTTCAGCAGATACCTCTCGTGCATTGACACCCACTGTAGCGGCGAATCCACGAGGATCGTCGTCGGCGGGCTTCCGAAGCTCCGCGGCAAGACGATGGCGGAGAAGCAGAAGTATTTCCAGGACCACTATCACAGCCTCCTCGGCACACTGATGAAGGAGCCGAGGGGCTTCGACGGAATGCTCGGCTCGATCCTGACCGAGTCCACCGTCCCTGAGGCAGACATCGGTGTCATCTACCTCTGGACAGACGGCTACTTCAGCGCTTGCGGCGACTCGACGTACAGCTGCAGCGCCGCACTCGTCAACACGGGAATGGTAGACGTCAAGGAGCCGTACACAGAGATCACATTCGACACCGTCAGTGGCCTCGTCAAGACGAAGGTCGAGGTGAAGGACGGCGTCGCCAAGAGCATAGCGATGCAGGGTGTCCCCAGCTTCTACTGGAAGACGATGAAGTTTGACATACCAAAGATTGGCGAAGTCGAGGCGGACATCGCCTACGGTGGCCTCTGGTATGCCTTCATAAATGCTGACAGCATCGGGCTCAAGCCGACCCTCGAGAACAAAGGTGAGTGGATACCTCTCGGGTGGAAGATCAGGAACTTTATAGCAGATAGCATAAAGGTCGACCATCCGGAGTACCCCAACCTGAACATCCTAGACCTCGTCACCTTCTACACGAAGCCAAGCAAGAAAGAGTACACGAGCAGGCACTGGAATGTCTTTGGCCCCAAGCAGACATGTAGGAGCCCCGCGGGCACGTGCACCAACGCACGTATGGCGGCGCTCTACGGCAAGGGTGAGCTAAAGCCTGGGCAGGAGGTTAAGTTCGAGTCCACCATCAGCACCATGATGACTGGACGGATCGCGAAGGAGGTCAAGGTGGGCAAGTACAAGGCGATAATTCCAGACGTACTCGCCTCCGCCTACATCACCGCGTTCACGCAGGTGGTAATGGACCCAGACGACCCCCTAAAGGGTGGATTCCTACTCTAACCTTCTCTTTAACAAACTCTTTATAGTATATACCATCGCCTTGGTCTATGGTCATACTTGTCGTCTAGATTGCATAAGATCGCGTTTCTGGTCATCGGATAGTATCGCTCATTCTAGGCGTCGTCCTCGTTGGAACCGCTGGGATTAGGGGCTTCAACGTAACAGGCGGAGAGGACACCCTGCTCTTCCAACTCGTCACCTACGTGATGGTTCCACCCATAATCGGGGGTTTACTCGCCATCGCCACGGCTTTCCGTCCAAACAGGCTCCTCGTCCTCCTCTCCGGGGTCCTGCTGATCCTCCCCGGGCTATTCCTGACGCTCATCTACCCGGTGTTCGGTTTGCCGATGATTGTCTTCGGGGTCGCAGCCCTCGTTATGCGTAGTAAAATCCCGAAGAACTAATCCGAATCTACTCGGTTTCTGCCTACTTGTGAGGCTTGGGGAGGAGTTCCTCAAGCTTCGCCTTCTTTAACTCTTCAGCGAAGGCGCATAACTCGTCGACGTGTGCCTTCACGATCTCCTCGCCGTGCGCGGCTGTGGCCTTCGTCGCCTCGATCATCTTCCCCGCAGCTCCAAATACACCGGTGGTGCTTAGGTCGATGGTGTCGAAGCCAAAGTCAGCGGGGCCCACCTTCTGGGTCTTCATCCTGATACCAGCCAGGGCTTCGTTCTGCTTCGTGTCGACGGCCTTCTCCATCTTCACAAGCTGGGGGCGTAGGTAGAGCATAATGCTTGTCTCATCTTCTCCCGCGTGGCCGTCCAGCTTGGTGGGGTATGCGGTGGCGATGGCGAGGAATATATCCTCGTCGCTCCTTAGATCCTCGGCGACCTCCTTGAGGCTCGGCGTGTTGCCTCCGTGGCCGTTGATTATAAAGAACTTTTTTGGACCGTGGCTCGAAGCGCTGAGTATGATGGCCTTAACGTACTCTCGGAAGACCGACGGCGACGCCCAGAGTGTACCAGGGAACTGCCTGTGATGGCTGCTGACGCCGACCGGAACGACGGGGAGAACCGGGAGCTTTACCCTATCTCCCACCATGTTCGCTACGGCTTCCGCCGTCAAGTGGTCAGTCGCCAAGGGGCAATGCGGGCCATGCTGCTCCGTACTCCCCACAGGCAGGATGACTGTATCAACCTTCTTGAGAATCGCTTGTGCCTCAACCCACGAGACCTCTGCCAGCTTCATGATTATCGATCAGAAATGCCATCATGGCGTATAAACGGTTGACCACCACCCGTGGTTTTTTCAACACATGGGCGACAGGTACACCATGTCCTCAGCCGAGCCGGGGCTTGTCGTCGTCTTCGAGGGGAAGCGGACCCGGGTACGGGTCTTCCGCCGCTTCTTCTACCCCGTGCAGGCGAGGGATGAGAACGTGGACGCCGTCATCTACTCCGACACTGGGCAGGAGAGGGAGGTCACCTACAGGCGCGCCGATGAGTTCGGCCTAGACGACCCCTTTAAGCTCTCGGCGATGATACGCCTCGCCCGCGCCATGAAAGTCCTGCAGATCGAAGCCCCCATCAAAGGTGTTCAGAACCTACGCCTCACAATCTGTAAGAGTTCGGAACTAATTGGCCCCGATGCGAAGAGGGACGAATGGATGCCCTTCGATCCCACCCGCATGAGACCCCTCGACGAGAGGATAAGAGACGCTAAGAAGAAAGCGAGGTGGAGGCAGAGGCTAAGGGCCCGTTGAGGGCCTTCACGATGTCCCCGATGAAGGCGTCGAGCTTCTCCTTTGGTATCTTAGCGCCGCTCGCGCGGGCGTGACCCCCACCGAAGCCACCGTATTTGGCAGAGAGCCTTGAAACGATGTCTCCGAGGTGCTCGGGTAGCCTCCTCTCGCCGCGGAGGCTGATGTTCACCATCTCACCTTGATCCTTCCAGCACATTCCCACAGGAACGAGCATGGTGTCCATGATTATATTGGCGACCTCCCCCGTTGAGGAATCGTCACCGCACTCCATGACGGCGAGGCGTCCCAGAACGCGCGCCCTCCCCTTGATCGTCTCCTTAATTCTTACTATTTTTTCCAGCTGGTCTACTGATGCCTTGACGACGCCTCTGATCCTGTGGGGGTAGGCGTAGTTGCTGAGCTCCCTGAAGAGCCTCGCCTTGAAGGAGGTGGACTGGTTGCTTCCAAGGGCCGCACTGAGCATCAGTGCCTCGTGGTGCACAAACTTTCTGTCCATGCCATCCATGAGGCGCGAGGCGACGGGTCCGTCCTCAAACATATCGGATACTGCAGCGTAGGCAGCGAGGCGCGCGGCATCAATCTCCAGCTTGTCCTTGAAGTGGTCGTAGACGAGGGCTGCTGCGCAGTCCCGTGTGTCGTGGACTATCTCGACTCCTAGGTCGCGGAGGCGCTTGGCTAGGTTGGCATCCATTGGGTGGTGGTCGATGATTGTGACCGAGGCATGTGTGGTTATTACCTCGATATAGGGAATTAACGCCTCTCTGAGGTTAAGGTCCGTTATGTAGAGTTTATCCACATCCTTCCCTATTCCGGCGAGGGCTTCCCCGAGGTCGTCGTAGTTCGCCGGGGTAACCACCGCGTCGAAGAGGTGGATGAGTAGCGCACCACAGGTGAGGCCGTCGAGGTCGTCGCCGTGGGTTATGCTTGCGGTGGGCATTGATACTTCAAAACATGGCAACCGTTCTCGGTCTTAAACACTGCCCCACTATAGCTTGCGCCCCTGCGGGGTGGAGGCGGAGACCTCCTCGAAGTAAGCGTGGACGAGCCTCGCCGCATCGGTGAGGGTATTGAGGGCGTTGACCATGTGAAGGTCCGAGGCGTGGATATGCTTTGTGAGAAGTGCCACCGCGTAGGGGCGCCTCGGTTGGTGCACTATGCCCGCGTCAAGCGTCGCCCCGCCGACCCAACCTGACTTATCCGCTACCTCAACCGAGTCGGGGACCGCGTTCCTGATGACCCCCTGAACCATCCCCTCCTTCGGCCTTCCGAGCATCTTTAATGTCTCCCCACAGACAAATTGGCTTAGAATCTTTGGTTTATATAGCTCCTCGAATATCGCGATGAGTTCCCTCGGTGTTGTGAAGCTGTCCTTCCCTGCATTGAATGCTTCTAGGTCCATCATCTTCCGTGCGAGACGTGTCTCCCGTAGGCCGAGCTTGGAAATGAGGGCGTTAATCTGGTCCATCCCGAGCAGATCGATGAAGTAGTTGGTTGTGGAGTTGTCGCTCACGTTGATCATCAGCGTGGCATAGTCGATGAGAGGCATGGTAACGGCACCGGGTGTCAGGGTCTTCATGACGCCGCTCCCACCCGCCTTGTGTCCCTCGATGTAGGCAACGGGCATCATAGGGTCGAGGGTCTTCGCCTCAACCCGCCGGTAGAACTCGATGAGTATCGGCACCTTGATGGTACTCGCGACAGGGAAGACCTCGTCGCCGTTGAACGCGAAATACTCGCCAGTTGTAAGGTCCTTGACCGCGACCCCCATAACCCCCTCATAGCGCTCCGAGACCTCCCCGAGCCGCACGCAGAGCTTCCTGAAGAGAAGAGACATCGGGGGAGAAGTGGCGCAGAGGAGATTTAACTCTAGTAGCCACGGCGGGGGTCACAGATGTTCAGTAGGGGCTCCCCCGCGACATACCTGCGGAGGTTCTCGCAGAACTGGGCGACGAGCCTCTCACCGATCTTCGGACTCGAGTGACTGTCGTGAGACACGAGAAAGACGTTATCCAGCCCCCAGAGAGGGCTATCCTGTGGAAGCGGCTCGACGCCGAAGCAGTCGAGATACGCTCCCGCAATTCTGTGTTCCCTCAGCGCCTTCATCATCGCTTCCTCGTCTGTCACCCTGCCCCGACCCACGTTTATGAAGTAACAGCTCCTCTTCATCGCCATGAAAGCGGTCTCGCCGATGAGCCCCTCCGTCTCCGGTGTAAGGGGAGCGAGCTCCACAACAAAGTCGGCCTCAGGGATGTGCTCGATTAGCTCAGACGAAGGGAAGACCTCGTCGACGTTGGGCACCAGCTCGACCGTCTTCTTCGTGCCGATGACCCTCATATCGAATGCCTTGCTGAGACGGGCGACGCGCTTGCCAAGGTTGCCGAGGCCGACGAGTAGGATAGTCTGTCCCTCGAGGTCCTCGCACGTGAGTTGCCTCCACCTATGTTCTCTCTGGTCAATCCGCCTCTGCCCGAGGCGCTTCGCGTGCTCGAGTATGGCGGCCATGACACTCTCCGCTATCGGAATCGTGTGTATCCCTGGACTGTTCGTGAGGGTGACCCTGCCATCGAGTATCTCAGGGGTCACGTTGTCGCTGAAACCCGTGCTGCAGAGCTGTACCCAGCGGAGGCTGGGAGTGAAGAACCTCTCGTAGTCCTCCCTGTCTAGCTCACCTGCGTAGTGGGTGTAGTTGCCCCCCTCGGCGAGAGCTACCTCGACGCCATCCACCCACTCAATGCCGTGGACGACCTGCTCTGGCAGCTCCAGCAACTCGATCTTAGACGAGATGGAGAGGATTCTCTGGCGCTGTTTATCCGTGAGCCAATTTCCGTCCGGGCGTGGCGACTGGTGTCCACGAGGAATGCCGCTAACTGCGACGCGAATCATTTTAACCTCTAACCGCCGCGCCTGCATAAAACGTTAGTTCAAACCAGATTTGAGGTCTTTAGGCTTGCTTCGCCGAGTTTCTTCCTCTCCTCATCCGCCCTCGCTTCGCTGAACCTCACCAGGGACTGCAGCACGTTGAGGGCGACAGCACCTATGGTTAGCCAGATGAAGATCCGAAGATCAAGGAGTATCTCCGTTGTGACCTTCCCCTGTGTAAGCTTGAAGCTACTGTAGCCGAGGCTACCGATGTTGCCGATACCCACGAGGAGGAAGGCAAAGGCGAGTGAAACGAGATTCGACGAGATGTCAAGGATCAGGTAGACTATTGACGTGCTTGTTGTGATGGCTTTGGCTAGGGAGATAGCTGATACTACGAGACCAAGAAGCGCCATCTGCTTGGCGATGCTCCGTATATCGAGCCCCGCTGCCGAGAGCTGTTCAATAATCTGCGCGGGTATAAACCTGATTGCAACTAGAGGCAGCGCGACGAGTATGAGGAAAGTGAACAGCACCGATTTTACATCACCCCACTTCAGCGCCATGTCAACCGCCCCCCTCCGCCATCGAATTGTAGTCGATCCTGACCAGATCGTTTAGCGTGATTATACTCGTGTAGATATCAATAGTCCCCTTCGCGTTGGTGTATTCCTGAAGCTTACTGACTGGCACCTTGATGGAAAGGTCCACGTTCTGCTGTTCCCCGGGTGTAAGATAGATGGACGTTGTATTCTTCACAGCAAAGGAGCCATCTGTAAGCGTGAGTCCGAAGCCGAGGTTGATGCGGGCAGCTAGATAGCCCGTATTGTGGGGTGTAAAAGTGAAGGTTATCGTTGCTATCTGGCTCTGTTCGTCGACCACCACTGGTAGGGTGCTGCCGCTTGGTGTGACTGAGCCTATCAGTGAGAAAATGGTCTGACCACTGAGCAGGAACAGCCCAATGCTCGCCACCTCTAGGATTATAAGGGCGACCCCGATGATCTGGAATGTCTTCAGGAAGTTTCCCCAATGAACCACTGAGGAGTCCGTTGAAAAGTTTTATCGATTACTTCTTCCTGTAGACCTCGACGTTATGCTGTAGGCTGCTCTTGTCGAGGGCATTGATCGTAGCAGCGATGAGCTTCCCGGCGTTTGTGAGATCGCTTAGGCTGACTACCTCATTAGGGCTATGCATGTAGCGGTTGGGAAGGCTTACGAGGCCGGTTATAGTACCGCCGCGTGTCACCTGTATTGCCCATGCGTCTGTCCCACTGGCGGATGGGACCCCCTGCCTCTGCAAGGGTATCTTACCCCTCTTCGCCTCCTTCTCCATCATCTCCCAGAGGGCGCGAGTGAAGTTAGCGCCGATTCCGACCACTGGACCTTTGCCGATCTGGACATCCCCGACCCTGTTCGCCTCCACCCCCGGCGCCACGGCGTGAGTCACGTCCGCCGCGATGGCGGCCCAGGGCTGGATGTTGTAGGCGCTGACCTGCGCCCCCCTGAGCCCGATCTCCTCCTGAGTAGTCGCGACGGCGTAGACCTTCACCTTCTTCGGCGGGTTCTTGGCGAGGATATCGAGAGCTTCGATGAAGGCGGCGACAGCGCAGACGTCGTCGAAGGCCGGGCCGATGACCATGTCTGAGCCCGCCTTGCCGAGGTACTCAACTTCAGAAATTGGTGTACACGGGCACCCGATCCTGACTCCGATCTTCTCCGCCTCTTCAGCCGACGATGCGCCGAAGTCGATCCGCATGTCCTTGAGCGGGATGGCCTTCTCCCTCTCGGCGGCGTCCGTGAGGTGAGCAGCCTTCGTCCCGATGGTGCCAACGACGTAGTCCTCGACCCCATCACCTACCCATATCTTCACCCTCGTCCCGTAGGCGACACGGGGGTCCCAGCCCCCGACCTGGTCGAAGCTGACGTACCCCTTCTCGTCCACGTGCTTCACGAGGAAGCCGATCTGGTCGTAGTGCCCGGCAAGCATCACCGCCCTCTCACCGGAGCCGACCGTACCCACCACGTTGCCAATAACGTCAACGGAGACCGTATCGCAGTACTTAGAGTACTGCTCGATTACCTTCTTCCTCCTCGGCTCCTCGAACCCCGTCACAGCGGGGGCGCTCATGAGCTCTTTCAGGACCTTGTACATGTCAACCGGCATACTGATTCACGGCTATGATTGGGGTGGGACGCGGGTTTAAGGTTTGACGGGCTCAACGGTTTTAAGGGCAATCCGCCGATCACCCAAACAGTGTCTTCTATGGAGCCGAAGAGAGCCCTCGTCCGCGACATAGGCGACAGGTACAAGAGCTGCCTGTCTACGCACCCCCTCCACTCGACCCTCGACCTCGCCCTAGCGAGGGAGCAGCATGCGACCTACTGTTCCGCGCTAAAGGAGCTGGGATTGGAGATTATACACGTCTCAAGGGACGATGAGCGCCCTGACTCAGTCTTCGTCGAGGACAATGTTGTAGTCCACAAGGGTAAGGCCCTCATCTGCCGGATGGCGAAGACGAGCCGCAGAGGCGAGGAGAGGGGTGTAGAGACGGTCCTCAAGCAGTATCTCAAGGTGAAGAGGGCGATGAGTCCTGCAACGGTGGAGGGGGGAGACGTGGTTCACCTCGACGATAAACTCATCAGCGGAATAAGCCAGAGGACGAACCCCGAGGGAATAGCACAGATGCAGGAGTGGCTCGGAGTGCCCGTCGCCACCGTCTTCGACCCATCCATAATGCACCTGAAGAGCTACGTGACCTACCTGGGGAGAGACATCATGATCGCGACGGAGCGATACGCGACCCACCCCGCCCTCGAGGGGTTCCAGATAATTATCCCGCCCAGCGACAACGAGTACGCTGCGGATACCCTCGCCGTCAGCGACACCGTCCTCATGGCGGAGGGTTACCCTGAGGCACACAAGATGGTGGAGGAGGCGGGCTTCGACGTCGTTGTCCTCAACGTCTCAGAGATACAGAAGTGTGACGGAGCCCTCACCTGCATGAGCGTGCTATTCTAGGGCTACCCGCAACCCTTTTCTCCGTGGGAAGTGTGAGAGCTAACCGCCCCCATAACCAAACGGCGAATGACGAGGACAAGAGCTTGATTGAAACAGTCCTGGTAGCACTCTACTTCCTCTTCACATTCTTAATGCTCCCATACGGGTACAACTGCTTCGTCATGGTACTCTACTCAAGAAGATATAAGGGGCCTAACCCGAACATCGTCAGGAACCACAACATGGTCACCATCCAGCTCCCCGTCTACAACGAGAAGCACGTCGTCGGGAGGCTCATTGACTCAATCTGCAATCTCGACTGGCCACGCGACAAGCTCGAGGTACTCATCCTCGACGACAGCACGGATGAGACTAAAGACATCGTGGATCAAGAGGTGATTGCGAGGAGGGCCCAGGGGATCAACATCAGCGTCATCCGCCGCCTTGAGCGCATCGGCTACCGCGCGGGGGCCCTAAAAAACGCCCTCGAGTACACCCACGGCAAATACCTCGCCGTCATAGACGCCGACTTCGTACCCCCGAGGGACTTCATCGAGCGCACTGTAGCCGCGATAGAGACCGACCCAAAGATCGCGATCGTCCAGGCCCGGTGGGACCACCTTAATAGGGACTACAGCAAGTTTACCGAGGCTTTCTCCCTCGGCATCGACGCTTACCATATAGTGGAGCAGTCCGCCCGCAGCGCCATAGGAATAGTCAACTTCAACGGCTCAGCCGGCCTTCTCAGGACCGAGGCAATAAGAGACGTCGGCGGGTGGAGCTGGGATATACTCAGCGAGGACATCGACATCAGCTACAGGGTGCAGAACAAGGGATGGAAGACACTCTTCCTCCGCGACCTCACCGTGATGGGTGAGATACCCCCTAACATGGCGGCCTTCAGGACCCAGCAGGGGCGGTGGGCGAGGGGGAGCGTCCAATGCGCTAAGAAGTTCCTCGGCGCAGTCTGGAGAAGCCCACGCACCCTCCTCCAGAAGGTTGAGGCGAGCATCCACCTCACCTACTATATGGTAATCCTCTGGATGTTCATCGCCCTCCTCGTCACCGTCCCCCTCCTAGCAATGAACAAGTTCCCCTATGTGACCGTGCCATGGTACATCGGTCTCTTCGGGATCTGTACCCTCAGCAGCTTCACCCTCTACTACGCTACACTTAGGTGGCAGAAACAGAGCCTCTTCAAGAAGCTCCCATACATTGGGCTGCTCGCCCTCGTCGGCTACGGCATCTCCGCCAAGGTCTCTGTCGAGATGTTCAAGGGGCTCATGAAGAACGGGGGCCAATATGAGCGCGTTCCCAAGTTCAACGTGGTCAAGAAGAGCGACAAGGTAGACGGCAACTACGCCACGCTGAAGGAACTGCCATGGCTCGAGATGTTTATGCTTGTCTACACCTCAGTAGGAATAATGTTCGCCTTCGTCAACGCGTCTTGGGGTATAATGGCGTACCTCCTTGTCTACTGGGCGGGTTACTTCGCGGTGGCCTTCAGTATCGCCCCACTTGGGGCTAGTTCTTCTTCCTGATCAGGGTGATTCCCACCAAGTTCAGGAGCATGTAGGCCGCCAGGATGGCGTTGCGGTAGAATAGCGCGAAGAGGAGTGTTGAGCCTGTCACGGCGATGAATAACCCATCCACGACGGTCCACTCAAGTAGGGAGTTAACCTTAATACTCGCTCTGCTTGCCCCCGTCTCCAGCATCCCCCTCAGTAGGTTGTAGGTGACGAAGAAGATCGAGCCGTAGCCGACGACGACAGCTAGGACGAGGTCGCGGAAGTGCTTCCTCATACGGAGCCCCCTGAACTTCGTGACGTGATAGTAGTAGATGTAAAGTATGAAACCCGTGACTGAGACGACGCTCCATAGGGCGGCGTACTGGGGCCCCGGGATGGCGTTCAATACTATCAGGGCAAGCACAGCGATCAGGTTGACGACACTGGCAAGCATCTGTACGAACCCAGTCGAGAGGGTTAGGAGGAGGAACTTGTCGAGCCTATTCATCTTTCCCCTGATGATTGTGCCTATGTCTTTGCGCATGTATTGGCCGGATGCCCTAGCCCACCTCTCCGCCGTCCTCCTGTATTCTTTCAGCGTGTCGGGGGCTTCGCAGGGGAACTCGACGTCCCTTAGGAAGAGAGAGCCGTAACCGCTCGACAATATCCTCGCACCGGTGTCGTAGTCGTCACAGATCGTGTCCCCCTGCCACCCGCCTGCGTCGAGGAGGGCCCGCTTCCTGATTACAACACCGAAGCCCGTGAGCATGGGGAGCCCATTCAGATTCATTATCCCCATGTCTAGGATGATCGAGGTTACACGGGTCTGTCCGCTTGCTGTCCTGTTGTGGAAGACGTGGTTGGACATGACGTAGCCGACTTTGGAGTCGGCGTGGATGGCGCCAACCATCCGCTCTAGGAAGTCAGTAGGGGGTATGCAGTCGACATTAGCGATGACGATGTACTCCCCGCGCACGCTAGGCATGGAACAGGCGAAGGCCCCCGCCCTGTAGCCCTCCCTTGAGTCCCTATGGAGGAATTCGACCCCCCTCGACGCGCAGGCGTCCCGGACGAAGCCCACTGCATCAGGCTTAGTGCTGTCGTCGAGCACCTGAATTTGGAGATGTTCCTTGGGGTAGCTCATCCTCATGACGGCGTCGAGGCATCTTGTGAAAGTTTGCCTCTCTGGGTTGTAGACCGGCAACTGCACAGTAACATCTGGAGGCGCACAGGTGAGGTCCACGGAGGCTGGAGCCCTGTAGCGTCTGTACCTGACTATGACGACTAGCAGCGCCACTGTGTAGACTGAGACGACCATAAAGCTGGCAAAGTAGGCGGCAATCAACCACTCGATCATAGCTGAGTCGCTTCTGGTATAGGCGTCAGCCTTTCCCTTATTTTCTTTTCCCGATTGTACAAAGCGCCTGTTAGGACTCCTTTCGATTCAATTCTAAGGGGGTATGCGTATTCATCCTACATCGTGCGCTATATCACTATCACGTTATCAGCGAGCCCCCTAACTTTCTTCTGAGAAAAGATAATATACCCCGGACCGTATAGCTTCAGAGCTCGTTTGAAAGGTGGATCGACATGGCTTTACGTGACCCATTCAAGACAGAACTAAGCCGCGAAGCAAACCTAGAGAAGACAGTCTGCAGGCAGTGCGGCGCTACCAACCCCAAGAACGCGACGAAGTGCCGCAAGTGCCACAGCAAGAACATACGCCCGAAGAGGACGAAGAGCAGAGGCCGCTAAGCTGCGTAGCCTCACCACACTAGTCACTTTTCGTATTCGATTTCAGTCTCAATATCAATTTTACCCGAATCGGGGTAAAGGGTAATAACGCTTCGCCCCGACTACCTAGTTATGGTCAGTTTCACGCTCTTCCTCACACTCTTCGCCTCGGGGCTCCTTGAGATATTCATACCCCTCGTCCTCGGCTTCTGGGTCGGTTCAAAGTTAGGGGCCAAGTGGACCATCTTCTTCATCGGCGCCGCGATGTGGGTGACGGCTTTCGTCGTCAGGCTCCCAATAAACAATTACGCCGCGGTCTGGATATATGACAACTTCAGCGGCGCGACCTACATCTACCTTAGCATCGCGATACCCTCGTTCACGGCGGGTATATTTGAGGAGGGAGCGCGCTGGATCGCCTTCAGGTTCGCCATAAAGGATCACAAGCTTGAGAACGGCATAATGTACGGGGCCGGGCACGGGGGCATCGAGTCGATGCTCCTCGTCGGCCTCTCAGTCCTCTCTACCGCCGTGGTGGTCTACTTCTACCCGCAGACACTTACCACCGCTCAGCTCAATTCTATAGCTGCGACGCCAGAGTGGTACGTCCTACTTGGGGTCTGGGAGAGGCTCGCCGCCATCGCCTTCCACCTTGGGATGAGCGTCCTCATCCTGCAGTCCTTCAGGCAAAAGCAGGCGTACTATGTTGGGGTCGCGATCGCGTCCCACTTTTTCCTCAACTTCACCGCCATCTATGCGGGGCAGTGGGGAGTGATCGCCTCGGAGGCGGTGACGACTGCTTGGGGTGCTGTGGCACTTTGGTATGTGTGGGCCACGTGGAAGTCATACAAGGCCGAGATGGCGGCAGCCCCGGTACCTAAGGTGCCCGAGGCCCCCGCGCCTCCTACTCCGGTTTGAATGGCTTACCCTTTTCAAGAACCTTTTTGGGCACGACGTCCCTCCACTTCGCTAGCCACTCAAGCTCCTTCTCCTCCTCCCTGAGCTCGTCGGGCATGAGTTCGGGGATGGTCTCGACTGATCTTCCGATTGGATACCATCGTCCACACTCTGAGCAGACGAGGAGACCATCTCTGACATCAAGAATGTTGAGATAGCTATAAAGCGTGTCCAGGTCCTCCTTGGACTCGGGTTTTCCCTGTAGCAGCTTCGTCGCCTTCGCCTGTATGGATGCTGTGGCCTTTGACCCGGTGAGGTCCTTTATAGCAGCAATTGAGAGTAGGCTGATGGTGCCATCGCCCAGCTGCTTCCTTAGGATCCTGTATTTCTCTTCCAGATCCTTCTTGGGCTTCCCCGCGTTGGACACGATGCTCTTCATGTCATTTTCGGGTGTCTCCCATGTGAAGAAGTAAGCTTCGAGTGGGTGATGCTTGTCGATTGGGCAGGCGAGTATATTGAGGAGCCAGGGCTTCATCCTTATCGCTGAATCTGGTGGCGCTACCGGTTATAAGATTATCAGCGCGTCTGGAAAATCTTGAACTTTCTCAGATTGGGGAACCCCGTCTTCGCCCACTTGACCCTCTCCTCGGGGTCCCTCTTCACCCAGTCGTACATATGCCAGAAGCTCTTACCCCACCTTTCGGTGCGGTCGGGCATCGGCTCGTAACCGAGGTTCCTGAGTTCATCCGTGTAGGCGCCCTCGATTAGCTCCTGGGCGCGCCCCTCGACGTGTACCCGCTCGACAACGCCCTCACTGTACCGCTCCTTGAGCCTCTCAGCAGCGATGTTGAGTATATCCCCCTGGCAGACCTTGATCTTCTCATAGGTCTTTAGGTTGAGGCGCTCGACGAGGCTCAGTGAAATCTTAGCTGCCTCCTCGAAGTGCTTCTTCTCCTGGAACGCCCCCTCCTTGAAGAAAGAGACGTCTATTATGTCGTAGATGAAGGTCTCGGTCTCGGGCTGGTAGGCGCCGATTACTACCCCCCAGAGGAGGTCGCCGGTCCCGGCGTCGTCGATGAGGATCGTCAAGCTTTCATACCCTTGAGCTTGGCGACTATCTCCTGAGCATTTGGGAAGCGTATCTGGCCCGAGTCGATGAGTTGCTTCACCGCCTCATCCATGATCTCGGGTGTGGCACCGGCCATTACTATGAGGTTCCTCGCGTGGAGCCTCATGTGGCCCTGCTGGATCCCCTCCTGCGTGAGGGCACGCAAGGCACCGAGGTTCTGGGAGAGTCCCACTGCTGTCATGGCCTCACCAAGCTCCTGGGCCTTCGTGCAGCCTAGTATTTTAACAGCAATCTGTGCCATGGGGTGGCTCCTCGTAGCGCCGCCGACGAGGCCAACGGCCATCGGCATCTCCAGTTCCCCGACTAGGTCGCCATCGCTGTTCTTGCTCCACTTGCTGAGGCTGCGGTATCTACCGGTCTTCGCCGCGTAGGCGTGTGCGCCGGCCTCTATAGCGCGGTGGTCCTGGGCGAAGGCGAGGGCGACGGCGATGGTGCCGTTCATGATACCCTTGTTGTGGGTGGAGGCCCTGTAGGGGTCAGCGTCGGCGAAGGCCCACGCCTTCACGATTCTGTCCACCTTGTCCTCTCCGCCTATATCCTCCTTCTTTACCACAGTCTCCGCTTTGCAGGTACGTCTGTCGGCGAGGTTGCTAATTATGCGTAGGAGGGACTTGCCACCGGTCAGCTCGGCGAGCATGGGGGCGAGGGTCTCAGCCATCGTGTTGACGGCATTTGCGCCCATCGCGTCCCTACAGTCAACTAGGAGATGGCATATGAGCATAGGCCCTGCCGGGGTCTCCAGCGGACGCAGCTCCAAGTCCTTGGCACCTCCACCGAACTTGACGAGGACGGGGTCGACTTCGTTCGCCATGTCGAGAATCTTCTGCTTCCTCTCGCGGAGGGTATTGATTGCCTTCTTCATGTCGGGGATATCTGTTAGCTGTATTTGACCTATCATTATTGGTTGGCTGCTTGTGACCTTTATGCCAACGCCGTTCCTCATTATCCGGGCCATGTTGCTCGCAGCGGCGACGACGCTAGGCTCCTCCCCCGCCATGGGGATTAGGAGATCCTTCCCGTTTAGCATGAAGTTAACCGCGACGCTGAACGGGTAGTTGATGGTGCTGACCACGTTCTCGGTCATGTGGTCTGCCTGGTCGATGCCTAGGCCGCCGCCCGCTTTGAGTATCTTTACCTCGTCAGGGGTGAGCCCGACCTGCTCGGCGACGATTTTAACCCGCTCATCGACGGGCATCTTGTAGAAGCCTGAGATCCTGCTCGATACCATGCCTAATGCCTCTTGTTGCAAATAGCTTTCCCGACCAGTGATAAAAGCTAGGCGATGCGGGTCGATGGTATGTTCGACGATTGTCTAAAAGGCGCTAGTTAAGGGGGCTCTTGAAGCTCTCCGTGATCCTGATGTCGCGGCGCGCCATCTCCGTGAAGAAGATGTCGGCGAGCTTTGTGTCGTAACCGATCCTCGCTGGGTGGATGACGCCGGGGACCTTCATCTGCCCCTTCGCTATCATCTGGCCAACTATGCTACATGGGAAGGCAGTCGTCTTCGCCATGGCGGAGAGGCCGTTCTTGAAGTCTTGGAACTCCATGAACTCGTAGGTGTAGGAGGCGGATGCGCCGTCCTTCTTGCCGCTGACGATGACGCGCTGGCAGATGGCGTCACCCTCGTCTGGCTCATACTGGAGATACTTATTACCCCACGCCTCCCAGAACTCAAGCGGGCTCACGTCCATGCCCTTCACCTTCATGGGCTCCTTGTCCATGAGGTGGAGGTCCTTGAGTTTTGTCCACATAGCACAGTGGCCCGGCCACCTGATGGTTTGGCCATAAGCGTCCTTGACCCCCTTGAGGCCGAGGTGCTCAACCGTATCCATGAGGCCGCTATTTGTGTATGCCTCAAGCATGCCGAGGGGCTCCGGGAACTCTATGGGCCCAGGGTCGCTAAGGACCTTGATCTCGACGGTCTTGCCGTTTTTGAGTATCTTGCAGGTACCAATGCTGCCCTGTATAGCGAATGGCCAGCTCCAGCTGATCTTGTAGTTGAGCGGGTTATAGTAGCCCGGCGTACCTTTTTGTGGAAAGCCACCGCAGGCGACGTATAGCTTCTCCACGCTGTCGAGCTTCCTGGAGCCGACGCCGAGGAGTATTCTGTCGGTGCCGACATCTAGGCCACAGTGGGGGATGATGGTGACGCCTGCCTTCTTCGCCGCGGCGTCCATACTGAAGACGGTGTTGAAGTCGGCCGCGATGTCAGCCCAGCTGACACCCGCCTCGATGGTGGCGGATATGGCCTGGTCACAGAATGTCCTCGGTATGGCTGCGACGACGATGTCGAAGTCCTTGATGAGCTTCACGGTCGCTTTCTTGTCGGTGACGTCGAGCTTTTGGCTCGCTTTCACCTTGTCACTGCCGATACGTGCGGAGACGCTCTTCGCTGCGTCGAGGTTCGCGTCGGCGGCAACTATCTCATCGACCTCTTTCTGTGCCACGAGGTCCTTCATGAGGCCGTAGCCCATCTTGCCGGTACCAAGCACGAGTACTTTCAAGAGTTATCCCGCTATGGGAAGCGCGGGGTTGGGGATAAAACTCCTATGTTTTCTACTGCTGCTTGTCGACTTCCCAGCCGTCGCGGTCCATGTCTTCGACGAAGGAGACGAGGTGGTCCACGAGGGCGTTCCACATGAGTATGCCCTTCTCTGATGTGGCTTTCGTCGGGTCGCCGGTGACGCCAAATGGGGTTATCTCCTTGAAGAGCCACTTGACCTGGACGTGCTCGGGTAGTTTCGGTATGTGCCCATTCGCCTTGCTCAGGTTCACGAGCTCGGGTGCTACCCTCAGCATGATTGATGTCTCCCCCTCTCCAGCGTGGCCTAGACCGCCCCACGCCTCAAAGGTCCCCTTCGGGAGGAGCTCGGCAGCCGTGACCCACCACGCCTCGAGGACGGCTATCTTCATCTCGGGGTGCTCGACCCTGTACTCCCTCGTCGCGGCCTCGATCCCTGGGAGGTTCCCGTCATGCCCGTTGATTATGAGGAGCCTCCGCAGCCCCTGTTGGTTCAGGGACTCAAGAATCTCCTTGATGACATGTATCTGCGTTTCCGTTGAGAGGGTTATAGAGAGGGGGAAGCTGGAGTAGTGACGGCTCATACCGAATGGAAGGGCAGGGAGGCACAGCATTCCACTTACCCTCTTGGACACAGCATCTGCCAGGCTCTCCGCAACGAGTGTATCGGTGCCGAATGGCAGGTGGTCGCCGTGGTACTCCGTGGACCCAAGCGGCAGGACTGCCTTATCAAAGTAGTTCTCTTTAAGGAGGTAACCAGTCATCCTTTGCAATTGGACGTCAACCAATTTAGCCACCAATGATAGTGGTGAGCGTAGAAGTAGAAATACCTTCCAATATTGCTAATATTCTATCTGATCTGATTGAAGGTACCTGTAGTTGCTGCTAGCCAAGAATCTCCGATATTGTTTTTATTATCATTTCGGGGTGAATTGGTTTCAATAGAACGCGCTCATATTCTTTATCGATTTTCTCATCCCCGCTGTTTGAATATCCTGTTAGCAGCACTATCTTTGTATCTGGTGAAACTTTCTTCATCATTATTGATGCGTCATGTCCCTTCATGTCAGGTAAAAGATAATCTAGGAGCACAAGGTCAAACTTCTTCGTAGACACCTTTTCGACGCCTAATCCCCCTGAATCAGCAAGTTCGACGACGTAACCCTCGTCTGTAAGAATGAAGCTAAGTATTTGGCTACTTACCGTGTCGTCGTCGACTAGTAGAATTGTGCCTTTGCCCATAGATTATGTAATTATTTTATCCTGTTTTAAATGGTGTTGTATTTATCATATTATTTAATATTATTTTAGTTAATTATAACTAATCGCGCGCGAAGATAATATTTCTCACAGAAGGTTTCTCCGCTTACATTCTGGCATTGGAAAAGCCTGGGCCAAGATCTTGTATCGCAAAGGTGAGTATCTTGGTTAGATTTTCGAGGTCCTTAGGTGAAAAGACCTCCACGGGACTATGGCTGTATCGGCGGGGAATACCTATGGTAGCGGATGGTATGCCTCCACGTGTCTGCATCATCTCCATGGCGTCGGTGCCGCCGCTCATTATCCCTACCTGGTGGGGGATGCCGTGGGCTTCAGCCGTCCTGCGTAGCCATCTGTGCACCTGCTGGCTCTGTATACGGACCCTGTCGCCTTGCTCGCCTACGTGGAGGCCTGCGCCTTTGCCAACCTCGTAGAAGAGGTCTCGCATGTTCACGTCGGGCTGGTAGCCCGCGGGGAAGGTGTCGACGGCGACAGCCATGTCGACATCGAGGTCATGAAGACACGTCTCCGCGCCTCTGAGCCCTATCTCCTCCTCGACGGAGCCGATGTAGTAGACGGTTGCCTTGGGACGCTTCTTGGCGAATGTCTTGGCGACGTGTATCACCGCGGCGCATCCGGCGCGGTCGTCTATGCTTGGGGCTGCGATGAGGTCATTTGCGAGTTTAACGGGGGTTGTGGAGTAGGTTATCGGTGTGCCGTTCCTAACCCCCATCATCCCAGCCTCATCCCTGCTGGCAGCGCCGATGTCGATGTACATGTCCTCAATCGGTGGGATGGTGTTGGCCTCGGCGGGGGTTGTTATGTGGCCCGGCTTCATCCCCACGACTCCGACGACGGGGCCCTTCTCAGTGAGTATCTGGAGGTGCTGTCCCTGAATGGCGCGGGTGACGCTCCCTCCGAGCTTCCGGAACCTCACGAAGCCCGTGGGGTCGATGTTGAAGACTATGAATCCTATTTGGTCGAGGTGGGCGACGAGCGCGACCTTCGGTGCCTTCGGGTTGGTGCCCTTCTGGGTAGCGATGATGTTTCCGCGTGGGGTCCCGTGGACCTCATCGACGTATGGCTTGATCTCGTCGATAAACGCCTTCATCATCGGCTCCTCGAAGCCGGAGGGTGCTTGGACCTCGGCGAGCTTGTAAAAAAGATCGAGAATCGAGTCTTCCTTGCTCATAATCTAGGATTAGTAAATGGCGGGATGAGGTTTTTGGTCAGATGTCGATTATGTCGTCCTCTAGGCCCCCCCTCTGCTTCTTCTGGGTCGGGGGATTGACCTTGTTGAGCATCTCGAAGACGGTCTCCATCTTCTCGTTGCTGAGTATATCCTTGAACTCCTCGTACTCGGATACGTCTCGGATCAGGAGGCCCTTCTTCTTCGTGGGTGCACCGCTGGCATCGACGGGGTTGATCTCGATCGCGAGGCGTGCGGGCTGGCCGTGGTAGGATGGTAGCTTCTGTATGAAGACGCCGGGGACTGTGGTCTTGACCTTCGCCCAGTCCTTACCAGTCGCTAGGAACTCCTGAAGTTTCTCGGACATAGGTATGGAATGGGTGGCTCGTATATTCAAGCTTAACCCCGAGGCACGGGAAGGGGTTTAAACGCCCCCGGCGATCACTGATCATGTCTGATTCTGGGTTAGTCTATCAGTTGAGGCGGTGGGGTGGTCCCGGGAGGCACGACGGGGTTGCATCGAACGGTGTCGTTGCTTCCAAGCACACCTTCATCGGTGAGGCGGGGTGTAAGATGATTCGGCGCGGCGGGAACGCCGTCGATGCCGCGGTGGCAGCGGCTTTCATGGACTGCGTCGTCGAGCCCGCCATGAACGGAATCGGAGGCGAGGGAGTCATGGCCATCCACATGGCTTCCGGAGAGAACGTCATAGTAGACTACGTGGGGAGGCCCTCGAAGGACTGCAAACCCGATATGTACAAACTATCTGAGGCGACTGAACCTGGGTGGATGGGGTGGAGGAGTGTCGTTGGGGACGCTAATGTCATTGGCCATAGGGCTTGCGTGACGCCGGGGACCGTGGCTGGTCTCACCGAGGCGCTGGAGCGCTACGGTGCGATGGAGTTGCCCGATGTGATGGCGCCTGCGATAAGCGTCGCCGAGGAGGGTTTCCCCGTCGGTTGGTGGACTGCGGGGTACATCTTCCAGCGTATGAAGACCTTCTGGCACCTCCCCGAGTGGAGGAGAACCTTCCTACACGACTCCCAGTTTCCCTATATTCCATTCACATACGACATTCCCGAGCCGGAAATGTTCATCCAGAAGGATTTAGCGAAGAGCCTCAGGGCGATTTCCGAGGGTGGGAGTTACGCATTCTACAAGGGGTGGATCGCTGACGCGATAGCAGAGGAGATGGAGGCGAACAACGGCCTCATCAGCCGCGAGGACCTCGCCATGTACGAGCCCATAATCTCCGAGCCCGAGCCCGGTAGCTACAGGGGTCACGACATAGTCTACGACCCAACCCATGGCGGCACGACGCTCGTCGAGATGCTCAACATACTTGAGGGCTACGACCTCGCGGGCTACGGATTCGGCTCAGCGGAGCACATTCACCTCGTCGGGGACGCAATAGGGCTCGCCTACGCGGACAGGTTCGAATACA
>JADGNG010000038.1 GCA_017883585.1 Candidatus Bathyarchaeota archaeon
CAGACAAGGACGACGACGTCCGACTTCTCGAGGCTCGTGCAGCTCCAGAAGGCTATATTTTGGACCTGCTCAGTCATGGTAGCCCTCTTTGATTCGAGGTCTTCCCTGTGTAGCTTTATGAACTCAGCCTTTGATTCGCCGCTGAGGACTGTGAACCTCCAAGGCTGGCTATTCGTCCCCGAGGGAGCCCACGTCCCGGCGTGGACTATCTCCGTCATCATCTCTCTCGTGACGTGCTTGGTCGGGTCGTAGCTTCGGCAGCTGCGCCTGCTTAGTATTGCCTCGTTGAGCTCCATGGCGATCCTGATAAATCACCTATCGGTGAGTTTTAAGGGACTCGTAACATGAGGCTCCTTGCCATCGGCGATAACTGCATAGACAATTACACTGAGCTTGGGCGCAGGTTCCCGGGAGGTAATGCACTGAACGTCGCTGTGTACTCCCACAGGATCCCAGGTATCGCGGCTGACTACATCGGCGTCATGGGGGACGACGAGGCGGGGGACTACATGATCGACCAGATGAGGCGCGAGGGCCTATCTACCGAGGGAGTCATCCGTTTACCTGGGGAGTCCGCAGTGAGCACCATCCTCATCCGCGACGGGGACCGCGTCTTCGCAAACTACGTCGAAGGCGTACAGAAGGACGCAAAGTTCCCATCCAAGCTTCTGCCCAAGGTGAGGGAATACGATCTCGTCCACTTCAGCGTCTGGGGCTTCGGCAGGAATCACATCCCCTGGATAAAGCGGGGAAACCATCCGATCCTGAGCTTCGACTTCAGCCACCAGCTAAAACACGATGCCCTCAGCGTATTACCCCACCTCGATTATAGCTTCTTCAGCGGCAAGGAACTCATATCAAAGGGGATCAACCCCGAGAAGAAGCTCGAGGAGTACAAGGCTAAGACGCCGGGACTCGTCGTGATGACCCTCGGCGAGCATGGCTCACTCGCCTACGACGGCAAGAAGATGTACCGGGGGAAAGCGAGACCGGTCGAGGTTGTTGACACCCTTGGAGCGGGTGACAGCTACATCGCTGCCTTCCTCTGCGCCAGGCTCAAGGGCGACTCCATCCAAAACGCGATTGAAGAGGGGCATAGGGCTGCTACCGAAACCTGCAAGCGCCTTGGCGGGTGGGGTGGAAACTGACCGAACAATCGCCTGATGTAACGAGGTACTGGGCGGAGTACAGGGAGCGCAATAACGTCCCCGAAGGGACGCGCTGTTAGGCCTGGGCTTTCGGCGACAACTCACGCCTAGCCGACGAGCTTCTACGTCTCGTCCTCGACGGAAAGAAACGCGGCGCAGCTGACCTACTCGCTGAATTCGAGCACAGGGGTGAACCCGTTCCCGAGGTCGGTGGCTACAGCGTCGCACCCCGGGACGCGGGAAACCCACCGCTGTAATCAGGACGACTAGGGTTAAAATAATGTCCTTCACCGAGGCCACAGCCGAGTTCGCCTACTCCGAGGGTGAGGACGACCGCACACTCGACTCGTGGCGCCGCGAGCACAGGAAATACTATACGAGGGTGCTCGCAGCCCGGGGGGGAGAAAAATTCAATGAGGCTTCCCTCGTCGTCGCTGAATCCTTCGATCTCCTTCACCCAAAAAGTACCCCCAAAGTCTAAGTGTTGAAGCCGCCAACAGGATTACCATGAAACTTGAAGGCCGGGTTGCACTCGTCACCGGCGCATCCAGGGGTATAGGCAGGGCTGTAGCCCTCACACTCGCCCGGGAGGGAGCAAGCGTAGCCGTGAACTACGTCAACGGGGCTAAGGAGGCGGAAAATGTCGCCAGTGAGATCAAGGCGATGGGTCGGAGGGCTATCACCGTAAGAGCAGACGTCTCCAACCAGGAGCAGGTGAGGAAGATGTTCGCTGAGGTCACCCAATCCCTCGGCGGCGTCGACATACTCGTCAACAACGCGGGGATACTCATCCCTACGAGCCTCATGGAGACGACCGAGGGGGACTGGGACCGCGTCATGGCCATCAACCTCCGTGGCCCTTTCAACTGTACCCGGGAGGCGGCGAAGACCATGATGCATAAGAAGAACGGAAAGATCGTGAACATCTCCAGTATCTCGGGCCTTGGCTGCGCCCCCACGGGTGAGGGCGCCTACGGCTGCTCAAAGGCGGGCGTCATAGCCCTCACCTCAGTCGCTGCGCAGGAGCTCGGCCCATATGGAATTAACGTGAACTGCGTCGCCCCTGGCTGGACGAAGACCGACATGACGAACGCGAAGAGCGGCGCTAAGGCCGACGAGATAAACGTGAGGAAGTCGGGCCTCGCCGCGATGAGGCGCATAGGCGAACCTCAGGACATCGCTAACGTCGTCCTCTTTCTTGCCTCGGATGAGTCGAGCTTCGTCTCAGGCCAGGTCGTCGTCGCAGATGGCGGTAGGATGGACTTCGTCAGCCACGCCTAGCCTCTTTTTGATCCTCCGCGATTATCCTCTTGATTACGGTTACTTCATTCGCGTCGAAGGGGGTGCCATCCCTCCTGAGTACGTCGTGGAACCACTCAGCGGGCTCTCGTGAGCCTTCTGGAGACCCCCACGGGTAGATGGTCTGCGTGCGCCCGCTGACGAAACCCCAGCTCAGGCAGCCGACGCGCTCCCTCTTGAAGATGGGGAGGTGCGTCTCGAAGCGACTCCCCCGCAACCTGGCCATATACTCCGTGCAAATCATAGGCCTCTCGTACTCCCCAAGGGCGTGGATCTGCTCAGTGAGATTTTCAATATTGTAGTAGTTGTGGAAGGTGACGATGTCCGAGGCTCCGAGCTGGAACTCGTTCAGGATCTGGTTATCGAACCAGACACCTACAGACAGTGGCTGCTTCGGTCCTACCTCCCGGGTCCACCTAAACACTTCGCTAAGTAGTCCGAGAGACGCCTCACCCAGCTTGTTATTCCCTGGCTCATTATAGAGGTCCCAGAGCAGGACCCGTTCGTCTGACCTGAAGTGGCCTACGATATCCCTAACGTAGTCGGCGAGGCGTCCCCACTTAGACGAGTCCCTGACCACCCTCATCCCGGGGCTCTGCACCCAGATCGAGTTGTGGACACCGGGCCTCGGCTCTGGCTGTCTCCCCAGCGTTGGCTCTTGGTTCCAGCAGTCGTCGAAGAACACGAATATTAGGCGTATCCCGACGCGCGAGGCTGAGTCGAGCAACAACTCCATCCTATCCCTGAGCCCCTCGGGGTCAGCCTGCCAGACGAGGTCATGAAGGTAGACGCGGACCGCGTTGAAGCCGAGTCCCCCCGCCCACCCCAGCTCGCGTTCGATGGTGTCGATGTCGAAGGACTCCGCCTGCCACATCTCCAGCTGGTTCCCCGCGGTGCTCGGAATGAAGTTACAGCCAACAATCCACGGCTGCTCGTCGTACCACTCCCAAGCCTTCTTTATGGACCACCTCGCCGCCATAACGTCACCTTAGATGAGGATTCCCGAACCTGAAGCCTCGCAGCTCGTGGTGTAATTGATTCGATGCTTGGGAAAGGTTTGCGGTCCCACCTCAACCGAACGCTGTATAATAACCGGCAATTCCGGACAACCGTTATATCCAGACCCAAATAGATTGGGAACCGAGCCAAATTGAGTGAACATGTGAAGAAGAAAGAGTACGACGTCAAGATAACCGTCCTGAGGAAGGTGAATACGAATGATATCCTCAAGGAGTACGGCGCCTCGACGGTCACCGCAGAGTGCCCCACGGTGAAGGAGGGGACCACATATATCTCCACGGCGGGGAGGATCCCAGACGGCTTCTGTGGCTGGGCCTGGGCGGACATCCAGAGGGATATAGCGGTCCTCGCCTTCGGCGGCGACTTCCCCTGGATCAAGGAGAAAGGCACGATGATCAGTTGCTGCACAGATGGGCTTCGCCCGGTGATCTTCAAGCTGGAGCGAGTCCCATAGAAAACATGCACGAGGCAGTTCGAAACCGATATTCACCGACGCCCATTTTCCCCGCACGCCGGGGGATTCACCGTCTCGTGTTCGACGTCGAGGTTAAGGACGCCGATCGAAACTTCAGGCATCAGTTTTACTCCCTCAGAACCGCGAAGGAGGGCTCACTTGTATTCCCCGCGCGCGCATCCGTCGAGGGATATGGGTTTCTAGGCGCTCGGGTTACCACTCGACCTTGTCGTAGTAGCGCCACTGCGCCATGTCCCTGTTCTTCGCGAGGCTCAGGTAATAGCTCAGCCACTCGAGCTCGACGAAGAGGGTGAAGGGAGTGAGCTGGTTATCGACCTCGCCTCCCTGGCTATCGAGGACTATGCCCCTGACCCCGTTCTGTGTGCTCCAATTAACGACGGCCTTCTCCAGCTCCCCCTCGTTCCCCCTGCTGCGGAGGAAGATGGCTGGAGTCCCTGGTGCGAACATCTCCACGGGGCCGTGGCGGAACTCAGAGTAGTTGATGGGCGTCGCGTGGACCCAGCACATCTCCTGCAGGGTGCATATCGCGTACTGGTATGCGAGGCCCCAGTTGATACCGCCGCCGAGTACGAACATCTCCTTGTCATCCTTGAACTTGATAGCGGTCTTCTTCGCGAACTCCCTCGCCTTCGGGATCATCGGCAGTAGGACCGTCGGCAGAGACTCCGCCGCCTTGATCATTCTCCCCCCGACCTCGAAGCCCTTCTCCTTTAGCACCGTGCCGAAGAGAAGGTAGAGGGTCGTGAGCTTACCCATAGTGACGCCCCGCGCCTCAGTTCCGAAGCCTATGTCCCCCGCCTTATTGATGACTGAGTCCTGCTTCTGGCTCAGCCCCATCGTGAAGGCCCCGTTCTTCTTCGCCCACTCCTGCGCCTTCACAACCTCCTTCGTCTTCCCACTCTGCGAGATGAAGACGCAGGCCGAACCTTCGTTCGCTGCCCAGGGCATACGCTCCAGAAACTCCCAGCCGCTATACTGTAGCACGGGGATGTCTGTATACTTCTCCGCGAGGTACCTGACGGGGAACTGCACACTGTAGCTCCCCCCGCTCCCAACGAGGTAAAACCTCTCAGCCTTCGCCAGCTCCCTCCCCAGGCGCTGTATCTCGACCTTTGCGCCGAGGACCACCTTAAGGCTCGCCTCGGTCACGCCATCCTTCAGCCAGTCTGGACGATATGAATCCTCAGTAAGATAGGTCACCGGTTCACCCAAGACTCCGATAACACCTAAGCCGATACCACTGCGTGTAGGATAAAAGAGTTCGTGGACTAGGTGTTGAACCACCCAGAATACTCCGTCTAAACGGAGAGGCCGCCTCTGTTTACTAAATAGATGACTAGCCTGGTGTACTTCCCGTTAGGCGCGCGAGCGACACTGACTATCCTTAGGGAACACTAAGAGGGATAAGTAGAAATCCTAAAATTAGGTATTCAACCCAGAAAAGGGCGGATTAGATATCGAGTTTGAGGGCTTCCTTGAGTCCCTTGTAGCGGTTTCTGATTGTGACCTCGGTCACGCCCGCGGCGTCCGCGATCATCTTCTGGGTCCGCTTCTCCTCGTTCATTACGCAGGCGATGTAGAGCGCGGCTGCGGCTAGGCCCATCGGGTCCTTGCCGGCTGTGGTGCGCTTCTTCTCCGCCTGCTCGAGGATGTTGACGGCTGTCTGCTGTGTCCTCTCGCCGATGTTGACCTTTGCGGCGATCTTGGGGACCCTGTACTGGGCCTTCGGGATCGGCATCTGGATGGTCAGCTCCCTGAGTAGCAGCCTATAGCAGCGGGCCAAGTCCTTCTTGTCGATGGTGGAGACCTTGGCGAGTTCGCGTAGTGTCCTAGGTGTGCCAGTCGCACGGCATGCGGCGTAGAGGCTGGCGGCGGCGATGGCTGAGATGCTACGGCCCCTTACTAGGCCTTTTTCGAGCGCCTTCCTGTAGATGACTGCAGCGCGCTCCTTGACTTGCTTGGGGATGTGGAGTTTGTCGCAGAGCCTACTGAGCTCAGTCATAGCGTGGCTGAGATTGCGGTCGACGCTGCTCTGGTAGCTACTCCTGATGTGCCATTTCTTGAGGCGGAGCATCTGGAACATGGTCTTGCTGGGGATAGTCCGACCGAAGGCATCCTTGCCGACCTGCCCGATCATAGTGCTAAGGCCCTTATCGTGCACACTGAAGCTGAGTGGCATACCAACACGGCTTCGGCTCTCGCGCTCGTCCTGGCTGAAGGCTCTCCACTCAGGGCCGTCGTTCAGCATGTTGTCCGCCATGACTAGGCCGCACCCTCCGCAGATCTTCTCGCCACTGTCGTTGTCAAGGATGACGTTCTTCGACCCGCACTCTGGGCATACATCTTTTGAGTTCTGCTCGGTTTTGACTATCATTGTTTTTTTCCCTTTTTCCTACTCGCTTATCTGCGGAATATTCCGATTACCATTGGAATCGGGTTCCGCGACCCATAGAGTAAGGCATCAGTCTACATCTAATATATAATACTTACCTCTATACATACAATAGCACAGAATATATAGGAGCCCTTTGAGCATTTACTGGTATGAACGATAATCAAAAATGGGTATATTTGTAGCTTTTAGTTATATCTTCGGCAATAAAGTCTCGCTTTTAACTTTTTCGGGGGAATATTCCTGCAGGAATTATACGGTACTTACATTCCCTGCGCGGGCAACATTTAATCGCTCTCGCGGGTGAGTAGGCTTCATGAGCGAGGTTCCAAAGGTAGGTATCGCTGTAATCGGTGGCTCCGCGAACATGAACGCTAAGTTCCCGGAAGACTTCCCCAGCGTTGAGGTCCTCACGAAGGACGTCGTTTACGACACACCCTTCGGGGCCTCCGCCCCATTCACGCATGCCAAGATCAATGGGCGCGAGTTTCTCAGCGTCCCATTTCACGGCATTACTAACTACATAAAGAACACGGAGCCGAACAGCGCCGGTGAGCGCGTTTTCTACGTCCTCTGGAAGGCGGGGGTGAAGAAGATTCTCGGTACCGCCCTCTGTGGCTCATCCAGCAGGCTCCTCGACCCAGCGGACGCCGTCATCCCCGACGGTTTCGTCGACTACACTACTAAGAGGTGTCAGGCCTTCTACAGGGCGCTGGAGTCGAAAGGCGTCGAGGTGGAGAGGACGAGTTACCGTCTCCACCAAGCGTTCTGCCCCGAGCTGAGCAAGAGCCTCTACATGAACGTAAAGAAGGCGGGATTCCCCCGGGTATTCCAGAGAGGCGTCGTCGGCGTCGCCGAGGGCCCCCACCTCGAGTCCCCCGATGAGGTTCGGATCAGGTACACGAACGCAGGGATAGACGTTGTCACGATGAACCTCGTCCCCGAGATCTACTTCGCCCGCGAGATCGGCGCCTGCTACGCATGCGTCGAGGTCGTCTCCAACTATGGAGAGGGCTGCGTATCCACCACGTGGGAGGGCAAGATGGCCTTCAGCGACTTCCAGGCGATGTGGGCGAGGCCGACGGGTCAAGCGCTCCTCGACACAGTCGCGGAGACTGACCCAGAATCCGACGAGTGTGGCTGCATGACATACCGGTGGAAGTCGATTTTCGGCTAGAGGAGCTTGGAGATTAGTTTTCCCGACTGCGTAGCCAAGTGATCCTCTGCGCGCGCCAGGGTAACCACGTGCTGATCCCCCAATGAGTGGTCTGAAAAAGATTTTCGAGACTCCCCACGCAATACTTAAGTGCCCGAAACCGGTTTACAACCTTTGGTTTACATCCAGTGTCGAACAAGAAGCGGGCCCAGCGAAAAGACTTCGGGAAGGTAGTAGGGGTGTTGGGTAATCCTGTTCGACGGAACATTATAAAGAAGCTGAGCGAGGGCCCCGACTACACCCTCCGCCTCAGCAACGAGCTGAACATTAACCAGCAGCTCGCCGCAAAGCACCTCAAGGTGATACAGGACGCGGAGCTAGTGGACGTCGTCCGCCAGAAGAGCACCCTCGGCGCCGACAAGAACGTCTTCCACCTCAACAAATTCTACAGTCTCCAAATAGACTTCAGCCCAAGCCTCTACAATGAGAGGCTCATCAGCTTCAACAACCCCCGCCAGTGGATACAGGAGGACAACTACATGGAGAAGCTAGAGGAGCAGGTGAAGGACATCGACGACGATGAACAAGATGTCGAAGCCGTGCCACCACTTCGCCAGATAGTCGAGATGATAGACGAGGAGCTCGATGGCCTCGAGAAGAGACGGGCGAGACTCCTCTACATCCGTAACCTCGCGGTCGGCGCCACAAAAGGTGCCATCGAAGAACTAGACCGGAGGAAGAAACAGATAATCCAACATCTAGTAGACATCGGCCCCACGAGCATAGAGACACTCAGCAAGACCTTCCAGCTAAACGAGTCCGACCTCCGTGACATAGTCTCCGAACTCGAGAAGGAGGGCCTCGTCTCGCGAGACGAGAATGTTATAAGTTTGAACACGTGACCTACTCTAGAATACCGAAAGGTTTTATATTGTAGTCGGTATACAACTGTCGGTTTACAACCAGAAGGGGTACACCGATGGCGAATATTTACACGACTATTAATTTACATCTTCACATATGCTCCAGCCATTCATGTATCGCTTAAAATCAATGAGATGATCGAATGAGTGCACAAAATGGAAATCAGCCCATATACATCCTCAAGGAAGGAACCGAGAGGAACACGGGCAATGATGCTCGCGGCAACAACATCATGGCCGCGAGGATCGTAGCTGAGGCGGTCAAGACCAGCCTCGGCCCCAAGGGAATGGACAAGATGCTCGTCGACAGCTTCGGCGACGTCACCATCACTAACGACGGCGCCACGATGCTGAAGGAGATGGACATCCAGCATCCCGCTGCCAAGATGATGGTTGAGGTCTCGAAGACCCAGGACACCGAGGTCGGCGACGGCACAACGACAGTCGTCGTACTCGCAGGCGAGCTGCTTGGCAAAGCGTCTGACCTTATGGAGAAGAAGGTCCACCCGACCGTCATCATCGACGGCTACAGGGACGCACAGGAGCAGGCCCTGAAGATTCTCGACGACATCGCCATCAAGGTGAAGCCGAAGGACAGGGAGACTCTGAAGAGGGTCGCCAAGACCACTATGTCGACGAAGCTCGTCAGCAGCCATAGTGGCTACCTCTCCGAGGTAGCGGTCGACGCGGTCCTCCAGGTCGCTGAGGAGTCGAACGGCGGCTGGAAGGTCGACCTTGATATGATCAAGGTCGAGAAGAAGCCCGGCGGCTCCATGACCGACACCGCTATGATCAAGGGCCTCGTCATCGACAAGGAGGTCGCCCACAGCGACATGCCTAGGCACGTCCACAAGGCGAAGATCGGCCTCCTCGACGCTGCGATGGAGATCGAGAAGACCGAGTTCACCAGCAAGATCAGCATAGAGTCCCCCGACGAGATGCAGGGCTACCTCGACCAGGAGGAGAAGATGCTCCGCGACATGGTCGCCAAGGTGAAAAGCGCGGGAATCAACGTCCTCCTCTGCCAGAAGGGCATCGACGACATGGTGCAGCACTTCCTCGCACGCGAGGGCATCATGGCAGCACGCAGGCTCAAGAAGAGCGACATGGAGGCCCTCGCAAAGGC
>JADGNG010000039.1 GCA_017883585.1 Candidatus Bathyarchaeota archaeon
GGACAAACCTTCAAAGTAAACACCCAAAAGGGGGAGTATAATCTTCAATCGGTCCTACTGGGCGCTCATCAACGCTCCAACGCTGCGACAGCGATTGCCGCAACAGAGGGCCTAACGGAGGGCTGGATCCCGCTGCAGGTCCACGCGGTTGAGGAGGGCGTTAGTGCAACTAGGTGGCCGGGGCGTTTCGAGGTCGTGCAGCGGAACCCGATCGTTGTGCTCGATGGCGCTAAGGACCTTCAGGCGGCGATTGCATTTTGCCTAACCGCCTCCAGCGTCCTACCTCCAGTTAAAACGGTTGCTGTCGTGGGGATAAGCAGCGACAAGGATATACCCGGCATGGTCGCCCAGTTCGCCTCGGTAAGCAGTCATGTCATCGCCTGTTCCCATCGCGTCAAGACTCGGACCGCGGACCCGGAGCTCATCGCCGCGGAGGTGCGGAGAAACGGGGTGACCGCGGAGGTGGTGCATGATGTGAAGGATGCGGTAAATAAGGCGATCACCCTCGTGGGGCGTGGGGGCGTCGTCCTCGTCGTCGGCAGCGTCTTCCTCGTCGGTGAGGCCCGTGAGATCTGGTTTCCAGTCTAAGGTTGCTCGAAGCGGGGATAGGAGCGGCGGACGATTATTATTAAGGGTGCACCTATCACTGTGGCTAGGAGGGTGAGGAACGTCCGCTCCATCACCGCGATTGGGAGAGTGCTCATGAACAGCGCCGGAGCCGGGTGTAAGAGGGTTATGAAGATGATCCCGCCCAGGAGGTGACCCACTAAGGTACTGGGGAAGGCAGTCAGTGCCACCCCGATGCTGATCTTCTTTGCGTCCTTGCTGTGGATCAGGTCCGCGATCCTGCCCCGGAGCACCAAAATGATGATCAACCCGATCAGGTGAAGCGAGGGGTAGAGAGGCGCTGCCTGACCGACATCCGTCAAGTACCACGCGGCGATGAGGACGATCATTGTGGCGGCCGAGAGGGCCCAGCCGGGGACCTTCCACACTTGGCGTCGGCCCAGGCACGCCGCGGCGAAGGTTGAGGCAGCTGCCAGAGGCGTGAAGAACAGGTTGCTCCCTCCCCCGGTGAGGGTCTTGCCTACGACGGCGCCTAGAAAGGTCGCTGCTGGCCCGTAGATCGGGCCGAGGAGGAGCCCGTAGACGATCTCGATCGCGCGTACCGGGTCGATGCTGCTGCCGGGTAGTCCGAGGACGGGGAATCCGGGTATGAAGCTCCCCACCGCGTAGAGGGCTGCAAATACGGCTACGGCCGCGAGATCACGTGTTCGCACGGGTTCTGGGAAGTTTTGGGGTATTAAAACTTAGTTACAAGTCACAGCGTATTCGCTCCCTTCCTGGTTCTTCTTGACTCACTCGGCTTTTATCCACTGGCTGGCTAGTCTTTACCATGGCAAAGGGTGTCTCCTTCCCGGAGGAGCATCTCGGCTTCAAGGTCGGGGAGGATCGAAGACTCGCGAATTGGCCGGAGATAGTGGCCTATTTCTCGAAGGTGGCCGAGGCCTCGGACAGGGTGAGGCTCGAGGAACTTGGGAAGACGACGGAGGGGAACCCCTTCATCCTCGCGACGGTGTCTTCATCGGAGAACCTCAGGAGGCTGGAGGAGCTTCGGGAGGTGCAGAGGAGGCTCTGCGACCCTGAGGGGGTCACGGCGAAGGAGGTAGAGGACCTCATAATGCGTGGTAAGACGTTCGTACTGATCACCTGTAGCATCCACTCGACTGAGGTCGGTGGCAGCCAGATGAGCATGGAACTCCTCCACCGACTCGCAAGTGGGGAGGACCCAGATGTCAGAGAGATCCTGCAGAACACGGTCCTCCTCCTCGTTCCCTCCCTTAATCCCGACGGAAACAGGCTGGTCTGCGAGTGGTACAAGCGGTACCTCGGGACGAGGTACGAGGGCACTGTGCCACCCATGGTCTACCACAGGTACGCGGGCCACGACAACAACAGGGACTGGTTCATGTTCAGCCTCAAGGAGACGAGGCTGACCGTTGAGAAGGTCCACAACGTCTGGCACCCCCAGATCGTGTACGACATCCACCAGATGGGGCAGAAGGGGCCCCGCCTCTACGTGCCTCCCTACATCGACCCCATCGACCCGAACGTGGACCCAGTGATCGTCAGCGGGACCAGCTTCATGGGTCTGACGATGGCGGACGCACTGACGACGAAGGGAAAGGCTGGGGTGATCACCCACTGGGAGTTCGATGGATGGACCCCCGCTAGAGCCTACCAGCACTACCATGGCGGTATACGCATCCTGAGCGAGGCCGCGAGCGCTGACATCGCGAGTCCAGTAGAGGTCAAGGCGGAGGAGCTTGAGGGTGAAAGGGGCTTCAGGCCTCACGAGGGGAGGTGGAACCACGTCATGCCCTGGAGCGGAGGAACGTGGAGCCTCCGGGACATTGTCGACTACGAGTTCATGGCGGCCATGGCGCTCCTCGGGAACGCTGCGAAACATAGGGAACGCTGGCTGAGGGGGAGCTTTGAGATCGGTAAAAGGGCGCTCAACCCGCAGGGTGGCCCATACGCGTTCATAATCTCGAAGGAACAGGCGGACCCCGGAGCGGCCCATGAGCTTCTCGAGGTGCTAAGGAGGGGCGACGTGAGGTTATACGAGGCTCTGGAGTCGTTCACAGCTGATGGGATAAAGTACCGGAAAGGGAGTGTGGTCGTCCCGCTCACTCAGCCATATGGGCGGTTCGCGAAGACGATGCTGGAGAAGCAGGTCTACCCGGATCTGAGGAGAAACGTGATCGACCCTCCTGAGGTGCCCTATGATGTCACCGCTCAGACCCTCGGCCTACAGATGGGGGTCGACGTGGTCCCAGTCCAGGATAAGTTTGATTGCGAGTTGGAGTCGCTGAAGCCCAGAAAGCCAATCGGGGTCATCAACGGCTCCGGGAGCAAGTGGTATCTGTTCCCAGCGGAGCTGCTCGCGTCGACGAAGGTCGCTAACACTCTCCTCCATAGTGGGGTCAAGATTTGGAGGACACAGGGCTGGGTGGAAGCGGGGATAGTAGAGCTGAGGCCAGGGGCATTCATCCTCGAGTCAGGTGAGGACACGAATAGGCTGATGGAGGAGGCGACACACTTAGGGGTCAGCTTCCACGGCGTGGATGACCTCCCCGACGTCGCCTTCGAGTTGGTGAAGCCCAGGATAGGCGTCTACATGGCTTGGCTGCCCAACCCGGACGAGGCGTGGCTCAGGATGGTGCTCGAGGAGTATGGCTTCGGCTTCAAGTCGCTGTGCCCACAGGATATCAGGCAGGGAGGACTAGTGGAGAAGTTCGATGTTCTGGTCTTCCCGGACCTCGGAAGAGACCAGATCGTGAACGGGATGAAGGCCATCAAGGGCTCTAACCCTAGCAAGTACGAGGCCATGTATCGGATCGGGCTCGGCGAGGAGGGCACAAAGGCCGTCCTCGACTTCCTCGGTGAAGGGGGGAACGTAATCACCCTAAACAGGGCGTCGGGCTACGCAATCAAGGACTTGATGGTGGCCGCGGAGAACCCGCTCGATGGATTGAAGGAGCAGGAGTTCTACATCCCCGGGAGCATCCTCAGGGTGACCCTCGACGAGGCACATCCCGTCGCGTTCGGTTACCCACGTGAAGCATCGGTTTACTTCATCTCCGGCCCCGCCTTCAAGGTGAAGGAGGGCTACGAGGTGGCGAAGTACCCGGAGGCGAACCCGCTTCTGAGCGGCTGGATTCTCGGGGAGAAGCAGCTCAGGGGGCTCGCGGCGGTCTCAGACCACACGGTCGGGAGGGGGAGGGTGATCCTTTTCGGGTTCCCACCCCATTTCAGGAATCAGGCGCGTGGCACCTTCAGGATGCTCTTCAACGCAATCTACTACTGCGCGAGCGGAACCTAGCCCTTCTTCATCTCCCGGGTCGTGAAGGCGTCCTGCAGCTTTTTCCCGACGCCGTGGTAGGTGCCGGAGCTGGCGGTGAAGATTATGGGTTTCACCTTCTCGATGTCTATCGCTCCCTTCGCGTTAAGGACGTTCTCATCGGCCTTTACGTCCATTATCTCGCCTACGAACTGGGTATGGAGGCCTAGCTCGAAGACCTCCTTGACCCGGCATTCGAGCACAACGGGGAACTCGTCCACGTAGGGGGCGTCCACGGCTGACCCCTTAACGGAGGTGAGCTTGGCAGTTGCAAACTTGTCCAGCTCGCGCCCTGTGGCGATCCCGATCCAGTCAGCCTCCCTAACGTACTTCTCCGAGGGAATACTTACAGTGTAGGCCCTTCTCGCCATTATGTTCCCATGGCTGTAGGTTGCCTTACGTAGACTGACGTAGATCGATGGCGGGCGTGAGTTGCATATGCCACCCCAGGCGGCGGTCATGAGGTTTGGCTTCCCCGCGGCGTCGTATGTGCCCACGACCCAGACGGGTGAGGGCAGCGCGAATGTCCCGACTCCCAGTGACTTCTTCATGGTCCTAGCTTCGGCGGTGGTGGTTAATTACTTTCCCAAAAAGGGAAGCGGGAAAGTAACCTATGTAAGGAGCTTTACTCCTCGATTATCTCGACGTTAGCCCTCGGGACGGTCGCAGTCGTGCCGTCGCTCAGTTTCACTGTGAGGACGCGTACCATGCTCTCGGACTCCATCGCCTGCAGCTCCACTGGGAGACGGTCCACGACTCCGATGGCCCCGAAGTAGGGCTGACGGATGATCCTCACTGGGGTCCCGGGGATCATGCCGAGGGCGAAGGTGTCTCCCTTCTCCTCCCCAAACTCCTCGTGCGGGATGATTATCTCTGGCCTCTGGACACCAGCCCTGATCTGGGTGGCGCCGTTGACACATGCGAGTTTGCCCGCGAAACTCCTGAGGAGCTTGAAGGTTGTGGTGCTCATGTTCATCCTACCGAATCCCTCGGTGATGATGAGGGTGAGGCCGACCTCCTCCTGTCCCGTGATGGCGACGCCTATCTCCTGACCTGTGAACGTTGTGAGGTCCTGGTGGCGGACCCCGCCCACGACGAGGGCCGAGGCGCCGACCTGGGCAGCCTTCTTCATAGCGTCTAGGGTGACGAGAGAGCCCCCGATTAGGACCTTACCCTTGCAGTCTGGGCCGATCATCTCGGGCGTGATCTCATCCGAGTTCCCGCTGACGATGACCTTGATCTCGCCGTGTGTCTCGCCGCCTATGCCGAAGATTCCCTGTATGAATGCTCCGTGCGTCTGGACGGTGGCACCCTCGCGGGGTATGACATCGACGATCCTCCCCGGGAGGTAGGCGTCGACCTCGACGGGGATGGGTGCTCCTCTTATAATCACCTGCCCAGTCACCTCAGAGATCGACTCGATAACACCGTCCCTTGGGCTCGGGACGCCTTTCTTCACGAAGCCGAACAGGGCTGAGTAGAAAGCGATGTTCTCGCCCTCCTTAACCTTGTCCCCAACTTTCTTCAGTAAGAAACGGCTCAGGTCATCAGCTTCTACCCCGAGGTTCATGGAGGCCTTAACGATCTCGGGCTCCCCGCTTATCTCCGTTCTCGCGACCTTCGTGTCGTAGTTTACTGTGTCCCCGACCTTGTGGAGGACCTCGCCGGGGATGGGTAAGCGGCGTAGTTTCTCGATCGTCATGGCGCGCTTGACCTTGAGGCCGGGGGTGTAGGCGTGTGCCTCCCCGCTCTCCTTGTCGTCCTTCTTCTTCTCGTTCTTCGGGGTTTCGTGCTTATTTATCGACATTTACTTCACCAGCTCCTTGAGGGGGTCCTCGGGGTACAGCTTCAGCGTCGAGAACCACTTGTACAGCAGCGCTCTCCTCTGGGCGTCTTCCTCGGGCAGGTTGAGTGGGCGGCCGCGCGCGTCGAGCATGATGCCTGCCACGCCTCCGATGATCGTGGCCTCCTTGGACTTGCCGGGGCCCTGCCCCACGTCGAAGGTCTTCCCGGGGTGTATGACGGCCTTCGCCTCCTTCCCCTCCGGGAGCGGCACCAGCTTGATGTCGCCGAAGTTAATCTCCTCTTTGACGCTGCTGCCATCGGGCATCATCAGCTCGACGGTCATGCAGTGCTCGCCGAGCTTACCCGTCCCCGCGGCTGCTATGCTTGTGCCTATCCTGACGAGGCAGTCCTTGTCGAAGATGCTCCACGCGGCGTCGCGGTAGACGGTGCTAGTAACGCCGAGGTGAGGCATCATGAAGACGCTGTCCTGGAACATCCTCGTGACCCCCTCGGGGAGCCACGCGTCGCTGAGGATGAACATCGGCTGGACGCGGCGCGGGGCGTGGCTCAGCAGTCCGCCGGTGCCGGCGATCACGTCAATGTTCATCATCTTGACGTAACTGTCTTCGAGTTGCTGGTCGAACATGTCGCTGATAGTGCGTTGGGTCTGGACGCCCTTGAGGCGCGTCGCGATGGTGCGGTGGTGCTGGAGGCCGAGGCGGAGCGCCTCGCGCGCGACAGCGTGCTCGACTATGAGGTCCTCAAGGGTCTGGGGGATGGTGGTGGGCCTGATCATCTTGTTCATTAGGCGGCTAGCGACCTCCTCATCCTCGATCTTGAAGGGTATCCACCTCATTATGTTGCGGATGCCCGCCTCCTTCATGACGTTGGTGACACTGTAGCTCATGCCGAGGTTGGCGGAGACGCTTCTGACGAAGCGGCCGTCGACGACGCTGTAGACGTTGGTCGTGGCTCCGCCGAGGCCGACGCCGAGTACGTTTATCTTGAAGGTGTCGGCGATGAGCTGCATTGCTATGCCTTCGCCGGCGGGCGTCGGCATGATGGGGATGTCTGTCCAGGTCATGAGCCTGTTGTAGCCGGGGGCGTGGCTCATGACGTGTTCCATGAATAGCTCGTGGACGGCGCGTCTCGCGGGTTCGGTGTTCTCGACCTCGAGGGTGGGTCTGATGTTGTCAACGCAGGTTAGCGCGAACTCGCCCTTGAAGAGCTTGGCGATGTCCTCTCGGATTGTCTTGTTGCCGGCGTAGACGATGGGTAGTTTGTAGCTGGCGCCGAGGCGTGGCTTTGGCTCCGCGGCCTTGATCAGTTCGGCGATCTCCATGACGTGTTGCCCCGCTCCGCCGTCGGTGCCCCCAGCTAGAAGGATCATGTCGGGGCGCAGGTTCCTGATGCGCTGTATCTTCTGGTAGGGCTGTCTGCCGTCGTCTCGGGCGATGACGTCCATGACGATAGCACCTGCTCCGAGGGCCGCCCTGTTAGCGGACTCGGCGGTCATGTTCTTGATGAGGCCGGCGACCATCATCTGTAGGCCGCCACCCGCGCTGCTGGTCGTGCAGTATAGGTCGACGCCCTGCTTGCCGTCGTATGGCAGGATCAGACCGGTACCATCCGGGTTCAGTAGTTTGTGCCCGGTCAACTCCTCGACCTCGCGAACGGCGTTCTGAACGCCGAGTGTAACGTCCTCGTATGGTGCCTCGACCGTCGTTGGTGCCTCGCCGGCGACGTAGAAGCGCCAGACGCCGTCGACCTTTCGGAAGAAGCGGGCCTTAGTCGTGGTGCTGCCAACGTCTGTCGCTAAAATATACTGCATATCCTCGATGGGTTTCTTGAGGGTAAGCATCCCGAATCTGAAAACTGTAGGTACATCAGCATTAAAGGTTTCTGAAAGGTAAAGGTGCCTAGATGTGGAGGCGCTTGCGCAGGCCCGTCTTCTCTGCCTGAGGCTGCTCCCAGCCCTCGGCCTCAGCTGCCTTCCTCTCCGCTTCCTTCTTCTCCTTCGCAGACCTCTTGGCTTCCCTCGCCTTGTCGTCTTCCTCCTGGGTGAGTTGCTCAAGACGCTTCAGCAGCTTCTCTATGTTTTCCCGCTTCTCGAACACTTGGAAGAATTTCTCGCTGGTGATGCCCCACTTCTCGCTGATTATCGGGGCGAAGGGGCTAATGAAGAATCGGCCCATCTCCCCGCCTACCCAGACGAGGGGCTTGCTGCTCTCCAGCAAGAGGATGGCAGCGGTATCCAACTCGTACTCGTGTATCTTTTGTGCGACATTCTCGATGAACTCCTCCTCGTCCTTCGGGGTGATCTCGATGTCTGAGTACAAGCTCTTCGCCGATTGTAAACGGCGTGGAGGTGATTTAAGGTTAAGCTTAAACCGCATGTGGGGGCGATGCGATGTGTTTCCTTCTCCTAAGCTGCGTGCGAAGAGCATAGTATGCTCCTCCGACGCTCCCCACGAAGAAGCAGGCGAGAACGACCAGTATGCTGCCGAGGTCCAGCCCCTGGAGAATGGGAACAATGAGTACGCCGAGGACTATAGAGACGACCGCTGTCTTCGCCCCCGTGAGCAGGTGCTATCTCGTGGTCCTCATACAGACGAGGTATGTGGCTACGCCTGCGGAGAGGCACCAGAGTGGGATGAGAGCCAACTCGAAGAGGGGTTCGAATACCGCGAGGTAGATTGCGACGCTCGCCAGGCCGTTCGTGAGGATCGCCCCCGCGAGGTAGTCCATGAGCTTGGGGGTCCTTTCCGCGTCCGTCATTCCGAGTCCAGAACCTGATCGCGGTGAAGTGGATAAGAATTTGGCACTGGCTCCCCGCGGGGGGTTAAATATCGGAGCGCCACCCTAACAGGTGAAGCGTCTTGAAAAGCCAGCGAGACTTCAGGAACTACCTAGCGGGGGCGGCGCTTGCCTTCGGCGTCGTGCTCCTTGTGTCCCAGGTACTACAGCTGCTATATGGTGGGCTAGCCCTAGCGGACAGAGAGTCCGTTTACACATTAATCATGGGTATCTACATCACTTCGCACATCGTCGGTGGGGGCCTCGGCGGGTACCTAGTCGCGAGGGTGAGACGGACCGATTACATCCTTACTGGGACGGTGACTGCGGTCCTCGCATACATATTCGAGTTCGCGTATAACCTCATAGTCGAGGCCACTCTGACCGACATATACGCTATAGTGAGCTTACTGATCGGTGCGATAATTGGAACGATGTTCATGAGGGCCAAGATGGAAAATGAGAGGATGACGGGGCTAAAGAGGATGGAAAAGGCTGATTCGAATCCCCAGCCATGATGTTCTAAACAGAACAAATACACCTTCTTTTAAAACGTATATGTCGTAATGTATAAATTGCTGCCTCAGTCTCATACGACTATCTCATAGAGGAACTTGTATGACAAAGAAGAAGATCGTGCTCGCCTACAGCGGCGGCCTGGATACCTCGGTCATGCTCAAGTGGCTACAGGAACAGTACAAGAGCGACGTCGTAAGTCTCACCCTCGACGTCGGTCAGGAGGAGAACATGAAGAAGATCGAGGAGAAGGCGTGGAGCCTCGGTGTAGTGAACGCCTACACGATGGACGTGAAGAAGGAATTCGCGCAGGAGTACGTCTACCCGGCGATAAAGGCGAACGCCCTCTACATGGACTCGTACCCGATCAGCAGCAGCCTCAGCCGCCCCCTCATCGCGAAGAAGATGGTAGAGGTTGCCGAGATGGAGGACGCCTACGCCGTCGCCCACGGGTGCACGGGCAAGGGCAACGACCAGATCAGGTTCGACGTCACGATAAAGGCGCTGAGCCCGAAGACGAAGATAATCGCACCCGTCCGCGAATGGAAATTCGACCGCCACGGGGAGATTGTCTACGCGAAGGAGCACGGCATACCGGTGCCTGTGACCGTTGACAGCCCATATAGCGTTGACCAGAACCTCTGGGGGCGCAGCATCGAGGGCGGGGTCCTCGAGTACCCCGACAAGATGGTGCCTAAGGAGGTTTGGGAGTGGACCAAGGAGATTAAGGATACACCCGACGAGCCAGAGTTCATCACCATCGGCTTTGAGAAGGGCGTCCCGGTTAGCATCGACGCCGTCGAGATGGACCCCGTCAGCATACTGCAGAAGCTGAACGAGAAAGGTGGCAAGCATGGCATCGGGCGAATCGAGCATATGGAGGACCGCACCGTTGGCCTCAAGAGCAGGGAGACGTACGAGTGCCCAGCCGCCGAGATCATCCTCACCGCCCACAAAGACTTGGAGAAGATGGTGCTCACCATCCATCAGATGCTCACGAAGAGGGAAATCGACCACAAGTGGACGGTCCTCGCCTACCAGGGGCTCTGGGTTGACCCTCTCATGCAGGACCTCGACGCCTTCATCAACAGCACCCAAGAGAAGGTGACTGGGTGGGTGACGATGAAGCTACACAAGGGGACGGCCAAACCGGTGAAAAGGAACAGTGAGTTCAGCCTCTACGACTACAACCTGACGAGCTTCGACATTAACACGAAGTACGACCAGGGTGACGCCCTCGGGTTCATCGCCCTCTGGGGCCTCCCCAGTGTCACGGCTTGGAACCTCAAGCACGTGATGCAGGAGAGTGAATTGGAGAAGCAGGAGCAGAAGGTCATCACCCCCTCTAAGACGAAGAAGGCGAATTCTAACCTCTAGGATCCTTTTCTCGGGTTTCTCCCCCGACTCCGTTATACGGGTTACTTCTATCCCCAGCTCCATTGTAGGAGAGGAATATTATGAGAAGACTGACGGGTTTGTGGATAAGGTCAGTTTCTCAGTCGTTGTGGTGCCCGTGGTCGTCTCCATCCTCGGCGTCCTCGTGGTCGTGGCATAGTCCCTTCCCGCCGCATCCGCAGTCGTCGCCGTGCTCCTCGTGGCAGTTGGGGTCGCCGCATCCACATTTGTCGTGCTCGTGTTCCCCATCACACTCGGGGTCACCGCAGCCGCAGGCATCCATGTAGGCTGGGGGCGTTGGCACCTTTTTCCACGTGTTTATGAAGTCAACAAGGAACTGGGTCGACTCCGCGGCCATCGCGTCCCCCTCCTCCACAGTCGCAGCACGTGGGTCGTTGATGCTGTACTGCCCCGTCTTTGTGATGTCATTCGTGTCTGGGCCAATGCTGGCGTCGAATATCTGGTGGACTATCTCGTAGTCTGGGCGGTCGGGGTTTAGGAACTCGAGTAGATAGTTGGGGATGAGTGTGGGGTTCTCCCAGCCTTCGAGGCGCCGCATCTCGACTAGCTCGGGGAAGTAGTGGAGAGCGTAGCTTGTCTCGCGTGCGCAGCTGTGGACCTCAAGGTAGCGTGCCATCCTATCTCTGATCTTCTTCGAGAGCTCGGTGTTGCTTGGCCCGTGGGGGGTCGCTACCATTACGCGGTATTCTCTCTTGGCAATCTGGGCGGCAAGGTTCATTATGTTCTCGTTCCCGCCGTGGTAGTTGATTAAGACGAAACGCTTGACACCGTGGTAAGATAGGCTTCTGATGGTGTCGAGGAGGATGTTGAGCATCGTCTCGTGACTGTAGGTTATTGTGCCGGCGAACTCCATGTGGTGCGGGCTATATCCAGCCCACGTGGGGTGGAGGCAGACGCTGTTCGTCTTCTCGGCAACGTTGTGGATGAACTCGGCGACGCCTATGCTGTCGCATCCTAACGGGAGGTGGACGGCGTGCTGCTCGATGGCGCCGATGCCGATGATTACCGTCGGCGCGGGGTCGTTGGCGAGCCAGTCCTCAAAGGCGGGGCGCGTCAGCTCCCATAGCCAGAACCTAGATAGTATACCTTCCTCACTCATGATGATCGGGGTATGTGAGACTCCACAGCCTTAACTATTACTGGTTTCTCCCAAATGCTAAATAGTATTTATGATAAATTCCTTGTATGGCAGATATTTATCTCGACCCGATGATAATCATCATAGCCGTTACGATCGTCGTCTCCGTTATCGGCATCTTCGATTTTCTACCCCAAAGACGTGAGAGCAAGTCGAAGAATACCGAGAAAATAAAGTAGACGAGATAGTGATAAATGATTGTAAACGCGCTGATCTTATACTACATGCTCGTCCCTTCAGACATCGCAGCGCGCATACTAGAAGAAAACAAACCTCTGTGTTGGCTGTAATGGAGTGTATGTAAGGATGGACCCTGAGATCCTAGAGTAATGGAAAGGCCTGCAGGTAGGCTGACGGCAAGCCGCTGAAATCTACACATTTTATGCGAAACTGCGTGATTATGCACTGCAGGACGGTGCATAGGTGTAGAGTTGTGCACCCAAAATCTTTTAACCTAATTCCCACCGCGCCTCTCCGATGTCTGATCCTAAGACAAACCCTAAGCCCGACGCTCCAGAGGAGCTGGATCGGGCGGGTCAGTATGGAGTCTTTCTAAAGTTTAAAAACGCGACCAAATTGACACACAGGCGGTCGAAGATACCCTTCATCTGAGTAAAAAACAAGGCGACGCGAGGGTAAGGAACCTCTCCATAACCCAAAGATCTACACGATGCTCAGGGAGTCTGGGTCCAAGGAGAGCGTCATACCTGAATGGGTGGCTCGGCCTGAGCAGGATGGTGCGGAGCAGGAGGATGGGCGGAATACAGAGCCTGCGCCAACTGCACAATCTACGCCACCTGCACAGGACCTGCGTGAGTTAGCGCCCCAAGCATCGGCTGAACGCGCTCCAGCGCAGCTGGTGGTTTCCCAGCGGGAAGGTCCAGGTGCAGTCACAGGCAAAGGGCGCAGGGGACGCAGTCGGTGCTGAGGCGGTGGAGAATGCAGAGGTGCATACAGGTGAGAAGGGCGCACGGCTCGCACCTACGGAGAGTATTAGAAGAGACGCTTGCAGGGCACACACCCCCGAAGGGTACACCGGTGAATGCAGGCCCTAAGGGGAAGTGATAGTCGCGTAGCTCACCTAACAAGATGCAGCCATACACACCCATCAGATCATCATGAAGGTCACGATCAACCCGAGCAACGTGCTGGACACGACCTCATCTACCTTGAGGACCCGAACACCGGACTACCCGCCTTCGAAGGCACGCGCAGCCAGGCGTGAGTAGAATAGGGTAGTTGTCGAGGGGGGAGAACTGGAGGTCGGCCTGAGTGAAGACTTCTCTAAACACGCGTGACTTTAGAGTAGTAGATGGAAGACGAAAAGGAAGTAGATCACAGGCGTGACCTTCTCGATGAGGAAGAAGTACCCCTTCCTTTCCTTGCCAATGTATTGTTTGTAGGCGAGGGTCATGAAGAGCCCCAGTGCAAGACCAGTTGTGATTATGCCACCGAGCTGGTATAGCATGTATATCAACACAGTGATATGGATCACGAGGAGGCCGGAGAAAAGCCTCCTAGCCCATGGGAGACCTATGATCACAGTCGTCGTTTTGACGCCAGCCTCTGCGTCTGCTGCGGTGTCCTCGATTTGATTGTTCAGTTCAACGATGATAGAGGCTAGAAATATTCCACTGCAGATTAAGGGGGTCTGCGTGCTTGAGCCACCCGTCACGGAGAGGCCGAAAATAATGATTAAAGCCCCAAAAAATAGCCCATGGGAGAGCACGTCAAGAACTGGAATTGATTTAAACCTCGGCATCGGGGCTGAGTAAGCACCACTGAGTACCAATAGTACTAGGTAGATCAGGGACGGGGTTATACCCAATAGTAGACCCGTGATTGTGAAGCCGGTTGCTGCGAGGAGGAGAGAGAAGATGAAGCTGGAGCGGACGCTGATTCTTTCCAGGGCGACTGGATTACGCGTCACTTTGACACCAAGCCTATCCCCTTCGAAGTCGAAGCAGTTGTTTATGGAGAATGAAAAACCGAGATAGCAGGCGATTGCAGCGAAGTAGGGTAGGGCGAGTAAATGGTTGGCAGAGTAGAAGTTGTTGGATTCGAACCCCAGCATATAGCCTAGAATGGACATTAGGATGTACCCGCCCCAATCACCTATCCTGACGTTGGCGAAGTAAGCATCAAGTTGCGACGGCAGCCCTAAATCTGAAAGTTCCAATTATACATTGAAGGGACCCACTGAGTTTATAGATTATGTGGTTTAATAACGGCTGCGCCAGTTGGGACTTTTCCCCGGGTTTTTGTTTCTACCGTTACACTTATCGGGGGAATGCCGTACATCAAATGATGGTTCATGATCCCGGACACACTTGTTAAGGTCCTGGACGAGGATAGCCGAGAGAATCTGGAGTCCCTCGGAAACCAGCATGTGATCGACCAGCTTCAAACCTTCGTCAGGTTGTGTAAGCCGGCGAGGGTTATCGTATTCGGCGTAGTCCAGACCGACGTGGACCGCATACGTGGGCTCGCCCTCGAGACAGGGGAGGAGAGACCGTTGAAGATGGAGGGGCATACTATCCACTTCGACGGGTATAACGACCTCGCCCGCGACACAGGGAGCACGAAGGTACTGACTCCACCCGGAATGACTTTGAGCAAAAAGATCAACACTATCGGCAGGGCGGAGGGGTTGAAGGAGATACTCGGCCTCATGGACAGCTGCATGAGGGGTAAGGCGATGCTAGTCAAGTTCTACAGCCTCGGTCCCACGAACAGCCGCTTTAGTCTATGCGCTATGCAGGTCACGGATTCCGCCTACGTCTCACACAGTGAGGACCTCCTATATAGACAGGGGTTCGAGCAATTCAGAAAGCTAAACGGGGGCATGGATTTCTTCACCTTTCTACACTCCGCGGGGGAGTTGGACGAGAGGAAGGTCACGAAGAACTACGGGAACCGCCGCATCTACATAGACGTAACCGACGGAAAGGTCTACTCCGTAAATAACCAGTATGCGGGTAACAGCGTGGGACTTAAGAAGCTGGCACTGCGCCTCGCCATATACAAGGCGAACCACGAGGACTGGCTCGCGGAGCACATGCTCCTCATGGGCGTCCACCCCCCGGGCAAGGAAAGGGTCACATACTTCGCCGGCGCTTACCCGAGCGCCTGTGGAAAGACGAGCACAGCTATGATCCCCGGGCAGAGCATCGTCGGCGACGACATCGCCTACCTCCGAAAGGACAAAGAGGGCTACTGTAGAGGCGTAAACATCGAGCAGGGCATCTTCGGGATCATACAGGACGTTAACCCCATCGACGATCCCCTCATCTACAAGAGCCTAACAACTCCTAGGGAGTTAATCTTCAGCAATGTCCTCGTCTCGGATGGCGTCCCCTACTGGCTCGGGATGGGCCGGAGCGATATCCCCGAGAAGGGGACGAACTACTCTGGTGAATGGTTCAAGGGGAAGAAGGATAAGGATGGAAACGAGATACCATTCGCCCACGGGAACGCCCGCTACACAATGAGGCTAAGCGAGCTTGAGAACGTTGACCCGAGGTACAACGATCCGATAGGTGTCGTCGTGGAGGGCATCTTCTACGGTGGCCGCGACTCAGACACGAATGTGCCGATTTCCGAGGCGCTGAGCTGGGAGCACGGCGTCTACCTAGGCGCGACCCTAGAGTCTGAGACGACTACAGCTATCATCGGCAAGACGGGTGTGCGGAGGCAGGACCCGATGGCGAACATGGACTTCGTAGTCGTTCCCCTCTCAACATATCTCACAAATCACATCAAGTTCGGCAAGAAACTTAAGCAAAAGCCACGCGTCTATGCGACCAACTACTTCCTCCGCCACGAAGGCAAGTACACGAACACGAAGCTCGACAAGAAGATCTGGGTACTCTGGGCAGAGGGCCGTGTCAAGGGAGACTACGAGGCTATCAAGACCCCAATCGGCCTCATCCCCCAATACAACGATCTCAGGCAGCTCTTCAAGGGCGTCTTCAAACGTGACTATACGGAGGAGGAGTACATACAGCAGTTCAGCATACGCATAGCCAAGTACCTGGAGAAGATCGGGCGTATGGAGCAGCTATACAAAGAGGAGCCGAATATGCCTAGGGAGTTCTGGGACGTACTCAGCCAGCAGAAGCGTGACCTTCAGGAACTCAAGGTGAGGACTGGGAAGGACTCCCTTCCCCCTATCGCTTTCGTGTGATCGGGGTCACGGCGACCCCTCGCTACTTTTCGATTCTCTTCAGGATCTCAGAGTAGAGGGCCTTATGGTCGTAGGTCTTTGTGGTGACGAACTCGACGGTAATGAGGACGTTGTTTATAAAGCGATTCACATAGTTTTCGGATATCTTGCAGACTCCCTCAACCTTCTCGATCTCTGTTCGGATCTCCTCTGGGAGCATGTTGTAGAGGTCCATGACGCAAGGCGCGAAGCCATCGGCGCCTATCTTTGATCTGCACATTTCTATCTGGCGCTTCACAGCTTCATCGGACATCGCTCGACTTTGGGCTGATCTGGATATAAACGTTCCCTGGTGAACTAGTGTAAAATAGTTATACGCATGGCTCCTATCCCTTGGCTGGGGTTCCGATGAGCAGCTTCGAAAAGAAAACAATGAAGTCGAAGGAGTTGTATGAGAGGGCCTGCAGGGTGCTGCCCTCGGGTGTAAGTTATGGAATACGGGCCCTTCCCCCATACCCGTTCTTCGTTGAGGAGGCGCAGGGTGTTAAGCTCAAGGACGTGGACGGGAACGAGTACACGGACTTCTGGGTTGGGCACGGCGCCTTGATCCTCGGCCACAGCCCGAAGAGGGTCATAGACGCGGTGCGCAAACAACTCCCAAACGGGACCCACATCGGCTTCAGCCACGAGCTTGAGATAGAGCTCGCGGAGAGGATCGTCAGGAACGTCCCTTCGGCGGAGATGGTAAGGTACACCACCAGCGGCACGGAGGCGAATATGTACGGCACCCGTTTAGCCCGAGCCTACGCGGGGAGGATGAAGATGCTCAAAATAGAGGGCGGGTGGCACGGCGGCTACGACAGCCTACACAAAGCCGTGAGTTATCCATTCACCAAGTCCGAGTCAGCAGGGCTCAACCCGAAGACAACCGAGGACACCGACGCCGTCCCATTCAACGATTTAGATATAGCGAGGAAGCGCATCAGGAGTAGGGAGTACGCTTGTATCATACTCGAGCCGGTGATGTGCGCTGCGGGCTTCATAGCACCTGAGTCCGGTTACCTTCAAGGGCTCCGCGAGGTCTGCGACGAGACGGGGACCCTGCTCGTCTTCGACGAGGTGGTAACTGGATTCCGCCTCGCCCCTGGTGGAGCTCAGGAACTATACGGGGTCAAGCCCGACCTCACCATCCTCGGCAAGATCATAGGGGGCGGCTTCCCCATCGGTGCTTTTTGTGGCCCCACGGAGATCATGGAGCGCATCGACCAGAAGAAATACCCGAAATCGGAGGACCGCGTAGCTCACGGCGGTACATTCACGGGCAACCCCATCAGCATGGTGGCGGGCTGCACGACCCTTGACCTTCTCAAGGATGGAAAAACCTACATCACCATCGACAAGCTGGGGAGGAGAATGAGGGACGGGCTGGAGGACTTATTCGGCAGGGGTAGGCTGCCCGCGACGGTGACGGGCGTCGGATCCACTTTCGCCATCCACTTCCAGTCGAAGATACCCCGAAACTCCGCTGACACGGCGAGGAACGACGCCGCGGCGACGAAGGCCTACTTTACCCACATGCTAGACAGGGGCATAATCTACCTCAGTCCGAATGTGAGTCACTGCTGGTTAAGCAGCCCGCACACAACGGAGGACATTGAAACCTATCTCACTGCTACCGAGGAGTTCGTCAGGGGTTACAAGCCATAAACGAGGATGACTTAACACAAATTATATTACAGGTTAAGGCACCCGAGTCTACTTCAGTGCACTTTACATGGACTTCAAGGATCAGCGCATCGCCTTCGCAGCTTTAGCGGGCCTAGGCTTGGTCTTCTACGCACTCGCGGCGTCTGGTCAAGGGACGGTCTGGCGCTTCCCCTTGGCAGCATACCCCATACTCGTCATACTCATCGGCATAGCCTTTCTCAGGCAGGGAGGGCTGAAGATGGCGATCATCGGATACGCCCTCACCACCGTCCTCGTCATCCTCCAGTTTGACACTACCATACAGATGGCCTTCGAGAACACGATCGTTGGCGTCTTCAAGAGCTTCGGGCTGGCAATCACTACCGCTGCGACGATGCTAATGGTCTACCTGATGGATGAGACGGGGGCCCTCAAGGTCGTGGCCAACGTGATCAAGAGGCAGGTCGTGGGTGACGAGATGCAGGCGCTCTATATCGGGCTCGGCTTCGGCAGCTTCCTCACCTGTCTCGGAGTGACGACACCCACGCTCTTCCCGCCGCTCCTCCTGTCGATGGGCTTCACGCCGATGCAGAGCGTCGCCGTCGCAGTGCTTGGATACGACCCGACGACGAGTTTCGCGATCCTCGGCCTCCCTATAACCCTCCCGGCTCAAAGTTTCGGGTTCAGCCAGATTGACTTCGCCTACAAGATCAGCCTATATCTCCCAGTTGTGTCAACGGCCTTCAGCCTCGCTATACTCTGGCTTCTCGGCGGGACGAAGTCCATTCGAAAGGGGCTCGTCCCCGCTATACTCTCTGGGCTCACAATCTCCCTCGCCTGCCTCGCCTTTTCTTACATCGACTTCTACTTCACTTACGAGGTTATACCTGTCAGGATCATCGGCGTCATCGCCGGCGCTTTCACCATGGGGACCCTCTACCTCTACGAGCGCATCAAAGGGGTGAAGAAGGAGAAGGCACCGCCGATCGGCAGGGAGGAGATCAGGTGCTTCAGCCCCCTGATTATCCTTCTCCTCCTCGCAGCCATAGTCAGCATCCCGCAGGTTGGATCCTTCCTCAGCGCCCTCCCCGGACAGCTAGAGGTCATCCACGTTGGCGCCCAGAAGGTTGACCTCGACGTTTTGAGCCAGATCTACACATGGATATTCATCGCAACCGGCATCAGCTACTTCACTCTCAGACCCAAGAAGGAGGAGCTCTCGCGGACGAGGAGTGTCTGGGTGAAGAGAATGCCCATCAACGTGGCCATTAGCATCATCTTCTTCTGCCTCGCCTGGGTCATGGCGGGGAGCACGATCAATAATGTACTCGGCGACACATTCACCCTAGTCTTCGGCGGTGCCTACATCTACGCCGCCTCTTCCCTGGGCTACATAGGCGCCATCGCAGCGGGCTCGGAGACGACGAGCAGCATACTCTTCTACAAGATCCAGAAGGCGGCTGCTACCAATCTCAATCTAGGCGATAATGGCTTCATGACGCTCTTCGCGAGCCATGGTGTCGCGGGTGGCGTCGCAAGCGCCGTTACGCCGAGCAAGATCGCTAGCTCTGTCAACACCATCGCCGCGGGTAAGGAGGTCGAGAGTGTAATCATGCGCAGGAACCTTCTCATTTCGCTACTCATACTAGCCCTGGTCGCGTTGTTAACTGGCGTGTTGATCAGCCTACACGTATAGCGCCACTCTCCGGAACCTATTTTCCGCCCTTTTCGGCTTAAGCAGGTTTTGGGCTTGATCCGGATTAACGAGGTTAGAGGACTTAGCTTCCCATTCTGCGCTCTTCGACGCGGCTCATCGACTCGTCGAGTATCTCAACGACGTTATCGAGCTGTTTCTCGGTCACTATCAGGGGTGGTGCGACTCGTATTGCTCGTCCCCCGTAACTGCCCATATTTAGGGTGTAGACGCCCCGCTTGAACACCTCAGCGCAGATCGCGTTCGCCGTCGCGGGGTCGGGGGTCTTCCTCTCCCTATCCTTCACAATCTCGACGCCTATCAGGAGACCCATGCCTCTAACATCCCCAATACACAGGTGCTCATCCATGAGCTCGGCTAGCCTCTTCCTCATGTATGCGCCCATCCTCACCGAGTTCTCGCAGAGGTGTTCGTCGCGTATCACGTCCATGGTGGCATGGGCGGCGGCGGTGCCGAGTGGGGTAGCGCTAAAGCTCTGGGCGTGTATTGGGATTGGCTCAGGGTCCGTCGACTCTAATAGATCCCTGCCGAGAACGACGGCGCTGATTGGCACGCCACTCCCCAGGGCCTTACCTAGGATCACGACGTCGGGCTTGATCCCCCAGTGGTCCATTCCGAGCCAGGTCCCGGTCCTTCCGAAGCCCATCTGGACCTCGTCAGCCACGTGTAGGATGCCGTACCTCTCGCAGAGCCTCTTCAGCCCCTCGTGCCACCCCGGTGGGGGGATGTGCCATCCCGCGTCGCCTTGGATGGGTTCGACGAAGACGGCGGCGACCTCGTCGGGGGGGACGTAGCTCTTGAAGGCGACATCCTCGATGTAACCGAGGCAGGCGAGGCCGCAGCCGGGGTGCTCCATCTTGAGGGGACACCTATAGCAGGAGGCGTAGGGGACATGTATGATGCCGGGGACGAGTGGGCCATAGTACCTCTTCATGCTTGGGTCGTAACCGCTGAGGCTGATGGCGCCCATGCTGCTCCCGTGGTAGCTCCCGGTGAAGGCAAGGATAGTCGGCTTCCTCGTGATTCGGCGAACCGCCTTTATGGCGTGATCGTTTGAGAGGCTCCCCGACTGCCCCCAGTAGACCTGCTTAGGCCCCGAGCCCAACATCTCCTCGAAACGGGGGATCAGCGTGTACGACTGCTCCGTCTGCCAGTGTATGCTCTTATCAGCCTGGGCTTTAATCGCCTCGACGACGCGGGGATGATTGTAGCCGGTGTTGACAACGCAGCGCCCCGAAATGAGGTCGACGAAGACGTTTCCATCAGGGTCCCTCATATATATGCCCCTCGCCTCGTCGACTATGGGGTTAGTATAGGATTTGGGGTCCAGACCCGAATTGGTGAGGAGCTTGGAGACGCGTGGGCCGGGGGGCCCCGCGACTATCTTTGGGCCTCGGAGGCTAGGCAAGAAGCTGCACCGAGATTAGAGGCGTCTGAGGGGGTTTAACGTTTACCGGCTAGGGAAGGCTTCGACCGTTTCGGCTGAATATCTCCCTTACCTGGTCGAGGGGGAGCGCATGTCTGACGTGGCCTTTGTAGCCTATCATCGTTTCGGCGGCGAAGAGGGCATTAACGACCGCCTCCTCCGTCGCCTCAACGGTGGCCTTGTAGACAGGGTTTAGGAACTCGTCCCCATATCCCTCGTGAGGCCTCTTCCCGGTCGTGAAAGCTATTGTGAAGTCGCCGCTCCCGTTGCCTCCGTAGGTGCCCGTGCGGGCGAGGCCGAGGACCGATCTCTTCGCCACCTTCCAGAGCTGCCGCGAATCCACGGCGAGGTCAGTGGCGATTATCATCATTATGCTGTTGCCGGGGCTGATCTCGGGTTTCTTCGGAAGCTTGATCTCTCTTCCGACCAGGATACCCGCGATTGTGAGGTCTTCCATGCTGCCGCAGTTGAGCTGGACGAGGGCGCCGACTGTGAAGTCGTCACTAACGCGGCTCGAGGTACCTATGCCCCCCTTGAAGCCGTAGCCCGTCATGGAAGTACCCCCACCCACGTTCCCCTCCTGCACCTGGCCCCGACCAGATTGGCTTCTCGCGGCGTCGAGGGCCTCAAAGACCTGCTCCGCGCCGACGTGCCGGCCTAGGTTGTCGGTGAGGTAGCCCCCGTTCGTCTCGCCTACTACGACGTTAAGGGAGCGTGGCTCGAGCCCCATGCGGTCGCGGTGGTAGTCGACGACGGCGTCGGCGACCCTCCAAGTGTTCAGTGTCTCCGTGAGCATTATCGGGGTCTCGAGTGTGCCCTCGTAGATGATCTGGGAGAGGCCCGTGGATTTGCCGTAGGCATTGAAGAGGTCAACGGCTGCCGTGACCTTCTCCTTGACGAGGTTCCCCTGGTGGGGGGCTATGGCGGTGACACCTGTCCTGACGGAGTCGCCTTCGATTACGGTTGAGTGGCCCACCCCGACGCCTTCAACGTCCGTGATGGCGTTCAACCTGCCGGTCTTCATCGAGCCGAGCTCGACGCCGAATCCCCTCGCCCTAGGTTTCACCAACTTGCTCCACCGGGAACTGAGGTGGCGTCGAGGCTATAAATCTGGATAGGGCCGTGGGAACGGTTAAATCGCCTCCCGCCAAGAAACGTCATATGGGCGCCAGCGTCTTCCTCGACCGTTATAAGGCGATGGGGCACGAGTTGAGGGGCTATGAGAGGACGAGGCGAGCCATCAGAGTCAACACCATACTGGTCAATAAAGAAGAGGCCATGCAGAGGCTCGGGGCTAGAGGTGCGAGACTCACGGCCATCTCTTGGCTAAGGGACGGATTCCACATCGAGGGGGGAGAGTCGAGCGTCGGCGCCAGCTTCGAGTACCTCCTCGGCCTCTACTCAATACAGGAGGCAGCAGCCCAATTCCCCGTCGAGATCCTCGCTCCATCCGGTGGTGAGGTTGTGCTGGATATGTGCGCGGCCCCCGGGGGAAAAACTACGCAGATAGCGGCTTGGATGGGCAACGGAGGCGCAGTTGTCGCCGTCGATGTCCGCAGGGATCGTCTCTACGCGCTTGAGAACAACCTAGAGCGCACCGGCGTGGAGAACTGCGTTGCATACTGCGCGGACGCGGCGGGGCTTGACTACGGCGGCACCCAATTCGATAGGATTCTACTCGACGCGCCGTGTTCTGGGAACTACGTGACAGACAAGGATTGGTTCAAGAAGCGGGACATAGGGGACGTGGAGAAGAACGCGTTGGAGCAGAGGAGGCTACTCGCGGCCGCAGTGGGGTTGCTCAGGCCAGGCGGGACCCTCGTATACACTACCTGCAGCCTTGAGCCGGAGGAGGACGAGTTCAACGTACAGTGGCTCATCGAAAACAATGACGTGAGACTGGAAGAAGTCAGTGGACCAGGTAGCCCTGCCTTGACTGAGGTTCTTGGCAGGAGTCTGAGCCCGGAGGTGGCGAAGTGCCGGAGGTTCTGGCCCGACGAGACGGGTACTCAGGGCTTCTTCGTCGCGAAGGCGGTGAAGCCGTGAGAGAACTGAAGGATTTCCTCGAGGCCATCGGTGCTACCTACGAGCCAAATGGTGAGAGACTGAATGTCAACGATAGGCGCTTCGTCGCCGACCCGGAGGTCGCGGCGCAGATACGCGACAGGGGGAGGCTCGTCTACGTGGGGAGGCTTCTCGGGCGGACTAGGGGAGAGTTCATCCCCGGGGCCGGATTGCTCCATGAACTGGGAAGGAGGGAGGGACCCCATAAAGTCTGGGTGGATGAGCGGGTCGGGTGGCTCTTCGCATGCGGCCGCGACGTATTCGCCGAGAGCATACTGAGGTCGGAGGGGGAGCTCGCCGAGGGCACCTGCTTCCTCGTGATGCTCGGGGGGGACTGCCTTGGCTACGGGAGGCTGGAGAGCCAGGGGGAGAAGACGATCCTGAAGAACATCTTCGACATCGGTGATTTCCTCCGCCGTGAACGAGGACTCGAAGAGGACCGATGATTTCTGCAAACTGTTTTATCGCGTCGTGGCTCCTCTCCCTTCCATGAGTGTCTATTCTGAGCTCGGCTGTAAGCGCGTCGTGAATGCGGCCTTCGCCCTCACCCGGCTTGGTGGAAGCACGGTGCCGAGGGAGGTACAGGAGGCGATGGACAAGGCGAATGAGAGCTACTGTAACATGTGGGAGCTTCTCCAGAAGGGGGGTGAGGTAATAGCGAAGGGGACGGGGGCGGAGGCGGCCTGGATCACGAGCGGGGGCTTCGCGGCCCTCGTCCTCGGGGCGGCCGCGTGCATGGCGGGGAGCGACCCGGAGAAGATGAGGCGCCTCCCAGACACGATTGGGATGAAGAACGAGTTCATCATACAAAGGAACAACAGGCTCTACGTCTACGACCGCGCCATGGAGGTGGCGGGGGGTAAGTTCGTCTTCGTCGGCGACGAGAACTGGGGGGGTGGCGTGGACGAGTTCGAGGCCGCGATTACGGATAGGACGGCGGCGATCCACTACGCGTACCCCTACCAGCCGAAGAGGGGGGTGCCGCCGCTCAAGGAGTTGCTCAAGATGGCGCACAGCCATGGCATCCCGGTGATCGTGGACGCGGCGGGGATGACATACCCTACTAGCAACTTCAAGATGTTCGCAGACATGAAGGCGGACATAGTCGCCTTCGGGGGGAAGTACGTGCACGGCCCGAACAGCACCGGCTTCGCCATCGGGCGCAAGGACCTGATGGAGGCGATGGCACTTCACAGCTTCATCGGCGTGGAGTCGGGCCCTGACGAGACCCCCGGGAAGTGGAGGGGCATAGGGCGCGGGTACAAGCTGGACAGGCAGGAGATCGTGGGCCTCGTCGTCGCCTTCAAGCGCTGGATGGCACTGGATCATGAGAAGGATAGGATAGAGCCCGCGTGGGAGAGGGCACGCTACGTAGAGAAGAGGATTAAGAAGCTCCCCGGCCTGAAGGAGGCGAGGATCAGCTACTTACCGAGGAGCGGGACGGGGCTGGCATACAACACGCTTGGGCTGAACGTCCACTTCCTCGACAAGAGTGTGGATGAGGTGGGGGAGATCGTGATGAGGCTCCGCGAGGGGGACCCGGAGGTTTGGGTCCGCTACTGGGGGGACAGCAACAACTTCATAGTCAACGCGCTTATGCTGCTGCCGGGGCAGGAGAAGGAGCTGGTGAAGAGGTTCGAGGAAGTCTTCGCCTAGCTTGCTCCAAGGTGGCTAATGATTTTTCGCCCCCATAAGTCTAAAATCTGCTGGGGCGTCCCTGATAGATAGTTTTCGAGGGAAGATGTTTGAGATTCGGTAGTGTCATACTCGAGCAGTCGCAGGATCCGTCGATCTATGGGAAGGTGGTCTCCGAGCTGAAGTTGAAGCCGCCGGTGATAATTAAGCCGAACTGGGGGACTATCAACAACTTCGTTGAGGCTGAGGTCATCGATGGGGTCCTCTCCGCGATTGACGGGGAGGCGATAGTGACGGAGAGCTACGGGTGGGCGCGGACGGAGGACGCCCTCAACGGTAAGGGGATAGGGTCAGTGAAGCGGTCCGACTTGAAGAAGAGCGATGAGTGGTTCCTCAAGTACTCAGGTGTTGGGGACATTCTGAAGAATCATGGGGTGGAGTATCTGAATGTCACCGAGGAGGTGTGGGCGAAGCGCGTCGTCGAGCCCGCCACGATCCGGAAGCACGCCGAGAAGTATCCCCCAGTGCTCTTCGAGGAGATGTACGGGATGATGCCGCAGAGGCTCTATGATCTCCGTGGGGGCACGTTCCTTAGCCTCGCAAAGTATCGGCTCAACCACGAGCCGATAGTGGTCAGCCTCTCGCTGAAGAACTTCTTCGGGATGATCCCGGGGCCGGGGAGGAGCAAGTTTCATGGTGAGTTCGATTGCAAGCTGGACCAGACAATAGTGGACATAAACAAGGTGTATCGGTCGGTCTTCGATGTGGTTGGGATGGTGGACGGGGTGTTGACGGCGTCCCAGGGGAAGACGGCGGAGGAGGCGATCAGGCCAAAGACATCGAAGAACAGGGGGCTTTTGCTTGGGAGCAGGAACGGGGTGACCCTTGACGCGGCGGTGGCGACGCTCGAGGGTAGGGACCCGAGCAAGATTGGGTACCTGAAACTGGCAGCGCAGACCTTCGGGACATGGGACGAGGCCGCCCTCGAGCAGGCGCGGCGCAGCGACATCAGGGTCTTCCCCTCGTAGTGGATATTTGTCATTGCAGATACCGGGCTATTAATTCAGTCATTGTTCGGGGGGGGCAAAATTTTTACCCCTAAAAATAGCTGCTGAGATTGTCGAAAACTTCGAAGCCCCTTACAACAATTGAAAACCGTCAAAGAATAACTCTACAAGAGCGCTAAAATTAAAACGCCACGATCCTGATGATAATCTAACTATCACAACCCCTTCAATTGGCTGAAGCGCCAAAAACCACCCGAAAAACACACGACAAACAAAAAAGGACTTGCCCAAACCACCCCCGATTAGTAGATCCACCTAAGAAACCACGTGAAGAAGAAGAAACAACAATATTAAAAACACCCCCAGAGCACACGAAACCATACCTATAAGCCACACCGACACCCAACAAGACCAGAACACACATGCCAACAAAAAGCAAGCAGGACAAGATAGATGGCGTCAAGAAACACAATGAGCTAGTCCGTGCCAAGAAGAAGGCTACCAAGGAACGAAAGGCCGTATCCCTACCCGCAGGCTACAAGCACAAGAAATAACCGGACGCAGACCCCCACAACACCTAGGTGAAATCGATACGTCCATCCCCCCAGAAGTCAAGCAGCAGGAGACCGAAATCATAGCGGAACTCAGGAAACTGGGCATCCAGGTATACGTCAAGATAAACAAGGTAGACCCAAAGACCAAGCAGTGGGAACACAGCGTCACATTCCAGAAGGTCCACACCAA
>JADGNG010000040.1 GCA_017883585.1 Candidatus Bathyarchaeota archaeon
AGACTTGTGGAAAAATCGATTAAAAGACTACTCTTTCACCAGCATAACGGACGTCGACTTAACCATAACATGGACCTTGTCCCCGACCTTCAACTGGAGGTCGTCAGCGGACTCCTTGGTAATAACCGACGTGACCACAGCTGTCTTAATTTCCACCTTAACCATCGCCATGATCTTATCGGTCTCGACCTTCACGATCTTTCCCTCAATCATGTTTCTTGCGCTCGTCTTCATTTTAATCATGTCTCGCTATGGATCGGCCGAATATAATCATTTAAGTCGAAACCATGGACTCCGAAAAGGCAGTCCAAAAAGTGGATTAGATAACGTGGGGCTTCTTATTCTTCTTGAAGCGAGGCTCCAGCGCCTTGAGAACTTCAGGAAGCGTCGTGTACTCCATCGCCTCGGGACCTAGCCTAGCGGGCTCGAACTCACCCATGCGGCGTAGGAACTGGCTCATCTGGATAGCCTCCTGGCGCGCACCATCAAAGGCAACGTCCTCGAAGAAGTCAACGAAGAGGGGGTTGCCATCATCGTCCGCTGCGAGCTTCCCGTTACTGATCTGGAAGCCGAGGCAGACAATTCTCGGTGGGCCGTCGAATACAGTGCACTTGCTGTCCTTGAGCCCCACTGGCATGAATGGTCCCCAGTGGCTGCCGCGCATCCAGCCGGCGACAAGGTAGGTGTTCTGGAAGGGGGCGATGATCTCACCTACGCTTGGGAAGCCACTTTGCCCTCGTACGAGGCAGACGGGGTCGTCCTTGCCAACGTATGTGCCCGCGATAAGGCTGAGTTTCGTTGTGCTGCTTGTGGAGACTATCTCGTTATCGCTCGTTCGCCATACCTTGCTGACCATGTAGCGGCTTGTAGCGCCGATGAGGGCAATGAGCTGGTAGAGCTCCTTCGGGCTCTCAAGCACGACGCTTTTGTCCTCGTAGGCGTCGAAGACCTCGAATTTGAATCCGCTCGTCATCTTCGGATCTATGACTAGGCCGGCAGTGTTGCTTGGGTCGGCAAAGACGCGGTAGAGAAGATAGTTGAAAGCGCTGGGCTCTGTCTTGTCGGCCGCGAATACGACCACGGGGTCGCTGCCGCGCTCCTCAAACTCCATCTCCGCGACACCCGGGCCCATGCCCTTGACGTTGCCGCTGAAGGCATCGTGTAGGAGATCCTGCCCTGCGCCGTAGAGTTTCAACTCCTTTGCCTTTTTGGTGCAGGCTAAGAAGGTGTCCCACGCGAGCTTGTGTATCTCAGGGTTGTCCTCACCCTTGAAGTGCGTCATGAGGAGCTCTAGGTCGTCCCCCGCGTTGAAAACGAAGTAGCTGTTTATTAGGCCCTGTTTCTGAGCCTCGGCTAGCCTTTTCTTAGCTATGGTAAAGAGTGGCTGGGCGACGACTGAGTGTCCCGCGACGCTTCCTATATCGGCTTTAATTAATGATACCGTGGTCTTGACCATCGGGTTGTGCCTCACCTCTGGAAGGTCAGTAGGATATTTAATGATTGGTCTCGAGTCGAGTGTGTATGGTCTGTATTTACTTGTCTAGTTGTGATCCTCAGGCTTGATATCGACGATGGGGGATCCCTCGAAGGCGTCTAGGCCATGGACGAGCAGCTTAGTTCCTTCGATATTTAGGAGTTCGACTATTGTAAGGCCGATAGGGTTCGGACGGTGAGGGCTGTGGGTTGAGAAGACCCCTCGCTCCTCAGTAGCGCCATGGCGCCTCGGCACAACACGTAGAGTAGTCCTTCGCTCAAGATTATCCCCCTCATGGAGCCAGTAGAGAACATAGAGACGCTTGTAGGCGTCGAGGCCGTCAATCCCTGCAGCGTACTGAGGATAAATTAGAATGGTGGAGTAGTCACCGTCGACCTTTTCGACGACGCCGATGAAGTTGACGGTTCCGCTAAGACCGGTCATACTTCCCATGTCTCCGGGCAGTTATTTACTGCTTGCCCAGCCGTACACATGGCTTAAAAGCAATTTCTTGTCATGAAGGTGTTGGACATTTCGCTTTATGTTTAATCGGGGCGACCATTTTCGTCGTATCAGCATTTCCTGGAGTTTTTTTTTAAAGATTTGTTTCGGGGGATGAGAGGAAAATCTGGGCGGATGCGCAGCCCCAAGTTATCTGTGATGTTGTAGAACCCTGTTGGTTTACTCGTTGAGGGATTCACCGAGTTCGGCAATGTCGAGTCCCTCCTCCTCCTCCTTGGGCGTAACCCTGAGCTTAGAGACCAGGCCAAGCGCTCTGAGTATAGCGAAGGAGCCTATGAAGGAGTAGGCGGCGACAGCGACTATGCCAATCAACTCGGAGACGACGAGTCCGGGGTTGCCGTAAAATAGGCCGTTGGCTCCGAGTGGGTTAATAGCGAGTGTGGCGAAGAAGCCGGTTGCGATTAGGCCGAGGGTCCCGTTCACGCCGTGGCAGGCGAAGACATCGAGCGAGTCATCGATGCTCGTCTTGGACCTCCACGTCGCGGCTAGATTGGAGACGATACCTGAGACGAGGCCGATGATTATCGCGGCGAGAGGCGTGACGAAGCCCGCGCCGGGGGTGATGGCAACTAGGCCGCAGACCGCAGCGACACTGAAGCCGACGGCGGAGGGCTTCTTCCTGACGATGTAGTCGATGAGGACCCAGCTCATCGCGGCGGCCGCTGCGGCTAGGGTCGTTGCCGTTATTGTGGATGCGACGACGTTGTTAGCCTCGAGGGTGCTACCAGCGTTGAACCCGAACCAACCGAACCAGAGTAGGCCCGCGCCGAGCATCACGTAGGGGATGCTACTGGGCTTGCTGGATTCGCCGTTCCGGGACTTTATCCTAGGGCCGACCACTAGGGCTGCGGCTATCGCGGATAGACCCGCGGCCATGTGTACCGCGTAGCCACCGGCAAAGTCGATGGCACCGAGGGTCCTGAGCCAGCCCCCCTCATTGAAGACCCAGTGGGCGATCGGGGAGTAGATGAGTATGGACCAGATGACGCTGAAGGCGAGTATGATCTTCAGCTTCGCCCTCTCGACGACTGCGCCGAGTATGAGGGCGGGGGTTATGCCTGCGACCGTGGCCTGGAACGCTATGAAGAGTACCTCGGGTATCTTAGGCGCGTAGGCGTCATAGGGAGCGCTCCCAGCAGTCGATAGGCCGATGCGTGAGAGGTCGCCGATGAAGCCCCCTATGCTGTTGCCAAAGACTAGGCTGTAGCCGAAGAGGGCCCAGACGAGGGCGACCACCGCGGAGACGGCGAGGCACTGAAGGAATGTCGACAGGACGTTCTTCTTACGGACGAGGCCGGCGTAGAAAATGCCGAGTGCTGGGACCATTAACACGACAAAGGCGGTAGCAACCGTCATCCAGATAACGTCGATTTCCAATTTCTGATCCTCTTATCCAACAAAATCGATCAGGTACCGTAAAAGGGTTCCCTGCCGGGGTAAGTATAGAATATACGTCACCCTTAGCACCTGGGCTCTGCTCCATCTTTTAAGGTTCAGTGTTCCTCTACAACTGATGGCGGGGATAACGGAGAGGGAAGCCCACCGCCTGTTGGAGGGCTCCAGCAAGCTCTACCACTCGATCCTAGTAGCCCGGATCATGGAGGTCCTCGCATCTATGTTCTCCGCTGTGCCCCAGGACTGGGGGATGGTCGGGCTCCTCCACGACCTCGACCACGACGCTACAGTAGACGACCCACCCCGCCACGGGAATCTGACCGCGGAGATACTTATAGAGAAGCTGCCCGAGGCGAGCCTACATGCAATAAAGGCGCATGACCACAGATCCGGCGTCAAGCCTATTACACAGCTCGACAGGGCACTCGTATTCGCTGACAACCTCGCTATACTCATCGAGAACCAGAAGCTGAAAACCCCATGCACACCCACGGTCATGTTCGAGGCGATAAGGTTGGAGTGCAGGGACAAGCCGTGGATAGCGGAGAACGTGCTCGGTTTCTCGGAGAGGGAGGGGCTCGCCATCTGGGACGTGGTGAACAAGATCGGGCCGCGGTGAAGGGACCGCCATTTTTAATCTTCCCTTGATGGATACGCGCGCGCAGGACAGTATCTGTGAGAAGTTCGAGCGCTACTTCAAGAAGAGAGGCGAGAGCCTCCGCGGGAACCTGAGCAGGATCAACTCCGGCGACGTCGAAGCGTGGCTCCTTGAGCAGGGTGCGAAGTGGAGGTGCTTCTACTGCGGAGCGCCGACCTTCTGGGACGAGAAGAGGTGTCCCGGCTGCGGGAAACCCCTCAAATAGCCTAAGTTCATCTTCTCTTCATGGACACCGACGGGCTCGTCGACTTCATAGTCGAGGCGGGGAGGTTGAAGAGGCTACCCCGAACGGGCTGGGTAGAGTCCGGGGTCCCCGCCCCCGAATCCGTGGAGGACCACAGCTTCCGCGTCACCCTAATCGCTATTATCCTCGCTGACGCACAGAAACTCGACGCCCTCAGGGTAGTGAGGATGGCTCTACTTCACGACCTCGCCGAGGTGGAGATCGGTGACCTGACCCCCACCCAGAAGGGGTTGGACGAG
>JADGNG010000041.1 GCA_017883585.1 Candidatus Bathyarchaeota archaeon
CAGCGCCGGCGATGATGCCGGGGAGGTCGAGGACCTGAATCTTCGCCCCACGGTACTCCATGAGGCCGGGGACGACCGTGAGGGTTGTGAAGTCGTATGCGCCGACCTTCGACTTCGCGTTTGTTATCTGGTTAAGGATTGTTGATTTTCCGACACTAGGCAACCCGATGAGGACGACTGTGGCGTCGCCCGTCTTCTTGACGGCATAGCCGTCATCGTTTGCCTTACCGCTCGCCTTTAGAGCCTGCTCTTCCTGCTCCCGCATCAGCTTGGCCTTGCGAGCTTTGAGTAACCCGATATGCCTTTCAGTCGCCTTGTTGACCTGGGTACGGGCGATCTCTTCCTCTATCTGCTTGATCTTCTCGGGTATACCCATTACACACCCAGCAGATGAGCGCTGCTGAAAAAGGTTTCCAGATTCCTAAAACCCAGAAATCTAGCGCAAATTGGCTAAATAACAGTTATGTCTAGGAGGGAGGCTTGACTGGGCTCTTCTTCCCCGTCATCTCCTCGATGACGATCTCGGCGAGGACGAGCTGTGGGTTCTTCGCCAGTTCATCAGTAGTTAGCTTCTTCCCCTTGCCCGGGGCGTATTTGTCGCTGATCCTCCTAAGAGCGACGAGGCGCGCCGCCGGGTCTGTGATGATCTTGGCGTTCCCCTTTACAATGACGCTCATATATCGCCACGAGTAGTCGCATGGCTTCTCAGCCCTAACGATCTCGCCCGAGTCGACCTCGAAACAGACCCTCGGGTTCTTGGCGATGTTCGCCATCTTCGTTCCGTCCTTGTGACTGTGGAAGATGATTTTACCGTCATTGTAAACGTAGTTTATTGGCACGACATACGGTTGATCGCCGACTGAGGTCGCGAGCCTGCCGACTTCCTGCTCCCTCAGGACCTCCTCCATGACTGTCCTATCGGTTATCGCCTTCTCCTTTCTCCTCATGCCGAGCATGCCAATCGAAGGGTCGAGAGCGGCTTTAACCGTATCGGGAAGGTTAAATCCCGCTGAAAGCGGTATTTTGTGGGACAACGGATGGTCGAAATCAAGCTCACGAGCTGGAACCTCATGTACGTTGGCGCTGTTATCGCGGCGCTCATCTGCGTCGCCACCGTCTACCAGATCACAGTAACGGGCGACACAAGCAACGAATGGATCATCTGGATATGCGTCATACTCGGGTTCTGCCTCTTCGGCTTCGGGTTCCTCACCGAGAACAGACACAGCAAGGATCAGACCTCCCAGCCTCTACCAGGCGAGGTAGTGCCAAAACCGACTTAAACGTCGCTGAGTCCACAATCAACGAGAACGATTTGAGCGAAGAAAAGATTCTCACGGTCGAGTTGGAGAGGCTGCAGGATTACTCATTCAAGATCGACTTCGGGCACGAGGGGATGGAGGCGCTTGTCACCGACGAGGAGACTCCCCTCGGCAAGGGAGTTGGCCCCAACCCATCCATGCTACTCGCCGCTGCGATGGGCAACTGCTTGAGCTCGAGCCTCCTATTCTGCCTAAAGAGGGCTAGGGCCGAGGTCAAAGGGATGAAGACCCGCGTCAATGCCAAGATGACTCGCAACGAGAAGGGGCGCTGGAGGATAATCGGTATTGACGTTGATCTCAACGCGGAGGTCGATAAGGAGTACTTCGCCCAGATGGAGAGGTGCATCGCCCTATTCGAGGACTTCTGCATAGTATCCAAAAGTGTCGAACAGGGAATCCCGTTTAAAGTAAAGATAAACTGGGCCTAGTTGGTGACCCAGACGTGGCCGCATGAGGCGCATTTGAACCTCTCGACATATCTGTCGCTGTTCACGCCGGCGTGCTCGCCCAGGGCGACGCGTACCTGGTGGTATGCCTCGCTATGTCCGCACTGTGGGCAAATCTGGTTCACCTTCACGGACTCGTCTTCTCCCTTCACGACGTATACCGGCTCTGCCTTCGACTCCTCCTCCCTATTCACACCTTCGACGCCGGGGTTCACCTCGAAACCGCACTTCTGGCAGCGGTACCCCTTTGCAGACTTCTCCATGAAGGAGCCGCATTTGTCGCAGAACCGCACAGTATAGCACCTAGGACAGTTTGAATATGTAAACTGACGTAATTAGGATGACTAACCGTGAATATTAAAGGATTGGGACAGGAAAACTGCCCTAGACGTGCGCTACTCGACCAGACGATTAAGCATATGATTTACTGCGATGCGCTCAATAACTTAGAGAACAGTTACGCGATACTAAGCAGGAGCTTCATGAAGGCCAGTATAGTCTGGAACGACAACTACTCTGCCTCGTCGAAGACTTCGACTAGTCTAGCAGTTCGTTCACCTTGGTTGAGACCATCTTCGCTATGGCAGGCGATGATGTCAGCCCAGGAGACTCTATTCCTATTAGGTCGATGAAGCCGGGGTAGCCGCGCTTCTCCTCGTGCTCAATGACGAAGTCCCTGGCTTTCTCTCCGGGGCCTTGGGTCTTCGCACGTATCCCAGACATGTCGGGGCGGAGGTCTTCCTTCCGGATGCTGGGCAGGTAGGTGACTACGTCGCTCCAGAAAGGCTCGACTGGTGACTCTACCTTGTAGTCGAGTTTGTCTATGTAGTAGGCGTTTGGTCCAAACTTTAAGCGACCCGTGAGGTCGGGTACCGTGTGGATCCCGAGCCCGAGCGTGTCCTTGAGTGGCGGCGGGTAGACGAGCATCGTCGCCGGCGGCTTCCCAACGAGGCTATAGTAATCGCCCTTGCACCAGTGGAGCCTGTACTTCGCCTGGTCGATGTCTATCCCGACCATAGCGGCAACCTTATCGCAGTAGAGGCCAGCGGCGTTGACGACGACCCTCGCCTCGATGCTGAAGGGCTCTCTGCCGCTCATAGTGTCGATCTGATAGCCGTCCTTGCTCTTCTTGATGCCCCTCACCTCCGTGTCGAGGACGAGTGGGTCCGAGCCACTATGCCTGCGCGCTTTGCGGAGATAAAAGTCCATGAGGCCGTGGGCGTCCATAATCCCGGTGCTCGGGCTGAGGACAGCCATGTCCCCCTTGACCCTAGGCTCAAGCGACTTTATCCTATCCGAGTCGATGAGTTCGAGGTCGTTGACGCCGTTCGTTTTCCCCTGCTTCATGAGGCCCTCTAGCTGCTTCAACTCGTCCTCGCCGTTGCCGACGATCATCTTGCCGAGCCTCTTGTGGGGCACCTTGTTCTCGGCGCAGATCTTGTAGATCATCGGATTAGCCTCGACGCAGACCTTCGCCTTTAGGGTCCCAGTCGCGTAGTAGATGCCGGCGTGTATGACCTCGCTGTTCCGGCTGCTAGCGCCTTGCCCAGTAGCGGACTCTCTCTCGAGGATGAACACATCCCGATTCTTCCCCGTGATCTCCGAGGCTATCGCGAGTCCGACCGCCCCTGCCCCGATTACCACTGCGTCGACTTTATCCAAGGTGGGTTAACCTGTCTATCCTTCCACTCCTCTTAAGGTTAATCAATGGCTAGGATCGATTGATCTCGTTCGCCATGCGGTATGCGTCCCAAGCGGATATTATCGAGAACACGACGCCCAGGATCATGAGTTCGTCGAACGTGAGGATGCCGTCGAATAGTATGCCCATGAGCAGGACGGTCACAAGGTAGGCTAGGCCCCTCCATACCTTGCCGAGGTAGATCTGCCCCGCACCCGTGATGAGGAGGGATAGGATGGCTGCGAGGAGCGCATTCTTCTTCCCGGTCGTCCGCAGGGGCAACTGGCCGTCTATCGGCGGCTGCGGCTTCCCACACGACGGGCAGGTCGTGTACTTGTAGTCGATCTGCGCCCCACAGTAGGGGCAGTACTTAGTCTTCTCCTCGGACATTTCCATGTGAACCTCGATTCGCTAGAGATACGTCTTGTGGTTTCGCTTAATCTAAAAAGAGAGTTCCCTCTCGGGTGTGCTAGGGCGTTTACTTGTCGTCGTCCCCGGCCTCTACACCCGACCCCTCATCTACGTCTTCAAGGTCTTCCTCTGTGACTTCCTCTTCCTCTGCGCAGAACTCGCAGAGCTTCTCGATGGGGGAGCCGCAGTCCTCGCAGAACTTTGCTCCGCAGGACTTGCACTTGATGAGCTTGTCGGATTCTTCGCCGCAGATTTCACACTCGGGCATCTTTTTCACCATTCTCTTGAGGGGGTTTCCCTCGACACCTGAACACCTTCTGCACCCTAGAGAAATGGCATTCCTAAATTTATATATGTAATTTTCTATGGTTATTAGTACTTGCTTTGATTCATTGTATACAAATAGTTCATATAGATTTGATTTTATAAAAGTATTTAAAACATTGCAAAAAATATGTTAATAATTATCATATCACTACATATAAAAATAGCTGTTTGGTTAAATAAAAATGAGGGAAATCGCCTTACTTTACTTCCTTGTACCACTCCTCGGGGGCCCCGTCGACCTTCGGGTCGTAGTTTGAGGGGAGCATCTCCTCTATTCCGAGTATCTCGGTGACGAAGACTTCTACGACGCCCCTGACTATGGAGCCCTCAACCAGGTGACCGCCTACCGTGGGCACGTCCCAAGACCCACCTATGCAGTAGTGGATCGCGGGGAAGGGCTCTGATTTGCCGTCGACGATGCGTGTGTGTATCATTCCGCTCATGCTGATGAGCATGCTGAGGTTCTCGAAGCTGGCTACGGTCTCGTTGTGCCAGTTCTTGGGGTCGCGCGTATCGGGGGTCCACATGAACATTTTGGCTGGGGCGAAGCCGCCCATGAAGGCGGCGTGTATCTTGCCGAACTTGATCTTCTTGTCCTTGGCGAACTGTTGTAAGGCCTTGTAGACGTCGGTGCCCGTTGTCATCCTAACTATGAACTCCCTGCCTCTGCGGGCCTCGACGCTGTGGTACTCGGTCGGCTTAGTTGCCGGTCTCTCCCATGGGTCCTTCTTCCTTGTGGATACCATTAACACCGGTGTATCCTCGCCTCAGGCGTGTAAAAGGTTTGGCCGAGTGTCAACTCCCGCCACCTAATCGGCGGGCGGACAATTCTTAGGATGAAGCCACTAGGTGGGGTCTACATCCCTCTCAGCTGATCTTGAGGAGTTCCTGGAGTATTCCCAATTGCTTTGGGTTGGCGCGCACAATGTCGCTGGTGCTGAGGACTCCTAGTAGCTTCTCCTTGTCCATAACAGCGAGTTTCTTGATCCTTTTCTTGGCCATGAGTTTGGCCGCGTCCTCCACTGATGAATCGGGCTCGATGGTGATGACGGGGCTACTCATTATCTCCCTCGCCCTGACAATGCCAGCGTCGAGGCGGGGCTCCACGACCCTACTCAGGATGTTTTTACTGGTGATTATGCCGACGGGGCGGTTGCCGTTCATTACAATGACGCTGCCCACGTCAAATTTGTTCATCTTGACTACGGCGTCGTGGACGCTGTCGTCGGTGCGGACGGTCTTGACGTTCTTCGCCATGATGTCTCGGACTAGGATTATTCCGCTCATAGAATCACCGATAAGGGCGTTTGATCATTTCGTTTGGTGGGATTTGAAGTTTAAGCTAATAGGTCACATCTCGGTGATGCTGTTCGGCGGGTCCACCGCATCGCATAAATTAAATCCCATGTTTGAGGCCTAACCTATGTTTAATATGATCCTGAAGGTATAAGATGTCATGCGTGTGAGTACTATAGAGAGGAGTTACACCGCGAGGCATACGGCTAGTTACCCATTTTGGAGAAGGGCGTGAACCTCTACATCGTCTAGACTTGCTATTTAAGAATAGAAATCGTAACGACTCGACGAGGTTAGTCGTTACCCGCATTCTTCTCGCTTATCTGCATCGAGGCCGTTGGATAGATTGCGACCTTCGCGCTTGGGCCGTGGATCCCCTCCATTAGTGCCCTGGCATCGCTCCACTTCTTCACCCACTTGGAGCCCTCACCGTAGTAGTGCTCGTCCGCTTTCATGAGGCCGCTGGGGCTGACACAGATGACGCGCCCCATCTTCCAGGGCTTCTTAGTGTAGACTTCCGGGTTCCACCCCTCGCCGCCATAGTCGGTCCCGAAGCGGCCGTTGTAGAAATGTACGCGGCATCCCTCGGGGGTGTAGAGAAGGTAGACGAGGTCACCGCCCTTCCTGACGGACTCGAGGGCTATGTGGTAGGACTTGTAGCCCTCGTTTGCCATGGGATAGGTGTTCCCTATGCTTACGTCAGCGTCGGGGACGACCTTGGTTACGTAGTGGGCGCGGGCCCGCTTGACGCCCTCCCTGTGGGCGGTGATTAGGTCTCCGGAGACGAGGTCGCAGACGTCGGAGTCGGCGTTAAGGAGGGAGTGGACTATGAAGTTGACGCCGACCTTGCTGGCCGCCTCCTCGGAGTCGAGGCGGCGCTCGTTGCTGGTCACTCTGCCGGGGTCGGTGCCCTTCTTTATAGAGTGGTTGGGGCTGATGGAGTCGACCGCGGATACGCCGGGGAGGATCATTTTGCTCCCGCCTCCGAAGCCGTAGCCGAAATGGGGCATGATGCTGCTGACCGTAACCTTGAGGTCACAGCTCATGACCTCCTTGTTGATTAGTATGGGGGTACCCCAACTCGTCTTACCTAGATCCTCGAAGAGGTCGTAGGGGTTATGGTTGAAGACAAGATGCTTCGCGCAGATGGCCTCGCCGAGTTTCTTCTGGAAGTCGAAGAGCATTCGCCCCGTGTGGGCACCGGAGGCCATCATGAAGACTATCCTATCGTCAGTTAGGCCACCCTCGTATAGCTCGTCAAGGACAGCGGGTAGCATCTGCGTCGTCTTAGTTGGGCGAGTCATGTCATCAAAGAGGATTACGCACTTTCTCTTCCCCTTGGCGAGTTCGCTTAGCGGCTTCGTGCCATATGGGTGTGCGATCTTCTCCTTGATCTCCTTCGGCTTCAGTGCCTTGGCGTCGTGGCCCTTCATCTTCTGGACGCTTACGTCCCAACCGTCGGGGAAGCTGAGGCGTTCGGGCTTCCACCCATACCACTCCCAAGCGGGAACGTTGATGTACTTCATGGGTAAGACCAGCACCAACGCCATTTAAAGACGTAACACATCGAAGGACAAGATACGCATCTCTTAGAAGCCGTGTAGCTACATACTCATAAAACAGGTAAGGGAGGTGTCTAATCCGAGACCGAAAACGACGCCAATCACCGAAAGGAGCAAGAAAACCAGCCAACCGGTTGCCGATTATGTACCAAAATGAGAAGATTAAGCACAACTTTCACCCAAACAAGCTTGGCTGCTTTAAGGTATAACTGACCGCTACAGATATCAACTCAGATTCCGAGGGTCTTCACGGTGGTGTGGTTGGAGTACCCAAAGGATCTTAGGAGGGAGTTCCCGGGAGTCTACGACAGGGCGTACGAGCAGATGAAGAAGTTCCGCCACGTCAGGGACATAATGACTCCCAGGGTCGTCACGATCACTGAGGATAAGACCATGGCAGATGCGGCCCGCGCTATGGGTGAGAAGCACATCGGGAGCCTAGTAGTCGAAGCGGATGCCAAGCCAAAGGGGATCGTCACCGAGAGGGACCTGCTCAGCGGAATCCTCGCCCTCAGGAGGGACCCGGCGAAGGCGAAGGTGGGTGAAGCCATGTCATGGCCACTCCTAACCATCCCTCCTGACACTCCTATTAAGGAAGCGGCCAAGATTATGATGAAACGGAAGGGGAGGCTTGGCGTGATGGAGAAGGTGAAGCTCATCGGCATTGTCTCCGCCTCGGACTTCATCCGCAGCCTCCCAGACGTGCCCGAGACGCTTGTTAAAGTAGAAGACTACATGACCCCCGAGGTAGTGATAGTCGACGAGGCGACCACCGTGGCCGACATTGCCGTCACGATGGGCAAGGAGAGGATCGGCAGCGTCATAGTCTCCTCCAACGAGAAGCCGAAGGGTATCTTCACGGAACGAGATCTCCTCACAACCTTCCTGAAGGAGGGGAAGTCACTCGAGGCTCCGGTAAAGGACTACGCCTCCACACCTCTCATCGTCGCTCCGGCCTGGATCAGCGTCTATGAGGCCGCCTACATTATGGCGGACAGGCATATCAGGAGGCTCCCCCTAATGGAAGAGGATGAGATGGTGGGTATCATCACGGCTAGGGACCTTGTCGAGGCGTACGCCAAGTAGCCCACTTGCACATCGGTGCAACAAAACCCATATAGAGACATCGGGGTTGTGTTGATCAATGTCCCCCGTTCTGCTTCCAGACGGGATCGTCATCCTCGACTTCGGCGGCCAGTACTGCCACCTCATAGCCCGTCGGGTCAGGGAGATGAATGCCTACTCAGAAATTCTACCGAGCGACGCAAACGTCGACGACGTCAATGCCCTCGGCAATGTAATGCGGATAAAGGGCGTAATCCTATCCGGTAGCCCTAGCAGCGTCAACGCACGCGACTCGCTAAGGCTCGACGAGAAGATACTTGACCTCGGAGTACCAGTCCTCGGCCTCTGCTACGGCCACCAGCTCCTCGCGCAGTTAAACAAGGGCGACGTTAGGAAGGGGACGGTGAAGGAGTACGGGTCGAGGACCGCCTACATCGAGAAGGCGGAGGGGATACTCGAGGGGTTGGAGCTCGAGGAGCCCGTCTGGATGAGCCACGGTGACACCGTATACAGCATGCCGAGCTGCTTCAGAGTTCTCGCACACACCGATTCGGCACCAGTTGCAGCTTTCAGCTACCCGGAGAAGGGTATCTACGGCCTCCAGTGGCACCCGGAGGTCAAGCACACCGTCCACG
>JADGNG010000010.1 GCA_017883585.1 Candidatus Bathyarchaeota archaeon
AGTGGCATCCACGTATATTCTCACCACAACCTGCGATTCCTAGCCCTTCTCTTCATTATCCTATTTGCTACCGCAGCCTACCTCTTCTTAGCCGTATTAGAGACCGCTTTCTCAAGCGTGGGCTTCAGCCCGCTCACCATCATTTTAATCCTCGTGAGCACCTTCGTCGGAAGCGCAATCAACATACCCATATCTAGGCTCGAAGCCACAATCCCAATCATTACAAACGAGTACGTGAGCTCCTTCGGCATAGCCTATAGGATCCCCCAAATCGTGATCGGTAAAGCCGTAACCATACTGGCAGTAAACGTCGGCGGCGCAGTGATACCCTCAATCGTCTCCCTTTATCTTCTACTCAGGTCCGATACGACGACCATTCTATACGCCTTGGTCGGTGTAGGAATCGTATCAATCGTGAGCCACATTTTCGCGAAGCCGGTTCGGGGCGTCGGCATAACGATGCCTCCCTTCGTCGCACCCATCGCCGCCGCACTCGTATCATTCCTACTACCCTCCTCCTCACCACTAACCATAGCATACGTATCCGGAGTATTCGGGACACTGATAGGTGCAGACCTAACGAACCTGGGCGTCATACCCGAACTCGGCTCACCAATCGCCAGCATAGGTGGCGCGGGTACCTTCGACGGCATCTTCCTCAGCGGAATAATAGCTGTACTGTTAGTTGGACTCTAGCTTCAAAACCCGGTGTCACAACTAGACTGCTTTAGTCCTCATAGCTCGCCCCAATATACTCAAGATATCGGCGGTCGCTAAGTTGAAGTGCCATCTCACTTGAAGGCCTGAGCTGCCCAGGGTAACGCCTCAGGAACCTCTCCAACGTCTCATCACCAATATTTGCATAGCTGACATCCATAACATAACGACGACCCGAGGACTCCTCGACGACAGCATAAGCAACGAATCGAATATGGTCCACACGTTTCAGGACATTATCCAAGCAATCTTCCTTGACAGCATCGCAGTCAAAGAAGACCATATGTTCAGTCGAGTAGAACCTCCTGAAGGCATACCCCCTAACCTCAATGCCCGGATACTTCTCTCTCAACCCCGCAAAGACCACATTAGAATCGATGATGGGCAATTCTCTTCCCCTAGGTGAAACGGTGGTTTATCTTGTTTAATGATGTTTCCTTGAGAGTTCTCTGATATGCATGGAGCCAAAGCTTGATTCTATATGCGCGCGCGCATAATCGTTTATGGCCTTCTGGGTCTCCTCGGCTGTTGGCGAGAAGGGGGCAGCATAGATTTGACCCATACCCACTACAGCCGAATTGGCAGCGCAACCTAGTCCAAGCTGCGGTCTTGATCGAGGGGATATGAATGGTTTTTGCCTCTATTGCACCTTTTTCTAGAGCGATTTTAATGTAGTCGGAGAATTTTTCACCATTCTCCCTTGCCATAGCTCTATTCAATATTGTGCATTTTAAAGCCTTTTTTCATCACTAAAAATCCGGTTCTGGCACAAGCGCGCAAATCGTTGACTAGATGTTGATGAGGAGGACCGCGGCGAGTGTTAGGGCGATGCCGAGGGCGTTGACCCTGTTTATCCGCTCCTTGAAGAGAAGCCACGCAATGATTGTGACGAGCAGCAGGCCGCCAGAATTGACTAAGGGAAATACTAGTGCTCCAGGTAGGGCTGCCAAGGCAAGTAAAATGGATAGGTTCCCACCAATGTTGCAGGCTCCGACAACGCCTCCATAGGCATAGTCTTTCCTCCCTATCTCGGCGCGGTGTCTGAAAGCGATGGGGACGGTGACGAGGGTCGCTGAGGTAAAGATAGCAAGGAAGAATGCATCCCTCTCGGGGCCGAGGCCTGAGGCGACTAGGACCTTGGATGAGAACTGGGCGAAGCCCTGCACGAAGAGCTGAGTGATGATGAGCAATAGGGTATCCCTGTCGAGGGAGCCGTTTAAGCCCCCGCCGATCTTGGCTGCGAGTAGGGGGAGGGAGATCAACGCTACGATTACGCCAATTATCTGGTTGGTCCTCAGGCTCTCCCCGAAGACAAGGACGGATAGGCTTACGGGGATTAGGACGGATAGCTGGCTCGCAGATACCGCGATGGATGCGCCGCGTCTGCCTATGGTCGTCATGCCGAGGTACATGCCTCCTATATAGAGGAAGCCGGTTACGAAACCAAGGCCGAGTGTGAGCGCCGAGGCGGGGTGAAGACCGTTAACTAAAAACATCGCCGTGCTGAGGGCGAGGGCCGTGCAGTAGTTTGCGGCGATGACGCCCCAGCGGGTTTTGATGAACCCAATGGCGAACCTGTTAGTGACATTGATACCAGTAATGGTGATTATCCCTGATACGATGAATAGCATCGGGGGGACGCTGCTGAGATCCAAGTCAGGTTACTCTTCACCATCCGGTACCTCAGCTATATAATGTTGGAGGGTCAGACGAGCCTAAACCTGCGTGTAGTAGCGCATCAGAAGACGCGTCACGTCTATCGTTGAGATGATGCCAGTGAGCTTACCCTCCCCATCGACGACGAAGCAGTGGTCCTCCTCCCGCTCAATCATCTCCTCGATCACCTTCATCACGCGCTCCCCCTCACGGAAAACCATCGGGGAACGCAACTCAACCGTGCTAAGAGGCGTGTCCAACATCGTCTTCGATAGGAAGGCGAGGTCCTCCAAGGTGACGTAGCCGATTACATGTTCATCTAGGTCGACAACGGGCATTAGGCGGAAGCTAGTCTTACCGAAGGCTTCCATGGCCTCCCTAACGCTTATGCTCGCCGTGAGTTTGAGGGGGTTCTTCGTAGAGATGTCCTTCGCCGTGAGCTTCTCCAGCTCTTTCGGCTTGCTCCTCATCACCTTGTAATAGAACCGCTCCAGCGCGAGCTCCTCCTGGCTAACTTTGTTGGCGGGTTGGATTGGGTAGAAACTGTAGGCGCCGGAGACGAAGAAGCAGACGACTGTGGCGAGTATGATTGGGATGATGGTATGGGCTCCGAAGACCTCAGCGATGAAGACGATAGGGGTTAACATCATCTTGTGAACACCCGCGGAAAATGCCGCCATCCCCATGAGTATGAAGACAGGTGTCATCGCGGGCAGAAGCACCGTGCCAACTATCGCACCCCACGCTCCGCCTAGCAGCAAGGTGGGCAGAAAGAGCCCCCCAGTCCCACCGAAGTTCATCGTAACACCCGTGGCGATCGTTCTCAGCAGGAGCACCACACCGAGCGCCATCAATGAGCCACCGGTGAGGAGCGGAACCATCTGGAACCCGGGCCCCACTGCCTCGGGCGAGAAGTACCCGATAGCACCCAGGATGAAACCGCCGATCAGGAGCATTAGTGGATACCCCCCCTTGAGTATGATCTGCTTGGCTAGTCTCTCGCAGCCAGCGTAGACGCTAGTAAAGACGAATACAATCCCGCCAGTAGCAAGTCCGAATCCCATAGCGATGGGAAGCCAGACGATCGGTAGTATCGGGATGTCGAGTTGTAGATTTGGGACGAGACTAGGGGCCCCAACCGCAACCGAGACTAAGTATGCCGTAGAACTGGCGATTGCTGCCTCGATGAATGACTCCTTCTCGAGGTCCCTTCTATAGGGGAGCTCAAGGGCGAAGAGGAGCCCAGTGAGGGGTGTCTTGAAGGCTGCGGAGAAGCCAGCAGCGACTCCGATCATGAGCGCCTTCCCCGAGTCCATTCGGAGACGGAGTATCTTGTTCAGCCAGCTGGAGAAGCCTCCCGAGATCACAGTGGATGGCCCCTCTGGGCCGGCGGAACCGCCGAAGATTGAGGTGGCGACCCCCGACGCCGTCTTCACCATCGCCTCACGCGGCATCATACCGCTAGGAGTGAGGTGAAAGACCTCGAGGATCATGTGGAAGCTGCTCTTAGGCGTGCGGTACCACGCGAGCAGGTGGACGAGGAAGTAGCTGAGGACTAAGCCGGTGAATGGGAAAACGAAGAAGAGGGTAGGCGTCTTGAGGGCGTCTTTGTAGAACATCTCCCATGCGTAGAAGATGAGGCTGTTAATCCCCGAGGCCGCTATCCCCGCGACGATGCCCGTCGTGATCGGGAGGAGCCACCAGGAGAAACTCGAACGCCTCGTCAACCATCAACCCTTATTAATCCTAGGAGATTAACGCAGGTATCTGAGTCGTGGTAGATTAAAACTTGGCGGAGAAGTTTCTGAAGCCTCGCTGGCTCTACGCTATCATACCCTTCTACGCGATACAGAGCTGTATCGGAACATACGTCACGCTTCGCATCCTCGACCTAGGGGGAAGTGTAATCGCCGTCGGGCTCGCCAGCTCAGCCTACAACCTCTCCCTCATCCCCTCCGCCTTCATCGTCGGAAGGTTAGCCGACTACCTCGGCAAGAGGAGACCAATCCTCATCCTGAGCGCCGTCGGGCAGCTGATGACCCTCAGCCTCATAGCGATGACAGGGGAAGTCAACTTCATCATCGGCTTCTACGCCATCTACAGCTTCTTCAGCAGCTTCAGCCCCACCGTCTTCAGCCTACTCCTAATGGATACAGTCGCGAAGGAGAACTTGAGCGAGGGAAGCGCACTCAGCTTCAAGTATATGATCTACGGTAGCCTGACAGGGAACGCTCTCGGCTTCGTCGTGCTAACTGCACTACCGTTGACAGCTATGGCGCTGCTCCCTATAGCGTTCAGTTCGACGCTCATCGTTCTCTCGTTAATAACAGTAAAGGAGGTCAAGGCGGTGACGGAGAGGCAGGCGATCACTCTAAACCCCGAGGCACTCATTACGCGCCTCACCCACCTCCCAGTGCTCCTCCTGAAGACGCCGAAGGTGGACGACCTGAAGGGCATTATACAGGACGCTCGGAGCACGGTGAGGAGGGACATCCCCATCATCATGGCAACGAACGCCCTCTTCTTCCTCGGTGCCAACCTCTTCTTCACCAGCTACACGCCCTTCCTCAAATCAAACGCCCTAACCAACCTAGAAATCACCGGCCTCAGCATCTTCATGACCTGCATAAACGGCCTCGCCAGCTCACAGAGGTTCAGCGGGTTCAGTAAGGAGGGCAACCCCGGGCTGGTAATAGAATTCCTCTCGCTCCGCGGTATGGCCTTCCTCTTCGCCGCAATCTGCAGTTTCTACTTCGCCGGCCACGACGTACTCTACGTAACACTCCTCCTCTACCTCCTCATCGGCATGGCTTACACGAACATCACGATCGGGATGAACGCCCTCCTCTACAGGTACTTGCCCAGGGAGGGGCAGGGGCAGACGCTCGGCGTCTACAGTGCGATGGGCAGCATAGCTATGTTCCTCGGGAGCTTCCTGAGCGGGAACATCAGCTTCTTCTTCAGCTACTCGGTGACGTTCCTCCTCAGCAGTATCGCCCTGTTCCTCGCGGCGAGCCTCTTCGAATGGCACTTCAAGCCGAAGCGCATCCTGGACGAGGGACCCATCTAATCTAGAGTCAGTACCGCCATCTCACCAGAGGGCCCTGAAAGGGTTACGGCCTCCGAGGACTCGATGGCTTCGACTAGTCCCCAGAACCTCAGCGCCTGGGAGATGTTCGACTTATCTACATCAAACCAGATGTCAAGCGTTGATCGGCCGCCTCCCATTGGTGAGGAGAGTCGGAAGATGAACGGGTAGTTCCGGTGCTCCGAGGAGAGTTGTATGCGACCTCCCTTAGCTTCGACGAGCCTCAAGAGGGCACCCTCAAAGAGCTCGTCTCCACCTATGAAATCCAGTGGCACCACCTTGCGGCTCGGTCTTAAAATAGTTCCAGCATCGCCATCCTCGGTGTCCTCAGCCGAGAATAAGCCAAACTCGTCGCCTATCAACCTGGCCAAGTATGCGTAGCTTAGTCGAGTGTTATCCCTGCCCTTGGGCCAATCCGTAGTGGCTACGGCCAGCATCCTCACCGCCTCCACCGTATCGGTGGTCTCTGGGGCGGAGTAATGACTCATAAGCCTGACCATGTGCGCCGCGATCTCGTCTATATCGCGTGGTAGGCGACCCAGGCTCTCGGCATCGTACTGTTTGGCCGTGCTCGGTATCGGCGAGATTCCGGAGGCGTCGCCGAGGAAGACGCAGATGTGCATCCAAGACTTAGGCTCCGTCGATGAGCCGGCCCACTGGAGGGCGCCCGAGATGAGCCTCACCGGGTCAGAGTCCTCGACCGTGAAGGTGAGGACCGGCTTCTGCCCTTGGTTGAGGGAGTAGGCCACGTCTGCGACAGCTCCGTCCTCCTGGCTCACAAGGTTTCCCTCGGCGCGGAAGCCTAGGCTGACACCCTTCTCTATGAGCCACCCGGTGACGCCAGCAGCGTCAGCTGGAATGCCCGTCGACGCCTCACCTGTAGGCCTCTGCGAGGCGGCTCCACTCCTCAGGCGTGAGACGCCAGCCGAGAGCCCCCATGAACTCCATGATATGGATGGGGTTCGTAGACTTAGGGATCGTGAAAACGTTCTCCTGAGATATCAGCCAGTTCAGGGCGACCTGAACCCGGGTCTTGCCGTGGGTCTTTGCTATCTCGTCCATAACAGGGTTGGGGGTCTGGAGTATGGCTCCCCTCTCGAGCGGCCTATAGGCGATGAGGCTGACCCCCATCTTGCGACAAGTGGGTAGGAGCTCCATTCGCGGCTTCTGGTCGAGGAGGCTGTACTGGACCTGGTTCGCGACGAGCTTCGTCTCCCTGAGGTTTCTCTGTGCCGCCTCCATTAGCTGGGCGCTGAAGTTGCTGACGCCGATGAATCGGGTGTGCCCCTCCCGGAGGCATTCCTCCAGCGCCTCCATCGTCTCCTTGAGGTGAACGTCGGGGTTCGGCCAGTGGATGAGGTAGAGGTCGACGTAGTCTGTGCCGAGGCGCTTGAGGCTCGCCTTCATCGAGCGGAGCAGATCGTCCCTGTGCAGGTGGTTGTGCCAGACCTTGGAAGTTATGAAGAGCTTCTCACGGTCCATACCGTCAATTGCCTCGCCGACGAGCTCCTCGGCGTGTCCCGCGCCGTAGTACTCTGCGGTATCTATGTGGGTTAGCCCCAGCTCCACGGCCATGCGGATGGCGGTAACGGTGTCGCTATCCCTCGCCTTATCCGGGGTCTCCCTGCCCCCCATGCCCCACGTTCCGAGGCCGAGGATCGGTATGCTGACCCCCTTAGCTATCTCCCTGAACTCCATCAAGCCGAAGCAGCTCCTTGGTGGAGGAGGGAAAGGGGAGGATAAGAGGTTTAGGCGACGAGCCTCTGCATGAAGCTCGTGTAGTCCTCCGGCGGGATTGTCGGCTTAAAGCCCTTAGTGATCTTCTTAGCGAGCTTCGCCTTGTCGTATAGGAGGTCGACGCACGTGAGAGCCATCACCTTCGCTGGGAGGACGTAGGCGATCTGCGTATCGACTATCTTGTAGTCGCGCCCGTGCCCCCTGCCGGTGCAACCACCCATCCCAATGCTCGTCGTGGGCATTATGCAGCTCACGTCGCCAAGGTCGGTGGAGCCAGTTGAGTGGCCCTTGATCTTGATCTGTTCATCACCAACGAGGGAGGCGGCGTTCGCCTTGAGGACTCCATCGAGGGCGGCATCCTTTATGTAGGGCATGTAACCGGGGTGGTCGTCTATCTCGCACTCAGCGCCCACCGCCATCGCACCCGCCTTAAGGGCCCTGTTCACCTTCGCGTTCGCGTCTTTGATAGCCTCGACGGTCTTCCCCCGGACATAGCTCTCCATCCGCACGTCGGCGGGGACGTTATTCACTATCTCGCCCCCCTTCGTGATTATGGGGTGGACCCTGATGTTGTCCTCGTCCCTAAAGGTCTCACGCTGCGCGTGTATGCCCATGAGTCCAAGCATCGCCGCGTTGAGGGCGTTTATCCCCTTGTGGGGGCTGCCACCAGCGTGTGCCTCAAGCCCGATGTAGTGGACCATCTTCCCGACGAAGCCATTGTTGCTCCCCCCAACGCTCAGCTTCTCCGTAATCTCGCTGTCGGTGTGACTGCCTAGGCTCATCGTAATGTCCTTCATTGCCCCGACGCGGATGAACTCCTGCTTCCCACCGAAGAACTCGAGTTTCCCCTTCTCTCTGAGGCTGTTCCTGTAATCGATCTCGAGGTACTCCTCCGCAGGGACGGCAAGAAGGGCAACGTTCCCGTCGAGCTCACCCATCACGTCGTTCAGGCCGAAGCCGGCACCGAGCATCGCCGCCATCTGGGCGTTGTGGCCACAGCTGTGGGCCGCACCTGTGATGGGGTCGCACTCCGGGTGGTCGGGGACGCGGATGGCATCCAGCTCACCGATCACGCCGATGACCGGCCCCCTCCCCCTCTTCTTCAGATACGCCTTCGATCCCGTGATCCCTATTTTCGACTCGTAAACCCACCCCATTTCACCGTACTTCCTTTCCGCGAGCTCCGCCGTCTTCCACTCCTTGAAGCCGAGCTCCGGCTTCACCCAGATCGTCTCGCCGACATCGATTATCTCATCGGCGCGAGCGTCTATCGCGTCGAGAACCCTCTTCTTGATGGATTCCTTGGACATGGCTGATAGGTAGGCCGGATCGGGATTTAACGTTGATTCATCTTAAGGTATTGGCAAAAAGAACGTATCGAATGAGTGATGGAACAATTAAGCTGAGTCTGGATAACAAACAAAATCACCTGAGGCGGTTACCCACCTTTGGATGCTCCTACTGCTGATAGGGGTTCGCCCTTTTGCTCCTGAAGACCGCGAGGGCTATCACCACGAGGAGGACGATGCCTATAGCGTAGCCGAGGAGCTGCATGTTCGCGTTCCCGCGGGAGACGACGAGCAGTAGCGGCGCGATGAGGAGCGAAACAAGGTTTACGACCTTGATCATCGGGTTGAGGGCTGGTCCTGCCGTGTCCTTCAGTGGGTCCCCTACCGTGTCGCCGATGACGGTCGCTTTATGCCTCTCGGAGCGCTTACCGGTGTTTTTCTCCGGGTCGCTGGGTTCTCCCTCGATCTGCTTCTTGGCGTTGTCCCATGCACCTCCAGCGTTCGCCATGAAGACCGCCAGCAGCTGACCGCTGACGATGATCCCAGCGAGGAACCCGCCCAGTGCGAGGTCGCCGATCAGCAGGCCCACGACGATTGGCATCAGGACGGCCAGCAAGGCGACGCTGATGAGCTCGCTCTGTGCTGCCTGCGTGCAGATCGTGACGACGGCGCCGTAGTTGGGCTTGACCTTGCCCTCCATGACGCCGGGTATGTGGAACTGCTTGCGAACCTCCTCGACTATGAGGGAGGCGGCCCTCTGGACCGCACGCAATAGCACTGAACTGAATAGGAAGGGCAGCGCGCCACCGATCAGGATGCCTATGAAGACGCGCGGGTCGGCTAGGTCGAGGATGATCCGTGTGGCTCCAGATCCCTGGAGCGTCTCGAGGTATGAGCTGAAGAGGCTGACGGCAGCGATGACGGCGGAGGCTATTGCGATACCCTTGGTGATCGCCTTCGTGGTGTTACCCGTAGCGTCCAGCTCGGAGAGGGTTCTCTGCCCCTCCTCGCTGTCGAAGTCTTCCTTGCACATCTCGGCGATGCCACCCGCGTTGTCTGAGATAGGGCCGAAGGCGTCCATGGCGAGATTGTTGCCCGTGTGGCTGAGCATACCGATGCCGCTGAGGGCGATGGAGTAGGTGATAAAGAGGACGGCGCTGGTGTCGGGCACCTTGAAGCTGGTGAAGATGATGCCGAGCACGATGACGGCAACGGCTCCGAAGACGCCTAGCTCGACCTTCTTGGAGCGCTTAGCGAGTAAGTAGCCGATGACGAGCGCCGCGACGCCGACGATTATCATCGTCGTGGTGATCGCAGCCGCTGGGAATGTGAAGGAGTAAATAGAGATCGAGAGGATTATAGACACAACTATGATGAGCAATGCCCAAACTGTGCTCTCATAGCCCAGTGCTAGGCCGCTCAGGATGACCAGGGCGGGTCCGGATTTTGCGGAGTTGACTATATCGTTTACGGCAGCAGAACCCCGCTCCGTGAAGGCACCTGTATACTTGTTGAAGGCGATGGCGAGCAGTATACCCGTCGCCGTCGCGGAAAAGAGCCTGAGATCCTGGGCGTAGAACCAGGATAGCAGGAAGAAGGACGTTATAGAGATCACTGATGATACGTCGTAACTGATGTCCATGGCCCGGAAAGCGTCCTCCTTCACCGGCCAGAGCGCGACAGTGTAGGTTCCGATTATTGAGCTGAAGACGCCTATTGCACGAACCAGCATCGGGAAGACTATCCACTTAAGGCTGTGAGCCGGGTCGACCTGCATGACGGCCAGGCCGAGGATCATCGCGGAGACGATGGTGACCTCGTAGGACTCGAATACGTCCTCCGCCATCCCGCTGAAATCCCCGACATTGTCGCCGACGAGGTCGGCGATCGTCGCCGCGTTCCTCGGGTCGTCCTCGGGTATACCTTGCTCGACCTTCCCTACAAGGTCTGCGCCTATGTCCGCTGCCTTAGTGTATATGCCACCGCCGACACGCATGAACATGGCGAGGATGGTACCACCGAAGCCGAAGCCGAGTAGTACCTCGGGGGCGTGGGTCCCGTAGAGGAGCAGTATGGTTGTACCGCCGAGCAGCCCAAGTCCATCGGCTAGCATGCCCGCAATAGTCCCCGCGTGGTAAGCCACCTTGAGGGCCTCCTTGAAGGAGCCCTTACGGGCCTTCTGGGCGACGCGTACATTGGCACGGGTGCCGATGTACCTGAGGCCGATCTGCCCGATGGCTAGTGAGCAGGCAGCACCGAAGAGCAACGCAACGCCTCGCCCGATGGAGATTTCCAATGGCGAACTCGCAAAGTAGCCCGTCAGGAACATAGCGAACGCTAGGATGATGGCGATGGGTATGACGACGGACATCTGCTTGTTGAGGTAGGCGATCGCCCCCTCCCTGATGGCGCCTGAGACCTCCTGCATCTTGGGAGTCCCAGGGTCCTCCTTGAGGACCCTACGGGCCAAGAACCAGGCGTAGAATAGTGCCGCTATTCCGGTGAGAACGACAGTGATCAGACCTACTTGTTCGAAGAGGCTGATTCCGGGAGTAACAAGGATCGATTCCATTCTTACATTCATCACTTCCAGGCGGAGAGCCTAAGGTCCTTCTGACACTGCAGAGCGAGAAGCGCCAACGTAAAGGCGACAGCGAAATCTCTCTGACTGTAATGGGTTGGGACCGTAGCCAACTCCGACACACCTAGACGCCTGAAATTGCTCTCATTGGTTATTAATTTTACCTATGTGCGTGTATTAAAAATTCAATGAAAGCGTCGAAAAAAACTAAAATTATCAAACATTTGTCCTTGTAGGCTTATCGGTCTCGGCTACCCAGAATAATTATCTACTCCCAGCCGGATCACATCCAACGTCAAGGTGATTCGTTGAAGCTCCTGGAGTACGAGGCAAAGGAAGTCTTCAGGCGATACGGGATCCCGCTCGGGTTGAGCGCCGTCGCCGCGAGGCCGGAGGAGGCTAGGGACGCCTCGATGATGATCGGCAGACCAGTCGTCGTGAAAGCCCAGGTAGGTGTCGGCGGCAGGGGAAAGGCGGGAGGGATCAAACCCGCAGACACCCCCTCTGAGGCGGAGGAGGCCGCGAGGCAGATATTCACCATGAGGATCAAGGACCTCCCCGTCCGGAAGGTCCTCGTCGAGGAGCGGCTAATCATACAGCACGAGATCTACCTCGGGGTCATCGTGGACAGGGCGGCGAAGTGCTACACGGTCCTCGCTTCAAGCGAGGGGGGGATGAACATCGAGGACATCGCCTCGAAGAGCCCGGAAAAGATAGTAAGGTACCCCGTCGACCCCCTTAAGGGGATGAGGAGCTACCACGCTAACACCGTCGCGAAGCGCCTCGGCTACACAGGGAAGAAGCTACAGCAACTATCGGACATCGTCCAGAGGCTCTACAGAGTCACCTATGAGATGGACGCGGAGCTCACCGAAATCAACCCACTCGTCCAGTCGGCGGATGGGTTCATCGCAGCGGACGCGCGCCTCAACGTAGACAACAACGCTCTATACAGGCACAAGGAGCTTGAGGCAAAGTACCTGGAGAGCTTTGAGGGGGAGCTGACGCCCCGGGAGATGGAGGCGCGGACTATGGACCTCACCTACGTCGAGCTCAACGGCGACATCGGGATAATCGGCAACGGCGCAGGGCTCACGATGGCGACTCTCGACACCGTCATGCTCTACGGCGGCCACGCAAGGAACTTCCTCGACCTCGGTGGAGGCGCGACTCCCGACCGCATCGGGAAGGCGGTCGAGTTCGTCCTCAAGGACGGGAGAGTCAAGGCGCTCTTCGTCAACGTCCTCGGCGGCATCACCCGCTGCGACGATACTGCTAAAGGAATCATCGAGGCGCGGAAGAAGCTGGGCGACAACAAGCCTATCGTCGTCCGTATGATGGGCACGAACGAGGAGGGGGGAAAGAGACTACTCCACAGCGCCGGTATTGAGACAAACGACACGATGGAGGAGGCAGCGCAGAAAGCCGTTAACCTCGCAAAGGAGGCATAAATATGAAGCTCATAAACAGGGACACAAAGGTCGTCGTTCAGGGCATAACGGGGACACAAGGCAAGTTCCACACCGCGAGGATGAAAGAATACGGTACGAAGGTCGTGGCCGGCGTCACACCGGGGCGTGGGGGGCAGGACGTCGACGGGACCCCAGTCTTCGACACAATCATTGAAGCAAAGGAGAGGAGCGGATGCGATGCCTCGGTTATCTTCGTCCCCGCCCCCGGTGCTCTCGACGCAGCACTCGAGGCCATGGAGGCGGGTATGGACCCAGTTGTCGTCATAACGGAGGGGATACCCGTCCGGGACACCATTGAAATGGTTGCAAGGGCTAGGCAGACCGGCACTACGGTCGTCGGCCCCAACACCCCCGGCCTCATAAAGGCGGGCGAGTCCAAAATGGGCATAATGCCAAACCAGGTCTTCAAGGCCGGTGTCGTCGGCATAATCAGCAGGAGCGGCACCCTCTTCTATGAGATAGCCGCCCACGTCACGAACCAGGGACTCGGGGAGTCCACTTGCGTCGGCCTCGGTGGCGACCCAGTCGTCGGCCTTGACTACATAGAGCTACTCAAATGGTTCCAGAAGGACCTAGAGACGAAAGCGGTAGCCCTCATCGGGGAGATAGGCGGCAACGCCGAGGAGAAAGCCGCTGACTTCATTGCATCGGGAGGCTTCACTAAGCCCGTCGCTGCCTATATCGCTGGGCGCTCAGCCATACCTGGGAAGAGAATGGGCCACGCGGGCGCAATAATCCAGGGCTCAACTGGCACAGCGGACAGCAAGATGAACGCCCTCAGAGGGGCGGGTGCGGCAATCGGCGAGCAACCAGTTGACGTCGCCAAGGCGCTGAAGAAGGTCCTAGGCTAGCCCTCATCCATAAGGGCGAGGAGATTGTCCAGCATCCTGTAGGTTAGACCCCAGACGATGTCGTCACCAAGCTTGAAGACCTCCCCCTCCCACCCCTTCACCTTCTCCGTCGTCCTGCTCGCCCTGAGTTCCTTCAGGTGGACCCAGCGGTAGGCAGTAAGCTCGGAGTTGAGCCTGATCTCGGGCCTCCCCTCGTAGAGGTAGACTATTGGAAGCACGTCCCTTTCGGGCTTCATCGAGGAGAAGAGGACTGGCAGCGCTCCGATGTACCTGAGTGCGTCGAGGTCGATTCCCGTCTCCTCGCTGACCTCTCGCACGACGGTGTCCCTGAGGGTCTTATCCTGTGGCACCTTCTTCCCCCCGGGGAATGCCATGTCCCCCGACCACGGGTCCCCTGGCACGACGGCCCTCCTGACGAGGAGCGTTTCGTAGTCGTCCTCCTCCTCCCTGAGCAGGATGGCGACGGCTGCCCACGCGTCGAGCGCCTCGACGCCGCGCAGCCTACGCTTCAGTCTCTCGATCAAGGGTGACCACTCCGAGTGAAACTGTCGAGGGGGTTAAAATACTAATTGCTCAATTGTCGAGTGGGGGACAGGGTTTATACATGCTGCGGGCTGACCCTCACTAGGTTCCATAGATGGATGCGGTTGATGAGGCTCGGAAGACTGAGGAGGCTGAGGCCTTCGTCAGGCGGGTCGAGGAGCTCAAGCAGCTTAGGGAGCGCATGGAGAGGGTCAGATATAAGGTCGCAGTCATGAGCGGGAAAGGCGGCGTGGGTAAGAGTCTTGTCACCGTCAACTTCGCCGCCGCCCTCGCAGCCAAAGGAAAGAGGGTCGGCGTTCTGGACGCTGACCTCCACGGCCCCACCGTGCCGAGGATGCTCGGCCTCAAGGGCGCACGCCTCGAAGCGGGTGAGAACGGTATAGTCGCGCCGACATCCCGATCAGGGATCAAGGTCGCCTCGATGGACTTCCTTCTACCGAGCCAGGACTCGCCAGTCATCTGGCGAGGCCCCCTCAAGATGGCGGCCATCAGACAGCTGCTCACGGACGTCGACTGGGGCGACCTAGACTACCTCCTCATCGACCTACCGCCCGGTACGGGCGACGAGTCGCTAACGGTACTCCAGCTACTCCCAGGGATCGACGGTGTCGTGATAGTAACGATGCCAAACGAGGTTAGTGGGCAGGTCGTCGAGAAGTCGATCAGCTTCGTTCGCCAGCTCAAGGCCCCCGTAGTGGGCGTGATTGAGAACATGAGCTACCTCATCTGCCCCCACTGCGGCGATAGGGTAGCCCTCTTCGGCGACGGCGTAGCCGAGCGCGTGGCCTCCGAGATGGGCGTGCCCTTCCTCGGATCAATCCCCCTCGAGCCAAAGATTGCGCAGAACTCGGACTCGGGAACCCCCTTTGTCTCGGAGAACCCCGACAGCCCCGCGGCGAAGGCCTTTATTAGCATCGTCGCCGAGATAGAAAAGTTCGTGGAGAAATAGAAAACAGGCTTAAACGGCAGGGGCCTCGCCGCCCTCGCCCGGCTTCCAACCCTTGACGTAGCTGATGGTGCTCTTCACAGAGCGGCTGAGGTACCCGAGGTCGGTGTCGAGGGCGCAGAACCTGAAGCCCCGCTTAATGGCGTCATTGATGTCAGTCGCGTCCTGCGTGACAAAGCAATGCATCCCCGGCGCAACGCCGTGCTCCTTACCCGCGTCAACGATCTTGTCAAGGGCCTCGATAAACTTCGGGTTAGTGTACTGCTTATGGATGCCCATATCGAGGCTGAGATCGCTCGGCCCCACGAAGCAGGCATCAACACCTTCGACGCTGAATATCTCGTCTAGCTTCTCCACGCCCTTCACCGTCTCTATCATTGGGATGACAAGTATCTCGTCGTTCGCGGTCTTGAAGTAGTCCGGGTCGCGGAACGCCGCGAGGCGTGGACCTGCGCCCCTCTCGCCCTGTGGGGGGTACTTCATGAGGCGTATGGCCTCCTTCGCCATCTTCGCTGAGTCCACGCGGGGCAGCACGAGGCCCATCGCGCCAGCGTCGAGCACCTTCTTGCACCAGATGAGATCGATCCATGGGATGCGCGCCAATGGCATACACTTGTCGCGCGCGTAAAGCATGCTCTGGACGAGGCTGTGGTAGGTCTCCGGTCCGTAGGCGCTGTGCTCCATATCGCACACGAGCCAGTCGAAACCCATGTCCGCGAGGTACATCGTCATGTCGGGGTGACCGATACTCACCCAGGTCCCTATCGCGGGCTTGCCGGCCATTAACTTGTGCTTAACCAGATTCCTCATGATATAGAAGGAGGCGGTCTGTTCTTAATACAGTTGCCCGCTGGACCCTGCCCACTATCGAATGTGAGGCATGTGTTAAATCCGCAGCGCCCAGCTTGAGGAGGCGACGGTGAAGAGCGCACGTCCTTCAGAATTGGAGACATCGAGACTGGGCAGGGGGAGAAGGCAACCGGCTACGTCAAGCTGGCGGAGCAGACCATCGGCATGTCGTGGTCCCGATGACGATAATCAACAGAGTAAGGAGTGGCCCGAGACTGCTCGTCGAGGCGGGCATACATGGGACCGAGTATCCGGGGATCAAGGCGGCCCAGATCATCGCCCGGGACATCAAGCCGTCTGAGCTCGCTGGTACGCTGATGATAATCCACTGCGCCAACGTGCCGATGTTCAACGCGAAGACCGCCTTCGTCAACCCCATAGACGACATAAACATCAACCGGATATTTCCCGGCCAGCCCGTGTCCCCGATATACTATGGGCCGGGGACCATCAGCCACCACATGGTCAACTTCATCTACGAGAACATCATGAAGAGGGCTACCCACTTCATTGACCTTCACGGCGGCGACCTGCCCGAGCTGTGCCCGTGCTTTGCCGTCTCGACGAAGACGGGGGACAACGAGAAGGACGTGGATACGACTGCGATGCTCAGGTACTCGCTCGCCGACTTCGTAACCCTGAGGGCAACCAACCAAGCAATGACAAAGACGGGCGCCACCTAGCGGGCGAAGATCCCCCATATGCTCATAGAGTCGGGCGGGGGAGGCATTCTGACGCCAGAGAACACGGGCCGCCACGTCAACGCCGTCATGAACGTTATGAAGTACCTCAAGATGCTCGAGGGCACGCCGATCGACCCGAGTAACCAGACGCAGCTTGGCGAGCGCGCCGTCGGTGTCAGGGCCACTCGGGGCGGGTTCTTCACCTACCTCGTGAACGCAGGCGACATTATCGAGGAGGGGCAGCTGATCGGTCAGATAACTGACCCCTTCGGCGTGGTCGTCGAGGACATCAAAGCCCCAATGGGGGGCGCGGTGAACATCATCAACTTCCTCTCGGCGAAGAACACTGGGGACCCACTATTCAGCATCTGCGAGCTACGCTGAGCGGGGAGCTAATCCTCTTCCTCGGGCTGCTCCTCGATCCAGCTGAACTTCTTCTGCAGCGTCGTCGGGTAGTAGCTGCGCCAGTCGAAGCCCACATTCTTCCCCCAGTCGTAGTAGATGCGTGGGTCGATGTAGTTCTTCAGACTGGTCGCGAGGTTGTAGTCGCGGGTGATCTCCTGTGCCTCGACTTGTAGTCTCATCCGCTCGACGGCCTCCCTGTCACGGAGCCTCCTATCTTCAAGTTGCTTCTTATCCTTCAGCGTGACAGTGACATAGGCATTTTTAAGCTTCCTTATACGGTCACGTGCCGCCTTCGTCTTGTCGCGGGCTGCTGACAGGCGCTTCCTCGAGGCCTTCTGGTCGCCGCCCGCCTTCTCGACCCCGGCGAGCTGGGCGCGTAGCTCCTCCTCCCTCTTCTCCGCCTCTGCGAGCTTCTTCTCGGCCTCCACGAGCTTCTCGCGGTACTTTCTCTCCTCCTCCGCGAGCTTCTGGTGGATCTCCTTCTCGTCGGCTGAGGTCTTCGCCTCTAGCTGCTTCAGGCGGTCCTTCTTCTTCTGGAGGCTCTGCTGCCAAGTCTTGGGGATTGTACGCTTGTGGTTGCAGACTTTTGCTGCCTCTAGGTTGGCCTTAAGGGCGGCTTGGCGCTTGAGATAGTCGGGGTCCTCTGGCTTCACGGTCTGGGTGGCGAGTCCGCTCCTGACTGCGTCGGTGGCGTAGAGGGTCCTGAAGACCTTGGCGCTTAGCCCCTCCATCATCTCCTTGAGGAAGTCGCCGACGTGACCCGAGTTTATCCCCTCGAAGAGGCTCTCCTTCCCCGCGCTAACGGCGAAGTCGCGTAGGTTCTGGACCACCTTCGGGGGGAGCGGGGCGGTGATGTTCATCGGCACCGAGTCCTTGCCGAGGAAGTTGAATGTGACCGATCCGTCCCTGTTGAAGCAGACGTGCTCGGGGCGGAGCGTTGACGCGCCGACGGTGTCGGCCTCGTCCTCCTCGTCCTTCTCGTCCCCCACCCTGAACTTGAGGCGGTCGATGAGGTAGCAGACGGTCGCCACCTTCCTCCTCTTCAGGTCCTCGATGGTAAGGTTACCCTCGATGTGCGCCTTTACATCGTCGAGCTTCTCCTTGAGGGCCCTCGCCTTCTCATACTTCTCCATGTCCTTTCTCTGCTTAAGGAAGCTCGCGTCCCCGGGCCAGACGTACTTCTTCTTGCCGCTGAGCTTGTCTGTCCAGCGGGCTATCCACATGGTGCCCGGCTCCCAGACAATTGCCTTCCAGTTACCCGTGGGCCTTGGTGCGTCAGGGCTGAGGTTGAGTTCTATGTCCTCATATGTTGGGCCGAGCTTCCACTTGCCCCTCCAAGGGTGCTGTCCACGCCCCATGAAGATGCTGTTAGGCTCGACATTGTAGTTTCCGAGTTCCATCCGCTGCTCGTCGACTGTGGCATAGCCGTACTTCTCCTTGTTCGCGTCGCGCTGCGCCTTCCGCTCTGCAGCCTGCCCCTTCTTCACCTCTGGTGGGAGTTTCAGCTTCTCCTCCCTCTCCTTTTGGACAAGACGTATGATGTCGCTGAAGTCGACTTCCCCAGCTAGGAGCTTCATGCCGAGAGCCTTGCCGAAATCCTCGTGGAAGTTCTCTGCGAACTTGGGGTCGTCCACGTAGGGTGTGCCGACCTTCTTCGCCCAGGCGACGGCCATTTCCTCCTGCTCGTCGTTCAGCCTTGTGGGTTGGCCTTTGATCCTTACGGATAGTCCCCTGCCCTTGTACCTCGGGGGCACTATGACACCGTTGTGGTGGAGTGTGTTCACGCCGTGCACCGGACTTGGATGAATACCGGGAGTCTGCTCTATAAAAATACCTGAACCACCGGGGTAGATCAGCTTCATCTGGCTCCCCAGCTAAGTACCACCCATGACTCCAACAGTCGGGGATCTATTCATAGAGTACACAAAGACCCAGTGCAAGACCCTCAAGCAGACCGTGGAGAAGACGCTTGCCCAGGTCAGCGACGAGGAGTTCTTCAGTAAGCTGGGGACTGAGTCCCACAGCATCGCCGTGCTCGTGAAGCATGTCGGGGGGACGCTCAGGAGCAGGTTCACTGGTCTCCTAACGTAGGAGGGGGAGAAGCGGGACAGGGATAGAGAAAACGAGTTCCGTATCCTCGAGGGGAGACGCGTTGGGTCCTCATATCGAAGTGGGATGAAGGCTGGGGGAGGCTCCTCAGGACTCTCGAGGAGTTGAAGGGGGACGACCTCGCACGCGACATTCAGGTGTGGTGGAGGAAGCAGCCCGCCCTGGAGGGTATCTACCAGCAGTCGATGCACGCCGCGCAACACGGGGGCAGATCATCTACCTCGCCAAGCTCTTCAGGGGCGGCGACTGGAAGTACTTCACCATACCCAAGGGGGGAACCGAGGAGTACAACGCGCAGAAGCGCCATGAGGCAAGCTTAGTCAGGTAAGTGCCTTCTCCATCTCCGCGACGCCTAGCATCGCGCCGAATCGCTCCGCCGGCTTCCCGCCTCGGAAAACGATAACGGTAGGTATGCCCATGACGCCGTACTCCTTCCAAATCTCCGTCGAAGCCACCTCCATCTCGTAAAAGTCAGCTCCCCCCACTCGCTTCTCAGCTAAATCCTTGAACTGGGGCTTGATGACCTGACAGGCGGGGCAGTTCTCGCTGGCGAAGAGGACGGCGACGAGCCTCTTGGAGCTTAGAACCTTGTCCTGGAACTCGGCGTCTGTGATCGTGGTGATCACCTTCGACTCCCCTCTACTGAATAATCCCTTCAGCTTCGACAGGGGGCTCGGATACTTCTTGTAAGCGACCTGGTAGCCTACGTTCTCTATCGCCTTCTCTATAACGGCGAGCGGCGTCGTATCGTCATATGTGACCTTTAAGGTCTTCTTTAGGTAGTTGCCCTGCGCCTTTCTGACGCCGGAGACCTTCATCACGGACTTCTCCAGGGTGACGACGCAGGTGGGGCAATCCATCCGGGTGATCCCGATCTCCTTGGTGACGTCGACCATGGCTACTCCCTCGGCCTCCACCTGCGGAGCAGTAGGCTGTTGCTGACGACCGTGATGCTGCTCAGAGCCATTGCCCCAGCGGCGAGTATGGGGTTCATCTGTATCCCCCAGGGAATGAGCACGCCCGCGGCCACTGGGATGAGCGCCGAGTTGTAGGCGAAGGCCCAGAAGAGGTTCTGCTTGATCTTGCTGTAGGTGCGCTTGCTAAGGTCGATGGCTCTTGCGACGTCCTCGAGGTTGTTCTTTATGAGGACGATACCGCCCGTCTCGACGGCGACGTCGGTGCCGCTGCCGAGGGCTATGCCCACGTCGCTGGCAGCGAGGGCGGGGGCGTCGTTTACACCGTCGCCAACCATGGCTACTATGAGGCCCTCCTTCTGCAGCTCCTTCACGACGTTGACCTTGTCCTCAGGGAGGACCTCAGCCCTGTAGTCGTCTATGCCGACCTGCTTCGCTATGGCCTCGGCCGTCCTCTTGTTGTCACCCGTTATCATGACGACCTTTAGGCCCATGCCTTTGAGTTTCTTGATGGCTTTGGGGGCGTTCTCCTTGATCTGATCGGCGACCGCAATTATGCCGATTACCTTGCCATTGGCGGAGACGAAGGCGAGGGTTTTCCCCTGGTCGTAGAGTGCCTCGGATTGTCTCTTCACCTCGTCGGGCATCTCGGCCTTGATCTCTTCCATGAGGCGACTTGTGCCGACTACGTAGCTCCTCCTACCGATGGAGCCCTTGACGCCCCTGCCAGCGAGTGCCTCGAAGCCCTTGGGCTCGGATAATTTAAGCCCCTTCTCCTCAGCCTTCCTCACAACCGCGCTCCCGATGGGGTGTTCACTCAGCTTCTCGAGGCTCGCAGCCGCGGCCAGCAGATCGTCTGGCTTATCGCCAACCACATCTGTGACTGCAAGCTCTCCCTTGGTGAGGGTGCCCGTCTTATCGAAGGCGACAGCCTGTAGGCTGCGTGCCTTCTCGAGGAACTCCCCGTTCTTGATGAGTATGCCGTTCTGGGCTCCAAGCCCAGCGCCGACCAGGATGGCCGTCGGCGTGGCTATCCCCATAGCACAGGGGCAGGCGACTATGACGACTGCGACGAAGGTTGTGAAGGCGACGCCAAAGGTCTCGTGTCCGACGTAGAACCAGCCAAAAGCGGAGAGTGTGGCTATAATGAGTATGGTGGGGGTGAAGTAAGCCGCAATGGTGTCGGCAAAGCGCTGAATGGGCGCCTTACTGAGCTGCGCGTCCTCAACCATCTGCACAATCTGCTGGAGGGTGGTGTTCATCCCGATCTTTGTGACGTCCATCTTGAAGCTCCCCTCCTTGTTCATGGTCCCTCCGATGACCTCGTCCCCCGCCTTCTTCGACACCGGAACGCTCTCGCCCGTGATCATGCTCTCATCCACGCTACTGGCCCCGTTCACGATGACACCATCAAGGGGTACTCGTTCCCCCGGCTTGACGCGCAGGATATCCATCGGCATGATAGTCTCGACGCCGACCTCCTCCTCGGAACCATCCTCCCTGACAATCCTAGCCATGAGGGGTTGGAGGTCGAGCAACTTCCGAACCGCGTCCGACGCGCGACCCCTCGCGACCTCCTCAAGGTACTTGCCGATGAGGATGAGTGCAAGGATTAACGCGGAGGCGTCGAAGTAGACATCCATACTCGGCGCCCACTGGGGAAAGAACACGACGAAAGTACTATATGCCCAGGCGGTTGTCGAGCCGATGACTATGAGGGTGTCCATATTGGCTGTCCTAGCCTTCAGCGCCCCCCACGCCCCGCGGTAGTACCTCCACCCCGCCACGAACTGGACCGGAGTCGCGAGGAGGAAAGCCCACCACTCCATAGGGAGGAGGGGCAGGGGCACCCCCGCGAACATGACTATGAAGGTTAGTGCGCCGAGGATCAGGCTGAAGACGGCCAGGTTCCTCAGCTTCTTCAGTTCCCTGTCAGGCTGCTGGAAGGTGAGCATGCAACCCTCGCTGCAGAAGTAGTAGGTCTTGCCGCCCCTCTCTACCTTGAAGGCGGCGTGCTCCTCGTTAACGTACATCCCGCAGACTGGGTCGCGTGCCAACTATGTTCACTGAGTCCTCTGAGAAGCCCATGAATTTAAGGAGTCAGCGAAAAAGGGCTCGAATCAGGGTTACCTGATCCTGCCTTCCACGTTCTTATCGACGCGGACGATCTCATTTTCCGTTCCAAGCAGCTTGCCGTTGATGTAAGCCTTCCCCGCCTTCGCCTCAAGTGTAAGGGCAGCGATGTCCCCGATTTCTATTTGAGGGGCTCCCTTACCAGAGATACCTTCAGCTGTGACCTGCGTTCCAGTCGGGCTGTCGGGTACGTTCAATACCCCGACCACGCTACCGGAGTCAGCGGCTAGTAACATACCCTGGCTAAGTTCGCCTCGGAGCTTCGCTGGCTTCAGGTTCGTGACGACGACTAGGTGCTTCCCAAGCAGTTCCTCCTTGTGGTAATAGGGCTTAAGCCCTGCGCATAGCTGCCTCTGCTCGGAGCCGAGGTCGATCTTGAGGACATAGAGCTTGTCCGCCTGCGGGTGGTCCTTGACCTCTGTGACGACGGCGACGCGTAGGTCGAGGGACGCGGGGCCAGTCGGCTTCGCCGGCTTCTCCTCTCTCTTCTCCTCCTGTTTCTCCCCCGGCTTCTTCAACACTATCGGGTCGATCTTGCGGAGGATTATCTTGGCACCTGCGATGTGATGGTTCTCGATGACACGGTCCACGTCCGTCCACTTGAGGTTGGGAAGTCCCAGCTGCTCCTCGACTCTCTCGGCGAAGACTGGGGTTATTGGCTTCATGAGGATCGCCACAGTCTTGACGATGTTCACGCAATCGGTCAAGACCCTCTGCGCCTTCTCCTTATCCGTCTTTACGAGCTCCCACGGCTTGTTGTCCTGGAAATACTTGTTACCGACTGTACTGATCTCGAGAGTCTTCGCCACAGCCTCACGGAAGTTTAGTTCATAATAGCTGTCCCTGACTCCTTCTGCCTTCCTCGCCACGTCGGCGAGCAGCTCCCCGTCCAGCGTGGTGGTGACGGTGCTGTCGAAGTTCTTGTCGAGGAAGCTCAGGGTCCTGTAGACGAGGTTGGCGATGTTGCTGACTAGCTCGTTATTGACCTTGTCCTGCAGGGTCTTTAGGTCGAGGTCGATGTCAGTCATGGTGTGGCTGAGGTTTGCGGCGTAGTAGTAGCGGAGTAGCTCGGGGTCGAGCAGGTCGGCGAACTCGCTCGCGGTGAGGAAGGTGCCTCGGCTCTTGCTCATCTTCTCCCCGTTGACGTTTAGGAACCCGTGGACGACTACGTTGTCTGGGACGTGGAATCCACTGCCCATTAGGACGGCAGGCCAGAAGAGGAGGTGGAAGTAGATTATGTCTTTCCCGATGACGTGGATGATCGTTGAGTCGTAGGTCTGCCAGATGTCGTCCGCCGTGAAGCCCCTGCCCTTGCAGTAGTTTGCTGTTGAGGCGATGTATCCGATGGGGGCATCGAGCCAGACATAGAAGTACTTCTCCTCCTCGCCGGGTATCTTGAAGCCGAAGTAGGGGCCGTCCCTGCTGATGCACCAGTCCTGTAGCCCCTGGTCAACCCAGCTCAGTATCTGGTTCCTGATCTCGGGCTGCAGGTTCTTGTTCCCCGTGAGCCATGCGCGGAGCTTATCGCTGAAGTCGTTGAGGCGGAAGAAGTAGTGGCGGCTCGGCTTCCGGATGGGGGTTGAGCCACAGATGCTGCAGTATGGCTCGACGAGGTCCGTCGTGGCGTAGGTGGCGTTGCAGTGCTCGCAGACGTCCCCATACTGGTCCTTCGCCCCACACTTCGGGCACGTCCCCTTCACGTACCTGTCGGGGAGGTACCGCTTGCAGTGCTCGCAGTAAGTGAGCTCGATCTCCTTCGTGTATATGTGCCCCGCGTCGACGAGACGCTTGAAGATAAGCTCAGTGTATGCCTTGTTCTCGGGGCTGTTCGTGGTGTAGTAGCAGTCATAGTCAATGTGGTACCGCCTGTAGTCTTCCCTATGTTCCTTCACCCACCTGTCTATGAACTGCTCCGGGGTGACGCCCTGCTTAGCGGCGGCTATCTCTATGGGGGCCCCGTGGGTGTCCTCTGCCCCGCAGTAGAAGGCATTGTGGCCGTTGAGTTTTAAGAATCTCGTGTAGATGTCTGCCTGGGTGTTCTCCACGAGGTGGCCTATATGGACGGGTCCGTTAGCGTAGATGAGCGCCGACGTTATCAGTATGCGGTTCTTCAATTCCTTCATCGATGGCTCCCCTCGAAGTTTTCGATCGAATAGCCGGTTTGGGCTATTAAAACACGTTGCCTCGGCTCAGCCGAGGGCCTCCGAGCGATCTCATTTCTTCCTGTGAGTTTTGATCCCCTTCTAATACAGGCTTTCGTTTATTTAAATTTCTGTCTATATTGCTGCGCACCCTCACTGAATGGTTTCACCCCTAAGAAGTGTAATATGGGCCATCAACCAACTCAAGATCGATGGCCGAGAAGGGGCAGGACAAGGAGAAGATAGCCAGCAGGGAGGAGCTGATGGGCCTCGTCCAGTTGGTCATCATCTTCACCGCCATCCTAGTTGGGCGTCAGATCGGCAACGTCTACAGCAGCTATGGGGAGCTGAACAGGATGGCTGTGAACCTCGAGTTCTCCGAGGAGGGGATGTCCAACTACATCAGGGATGCCATCCAGGGAAGGAACGGGACACTCAACGTGGGCCTGGCGGTCACGCTGCCCGGATTTACGAGCACCGAAGGCCACGTCACACAGACACCTGACTACGTTAGGAAGTGGCTGATCAGCGTAACATTGAGTCCCATTGTCGTCACCCAACCCGAGGTATCCGACGTCTACCTCGCCTTCCAGGTCGAGGGCCACACCGTCATGAACCGCACATACACCTTTCCCCGGCAGAAGGTCGGCTACATAACCTTCGTGAACAGAAACCTCCCCCTCTTCATAGACGACGAGGCGGCGTTTATGAAGATCGTCAGCGACGCGGCAGTAGCTCATGCAGGAGAGATTGAGGTCACCATCACCGGACGCGCAAAGGCCAACGTCCTCTTCTTCGAGGCCTTTCTCCCCTTCAAGACAACCAGATATCCCCTGATCGCACTGCCGACCCTAACCCTCACAAGGTCAGGTTGGTACAACGCGAACGGGGCAACGGCGACTGGCAAGTTGCGTGACCTGATGTTTGTGGAGATAGCCCTCGACAACCCGACGAGGGTCCACTCTATCACGCAGAACGTCACCTGTAGATTCTACCTCGAAGGCGAGGAGACGCCGGTGGCGACCATAACGAAGGTGACCACTGCGGCCCCCGGGACACGATCCACGTACGACTTTAACTTCGTCCCCGCGAAGCCCGGTACCTACACGTACTCCCTCGACTCACCCGGGCTCTCCCTCCCCCCCGGGGCCTCGCCCCACCTCGTGGTCAGCCCCTAGCCGGGAAAGCTCAAAAGGGGCTGGGCTTCTTTACTCAGCGGTGCCGGTATGGAGGGTATCCTAGTCAAGTATCCGATGATACTCGTCAACCTCAAGACCTACAGGGAGGGGATGGGGGAAAACGCGGTTAGGCTTGCGAAGATAGCGGAGCAGGTCCACATAAAGACGGGGACGAGCATAGCCCTCGCCCCCCAGCTCGCCGACTCGAAGATAGTCATCGACGCCAGCGAGACACCGGTCTTCGCCCAGCACGTCGACCCCGTCGGAATGGGCCAGTTCACGGGCCACATCCTCCCCGAGTCCGTCGCGGAGGCGGGGTGCGTAGGGACCCTCATCAACCACAGCGAGAGGCAGATACCCCTAGAGGTCATCAAGGCCACGGTGAAGCGGGCACGCGAGGCGGACCTCTCGACAGTCGTATGCGTTGACACGGTCGAGAAGGGGAGGCAGGTCGCCGCCTTCGTGCCTGAGGCCATAGCCATAGAGCCCCCGGAGCTCATCGGCAGCGGCATCTCAGTCTCCAAGGCGAGGCCAGAGGTCGTCTCGGGTGCAGTCACAGCGATAAAGCACGTCAACCCAAAGATCAGGGTCCTCTGTGGCGCAGGGATAACGAACGGTGACGACGTGATAGCCGCTCAGAAGCTGGGGGCTGAGGGGATACTCGTCGCCAGCGGCGTGGTGAAGTCAAATGACCCGCAGGCCGCCCTGCTAGACCTGGCACGCAGCCTCAGGCACTGAGGGACTTCACAGTCGCCTCGATCAGCATCTTGTTCTCGGAGACCAGCCTATCGACCTTGGACTGCGAGTCCGCCTCGGCGTAGAGCCGGAAAATAGGCTCTGTCCCGCTGGGGCGTACGAGTATCCAGCTGCCGTCCCCGAAGATGAGCTTGATGCCGTCCATCGTGTCGACGCGGGGTGCCGCTACCTTCGTGCGTAGGGCTTCGAGTACCTTCTGCTTCAGCTCGTTTGGGCAGCGAACCCTGTCCTTCGCCTGTGCGTATGTAGGGAGCTCTGCGACGAGTTGGCTGAGCGACTTACCCTCCCCAGCCATGATTCCGAGGACAAGGGCCATCGTCATCGAGCCGTCCCTGACTGGGTGGTGAGGACCGTACATGACTCCCCCGTTCTCCTCCCCGCCAAACTCTATGCCGTTCTCGACCATCGCCCGGCTCACGTCGACGCTACCCACGCGCGTCCAGTGGATAGAACCCCCCGCGGCCTCGACGACGTCAACTATTGCGTTGCTGCTACTGACGGGTGTGACGACGCGTGCCCCCCTATGCTTCTCCATGTAGTACTTTGCTACTAAGGCGAAGCTGCGGTCACCCCATAGGGGCTCACCCAGCTCGTTCAAGAAGATACTCCTATCGGCGTCCCCGTCGAAAGCGACGCCCATGTCCGCTCCTGTCGCCTTGACGAGCTCCCTGAGCGCCCCTAGGTTGTCGGGTCGCGGCTCGGACTCACGCCCGGGGAACCTGCCATCTAGCTCCGAGTTAACTGTGTAAACCTCGCAGCCGAGGCGCTGAGCTATCGTAGGGGCGGCGAGCGTCCCGACGCCGTTACCGGGGTCTATCGCCACCTTGAGCCTCTTCCCCTTGATGACTCCGACCTCCGACCTTGAGATGATCTCTTCAACGTAGAGGTCGATCGCCTCCCTGTGCCTCAGTGTGCCCACTTTGTCCCATTCAGCAAGTTTCGGCCCACCGGAGAAGTATATGCCCTCGATCTCGTCCTCGACGTTCCGCGGTATCTCGACGCCATCAGAGGCCATCACCTTGACGCCGTTGAACTCGGGGGGGTTGTGACTCGCGGTTATCATGAGGCCGCCATCTAGTCCGAGGTGTTTGACTGCGTACTGGAGCGCAGGAGTTGGAAGGACATCGAGATCGTTTACGTTGCAGCCCGCCGACATAAGGCCGGAGGCGGCGGCGTCCCTGAACATGGGACTCGTCACCCTCCCATCCCTGCCGAGGGCGATATCTCTACCCAAAATGTGTCCGCACGAGGCGGCGAGTCGTGTGACGAGTTCGATGGTGAGCTCCTTGTTTGCTATACCCCTGACGCCGTTCGTGCCGAATAGGCGACCCATGCATAGAGTACTAGTCTTCAAATAATTAAATGATAGACTGGATACTCCGCTGCGCTCCGGTCACATGACCTGGCGGCGCTCGAGTATGCTCTCACTAACTTCCTTGCTCGGGCAAATGCTGACACCGTCTGTTATAGTGACGCCGTCCCTGATCATCGAATAGTCGCCTATGAGGCTTCCCGACTCGACCTTTACCCAGCGCTCCAGTATGGCGTTCTCACCGAGTATAGCATTCTTGACAGAGGAGTAGTCACCAACGGTCGCTCCGGGGAAGAGTATGCTGTTCTCGATTCTGCACCCCTTGCCTACGAGGACGTGGTCGCAAATGGTCGTGTTGGGCCCTATGAGGCTGTCCGCTCCGACTTCAGCACCCGGCCCTATGTAGCAGGGGGCGAGTATCTTCGCGGCAGGGTCGACCTTCGCACCCTCACCCATCCTGACGCCTTCCTCGTACTTGCTAAGAATTATCTGGTTTGCCTTGAGATAGTCATCAGGTATGCCCATGTCGGTCCAGAGGCCGTGGAACTCGAAGCCGTAGAGTTTCCGCTCATTGGCAAGCACTGGGAAGACCTCCCGCTCTATGCTCGCGGCGCGGCCGTCTGGAATGTAGTCGAATATCTTTGGGTCGAAGACGTAGATTCCCGCGTTGATGAGGTTGCTCGGTTCCAGCCCTTTCTCTGGCTTCTCGACGAATCGGGTTATCCTGCCCTCCCAGTCGAGTTCGACGGCACCATACCTGCTTGGGTCGGAAACGGGGGTCAACGCGACGGTCGCGATGCCACCCTTAGCCTTATGGTACTCTATGAGGCGTCTGACATCAATATCGGATATGACATCCCCGTTGAGTACGAGGAAGGGTTCACCGTCGAGGAGTTCCCTCGCCTTTTTTATGGGACCGCCTGTCCCGAGGGGGCGTTGCTCACGGCTGTAGATGATGCCGAGGTCGAACTTCGTGGGGCCGAGGTAGCGCACTAGGGCCTCAGCCATGTAGTTAACCGCCATGATGACGGTGTCAACACCCCCCTGTGAGAGGTTCTTAAGCGTCCAATCCATCAATGGCTGGTCCCCGATCGGGAACAGCATCTTTGGTCTCGTGCAGCTTAACGGTCTAAGGCGGGTGCCGAAGCCACCCGCGAGAACTAATGCCTTCATCAAGCTTCACCGGTGGTTAAGGATGGGCAGTACTCAGTTTAAGAAACTTCTGTAGAGGCAGTAAGAGGTGTAAATGCTCTTATGATTTAAATAATACAGTGCAAAAATTTGAAGAAGCTAGTCAACCCGGCTACTTTAGGAGAAAGCCCATTACCTCGCTGAGCTTCTCGGGGCTGAGTCTCTCGAACCTCTCGATGCTCCCCACGTCGTACCAGAACGCGTCCGTTAGGTAGGCCTCCACCCTTCGCCCACTCTGTACGAGGTAGCTAATGACGTCGCCCATGAGGTCGAAGTTCTTGAACTGCCCCTGCTGCTGTAGCTTCGACATCTCCTTGAGAACAGAGCCGCTGAGTGTGAGAATCCCGATGCTGATGGGCTGCATAAGATCCGGCTTCTCTATGAAGTTCGTGATGCGTGTCCCGTCTAGATCCGCCTTACCCACGCTGATGTTGTAGCGTTTAGCCAGCGCGAGTGTGGCTTCCGCGTTTGTGCTCTGGTGGTGCTTGACCATTGCCCGGATGTCCAGATTACTGATTATGTCGCCGTAGTAGACTACGAGGGTGTCCTCGTCCTTTATCGCACCTTTCTTGTATGCGTTAATTAGAGCGTTGGCGCTTCCCTTAAGATTCGGGTCGTCGAGAACATATGTCATCTCAACGCCAAACCTCTCACCGTGCTCGAAGTAGTTCTCTATCTGCTGGTGTTTGTACCCAACAAGTAGGACCGTCTTGGTAATCCCGTGGTACTTGAGTAGGCGAAGGATGTAGTCGAGGATTGGTTTCTGCTCTTCCCCGATGGGGATCATGCACTTCTGGAAATAGTAGGTGAGGGGTCTGAACCGTGTCCCCTCGCCGCCAGCCAGCACCACGCCTTTGACCGACATCTCTATGCATCCTTCGAGAGTAGTAGGAAGACGCCGAGGATCGCCACTAAGAATCCAAGTGGCGTGAAGAATAAAGTTGGCGCAGCCCCCTCGACTGTGAGGGTTAAGTAGGTCAGCGTGCCCCCGAGGGCTAGTAGTATGATCCCGAAGGCGGCGACGACCATCCTCGAATATGTGATACCGAATCTGCCCGACATATTGTCCCTAGAAGGAGTCACGCGAAGACGTATTTAAGAATCAGGGGCGATAGCCCCGATCTTTTCCGGCAGATACTTGTCTACAATGTAGGTGAGACCGTAACGGCTGAAGGCCTCAAGCTCCGCCTTCTTCTGTATCTTTATGAAGAGTTCTATCTGCTTCTTCCAGGGGTCCTCGTTGTAGCGGGGGTCATCCTGTAGCTCTGTGAGTCTCTTCTTGTCGAACTCGGTGAGGTTTTCTGTGGGGAGTTTGTAGTCGATGATGTCGCTAGCCCAGACACCTATCCACTTGGCGTCGGGGGCGGTGAGGCCCCTGAGGTGGGCTGCGTTTGCAGAGCCCGAACAGATGACCTGTGCGATGTGTACGCCCCATGGGTCGCCGTCCGTGAAGATGTAGACGGGCATCCCCCAGTCCTTGCTGAGGCGGTGGATTATACTGCGCGTGCTTCGTGGCGCCTGCCCAGCCGTGTGTATGAGTATGGCGTTAAACTTCTTGTGCGCCTGCTCCTCGACGAGGCGAGTGAACATCGCGCCTTTCTCGACGACGATGACCTTGTTCGCGGTGGTCTCGATGAACTCGCTGCTCGTCACGGCGGGCCCGACCATGATGCCGTCCGGGTGGTCGGTGAGGTTCGTGCGCCGCCCCTCGTAGCCGGGGACCGTGTACTCGATAGTGATGTCCCCGAATATGGCGCTCCTCTCCTCGGGGAAGATGCCGAAGTCCTCCCTTGCCTTGTTCAGTGACACCTCGAGGTCGGTGATGATGCTGTCGGATTCCTGCTGGTCCGTGTACTCGATGTCACGCTGGCCACGTGCCGAGTAGTATGCTTCCCTGAGTGTGCTTGTCTTCCGCTGCCTAACGAGTTCCCTTGCGAACCACGCGGTCCAGACGAGCTGGGTGAATGGGCGTATGTGCTTGATGTTCCTGCTGTGGCGTTTGACCATGCGGTCGCCGAGGATGTACTGGCGGACCTGTGGGTCGTACTGTATGTTGTCGATACTGCGGCTCTGCATCATCACCCAAGGGAATTCGCCTTGGTTGATCTGGTCGTAGACAAGTGCGCCCAGCTGTTTGAGGGCCTTATCGGTGGCCTCGCGCTGCTTATCGGCTTCGCTAACTCGCTTCGCCATCGATCTTCTCCTCCTTCAACTCCTCTTCCAGCTCCTCTTCGAAAACCTCTTCCTCGGGTGGCTGGAGCACGCTGTTCTCCTCCCCGTTGTCATTCTCCTCGACACCGTTCTCCTCGTCTCCCTCCTTCTGGTTGACCACACGGATCTCATCGAGGAGCTTCTGCACGTCGGGCATGTCGGTCTTGTCGCCGAGCTTCATGGCGAACTCGGCTATCTTGGGGAGGTACTTGCCGAATATATTGAGGCGGTGCTTCTGCCTCTCCAGCTTGACACTACGGCTGATAAAAATGCGGAGGTCGCGTGCAGTCTCTCTGATGGCGTTCGTGATCTCCTTCTCTACCTCGATCTGGTCGGCGAGGAACTCCTTGCCGACGCTCTTGTACGGGATCTTGGTCGAGCAGAGGTGGATCGCCACAACGAGGGGCGTGTCCTGCTGGACGTTGTAGGTCCTCCAGTTGATGTCCTTGCTGATGACCTTGTATGTGACGCAGCTTGACTCGTCAAAGAGGAGGGGAATGCGGTTCGCGAACCTGTAGAGGGTGATGCCGTTGCCTATCTTGCGGACGGTTGGGCCGGCGACGACGGCGGCCTCTACTATGAAGGGGTAGCCACTGTAGGTGGCTGGAGGCCTCTGAACCGTTTTTATGAAGTCGGCTTCGGTGAGGTTGAGCTCCTTCCTGATGCCTGTTTCTAGGAGGTCTGGGCCGATGGGGCTGAGACAGCTTGCGTCTGGGCGGTAGAACTCCTGGAAATCCTTCGCGGCGCGCACGAGTTTAACGATGTCGTCTGATGATAGGTTTGCTGGCTTCGTCTCCGTCTTTATCCCGGCGAAGGTGAGGTACTTCTCCGCCGTCTTAGGGCCTACACCCTGAAAGTGATCGATCCAGAAGTTCTTCATGTCACGGGACTTAGTGACGAGGAGCATCCTGCGTAGAGTCTCAACGTCTATGCCGTGGGGGTGAGGCTTGACCCTCTGGGGGACGGGAGGCATCTGCGTGGTGCCCCTCTCGAAGCGGTAGAGCCTGTTCTTGGGGTCGATGAATGTGATGTCAGCGTATGGGTTGACCATGGCGGTTTGGCGGATGTACTCGATCATCCGGCTCATAATACGGGGGTAGTCGCCCTCGATCTGGAGCTCGACGATGGTGCCTTTCCACCCCTTCTCGTTAGCTAGGGCTGTATGCCGGAGCACCTGTGGCTGGTTCTTCTGGATGTCCATCATCATCTCGTACTCGTGGATCTCGTCCCCGGTGCTTGAGGTGACGACGACGGGCTTGTGGGTGGTGATCTGACCGTAGAGGATGGTCATCTTGCCGCCCATGCCGAAGGTGCCGCGGTTCTGCTTGAGAGTGTACTTGGAGCCGTAGAAGACCTGTGCGAAGCAGGCGGGTATCTCCTCCGCCGGGACGCCGGTGCCGTTGTCCTGTATCCTTAGGAGGTAGACGGCTGTCCCGTTCTCGCCGCTGCTGGCGCTCAACTCGGTTATACGGAGGTAGATATCCGGTGGAATTTGGGCGGATTCGCAGGCGTCTAGACTGTTCTCAAGGAGCTCCCTGACGCCGACGTAGATGGCCCTGCTGGGGTTGCTGAAGCCCGCGATCTCCCTGTTGCGGTAGAAGAAGTCGCTCGGGCTTACTGCCTGGTACTCCGTCTCCTGTGATTGTGTCATTTGGCTACTTCCTCTCGGATACTGGTGGTGGCTGGTCGTACCAGATCTCGCCGCGGTCCTTCTTGAGCTGGCGCCGGTAGGCGAAGAGGTAGTTGTAGACGGTCTTGTGGAACTTACCGCGGATGAGCATCATGACTGCCTCGGTCGCCGCCGGGAGGGACTCTATATTGCCAATGAGGGCGACGGTGCTGCCGTATACGCTCATCTGAGTCTCGGTGAGCTCCTCGATGAGGACCCTGCTCTTCCCCTCCCTGCCGATGATCCGGCCCTTAACCCTCTCCTGGGCGCTGTGAGTCGGCCCCACGTGCTCCTCAAGGTCGATTATGGATAGATCGATGTCCTCATTACCTAGCAGCATTGCACGGTCAGGGCTGAAACCCCTACCAATGGCCTTGACTATGTTCGCAACGGTGAAGATAATGGAGACATCCGGCTGATCTTTGTTGAGGACGATCTCGACGTTCCCCGACTCACTCTCTATGAGTAGACTGACCTTGAACGTCTTCTCTATCCGGGCCTTCACTTTACCCTCTGGGCCGATTAGAACGCCGACCCTGTCGTGTGGTATTCTTATGTAGTTACGCTTCTCCACTCTTCACCCACTCCTGTAACTCTTTATTGTCGTACACCTGGACGCCCAGCCTCGCGAAGTATGCGTTCACTGTCTCCACATCATGTTGTAGGAGGCTAGTGGCGAGGGGATGTATGGTGAGCATCGCCTGGCTCAGATCGAATATGACTGGCTTCATCTCCCAGACCATTATATTGTACTCACTCAGGTCGCCGTGGACGAGGCCGGCCTTCTGGTAGAGGGCCCTCATCTCATCCGTGAGCCTGTCGTAGAAGTCTTCGGGGTCGTCCAGCGGCAGTTCCCTCAACACGGGAGCGGGGACGCCGTCGACCCCTATAAACGTCATCACAAGTATGTTCTTGAGGAAAGCGATGGGGCGGGGCGAGTTTACGCAACCCTGCTGGGCGAGCTGGAGGTTGCTGTACTCCTTCTGCGCCCAGGCGTAGACGAGGCTCTTGTTGTCTGAGCGGATGTGCTTGAATCTGGGGTCGCCTTCTATGTACTTCATCATGCCCTTCCGGAACTCGGAGGTCGTCGTGTAGTAGATCTTGATGGCGATCTCCTTCCCATCGGTGGCGGTCCCCCAGAAGACGTGGCCTTCCTTGCCCGCTTTTAGGACGCCTTTGATCTTGTCTATCTTCTTGTGCTGGATTAGACTCAGGATGCCTTCCAGGGTCGGCCGGTCGAAGACGGCCTCGCTGACGTTGAACTCCTCCTGGTTCTTGTTCAGCATCAGGTCTTTCTCTTCGTAGTTCCTCTGCAGCTTCTCGGCCTTGCGCTCGATCTTGTCCTGGCTTGGCACGTGGAAATCAGCTACTCTATCTTCTGTATGCCTTTCTGTCTTAGCTCCTCGACCCGGTTCTGGGTGTAGCGCCAGAATATCTCACCGCGTTCCTCGCTCTGGAAGTCCCAGGGGCTGACTAGGACTATGTCTCCTTCCCTGATCCAGGTGCGGCGCTTCATCTTACCCCTTATGCGACAGACTCCGACGTTCCCGTCCTGGCACTTCACCATCGTCCTATCGAATCCCAGCATCTTCTGGACGACGCCTAGCACATCGTTCTTGCTGGGGAGGACCATCTCGTGCAGATCCTTTTCGCTCAGTACCTTCTTCTTGCCCATTGAGCGACCTCTAACGGTTGATAGCATGGCGGGAAGCTTAAAAACGGTTCCTATGGGCACATTAACGGAAAAAGCCATTTTTTAACTAGTATGCTTCAATTATCTGTTAGTTCCTGATCCAATTTTACCTTAATTGTGTTAATTTGAATTTGTGGTTAAATGTCGACGGGCACGCGTCTGTTAATAGTGATGCCCTCTAGGGTCACCTTGGAGTCGTATGCGTACACCTCCACGCCTTTAAGCAGGGCACCGCGGAGGGCCTCGGCGAAGACGGGATCAGTGGCCTCGTTCGGGCTCAGTGATAGGGCGTCACCGCGCTGAATGAGGAAGACGAGGGCGCTCCTCCCGAGGCGCAGGGCCTCCCCGAGGACCCGTAGGTGGCGCGTCCCGCGTTCGGTGGGGGCGTCCGGGAAGAGGGCCACGCCGTCGAAGACAAGGGTGCACGACTTTACCTCGACCCACGCATGCGCGGAGCCCTTAGTAAGTTGTAGGTCGAGGCGCGAGTCCCAGAAGCTGAGCTCGCGTCGGTCGACTCGGTAGCCGTGGAACTCGGGAACTTGACCGGCCTCGATGGATTCCTCGACGACATCATTGGGAACTCGGGAGTCGACGGAGACAAAAATGCCCCCATGGTCGACGAGGGTGAGGTCCCAACGCGTCCTCCTCAAACGAGACTCGCATCTCTTCAGATAGACGCTGGCCCCGGGGACCAGTAGCTCCCTCATCCTCCCCGGGTTCGCTATGAAGCACTCCTCCACACGCCCATCGACCTCGGCCAAGCCCACGAACCTGTTTGGGCGGGCCTTGAACGTCGCGTGGATTAGGGATCCGAATAGCATCAGGGACACTTCGTGAGGGCTAGGAGTTCGTCGAGGAGCGATCCGTTGGAGGCGGCGACGAGCTCCATAGTTGTCTCCTTAGTCAGTGTGAAGTCCCCGCCGATGGTGCTGTTGACTGCGTAGACGCCTCCGGCCTCATTCAGAATCGTTAGGGCGGCGGCCACGTCGGTAGCACGAACCGTGCCGCGTATGTCCACGTGGGCGTCGAAGCCCCCCGATGCTATCAGTGTCAGTTCGGATGCCGAACTGCCGAACATCCTGATGTACCTGCAGGCGTTGAGGAGGGGGGTAACGCGGTCGAGCTTCGGAGTCTTGCTTATGTCCATTGAGACGAGGGCGGACCTCGCCTGCCTAGGTGACGCGACGCGTATCGGACAGCCGTTTAGTTTTGCCCCCTTGCCAGGTTCAGCGGCGTATACATCTCCTGTGTAGATGTCCCTGACCAATGCGGCGAGGGTACCGGATTCGAGTCCGTTCCCCGAGGCTGAGAGGCACGTCACGGCGTGATGGAGGCCCCTCGCTAGGTTCGTTGTGCCGTCGACTGGGTCGGCGATGACGGTTGGTCCCCCGCCCCCGATGAGGACGTTTCCCTCCTCGCTGATGAGCTGGGCGGAGACACCTTGATCACTTAGCGCGTCTACTAGAGCATTCTGGGCTGCCTCATCAAGTATGTGCTTATAGTCCCGGGTTTCAAGCTCCGCGCCCCTCGGCTGAACCTCTGCGACTGCGAAACAGATGGCTTCGGAGGCTTCGCGGAGGATTTTAAGCCAGCTTGATGAATCCACGCCCTTTATCTCCCCCATTAGCTAGCCGAGGCCCCTCTTAGGGTCTTCCCCGAGGTCTATGTCTTTTTGTGACGTGTATCACTCTATATGGTACCACTAAAATAACCTGCTAGGAGTCGATCGAGTTGGCATCTGATCAGAGTGTCCTCCCAGTGGAGTTCTACGAGAGGAGCCCGGAGGACGTGGCGCGGGACCTCCTCGGGAAGAATCTGATCAGGGTCCTCGACGGCGAGAGGCTCGGCGGCGCGGTCGTCGAGACGGAAGCATATCACGGGCTCGCGGACCCGGCTAGCCGCGCTTTCCATGGGAGGAAGAACTACAACTCCCCGATGTGGGACCCGCCGGGGCGCCTCTTCATCTACAACGTCCACAAGTATTGGATGCTCAACGTAGTGGCGCACCGGGTGGATGAGGTGGGGGGCGTTCTCTTCAGGGCCATCGAGCCGACCTATGGCTTGAAGACGATGAGGAAGCTCCGCTCCGTGGGGGACGACAGGGAGATGGCGAACGGGCCGGGGAAGCTGACACTAGCCCTAGGGGTGACGCATGAGCTGAACGGCTTCCCAGTCACGGACCCGGACTGCCCAGTCCACATCCTCGACGCCCCCTGCGTTGCTGACTGCTGCACGAGCCATAGGATTGGGGTGACTAGGGACCTCCCCGAGGATCTCAGGTTCTACATCCCGGGAAACAGGTTCGTCTCCAAGTAACGCGGCCTCGTGTCACTCATATATCCCGGGTTGCTGACTCTATCCGTGGCCTTGTTCCGCTTCATGCTCGCTCCGCTTGAGGGCTACTCGGACGGGGTCCTGAGGACTCTCTGCCACCGTCACGGCGCCGACCTCACCTTCACGGAGATGGCGCACGTCGAGAGCTTCCTCCGAGGTAACAGGCAGGCGCTGGAGAAGATAACGATCCACGACTCGACGCCGGTTCAGATACAGCTGCTAACAGGTAAGGAGGAGCACCTCGAGGCATTCCTCGCTGGTTTCGAGCCATTTCCCGGGTTCGAGGGCTTCAACCTCAACCTGAGTTGCCCGAGCCCTGAGGTCATCCGAAGGGGAAAGGGTGCGGCTATGATCAAGCGGGCCACTAAAACGGGGAGGCTAGTCTCCATCATACACGGCCACGGCTACAGGGCATCTCTAAAGATGCGACTCGGCACGAACGCCTACGAGAAGTCGCAGAAGGTCTACCTGAACAGCCTCCGCGGTGTCGACGCCGACCTCTACGTCGTCCACGCGAAGACCGCCTCACAGGAGTCGGCTGAGGGGGACGACTACTCGGTCTTCCCCGAGTGTATCGAGGCGGCCCGCGGCATTCCCGTCATCGCGAACGGTGGGATCGACTCCGCTGAGAAGGTGAGGCTCCTTCGGGACATGGGCGTCGGTGGCGTAATGATCGGCAGGGCGGCCCTGTCGAACCCCGCTATCTTCGATGTGCTGAGGAACGAACTAGGGTTTAATGTTCCTGCGAAGGCGATTCAGGGTGTTGATGAGCTAAAGGAGGAGTACGACTCCATCCGTGCCCAGCTTGTTGGCTCGGAGAGGTACTGGGGAGCCTTCATGGGCATCATAGGGAAGAGGACCGGCACCATATACTACTAGGCGCCGGGTGGTAACGTGTATAAACTCCCCTTCCCCGCCGTTGACCTGAGTGATGTAAAACGTCATACAAGGTAAAGGACTACATGGACAAGACCTTCATGACCATCGACGCCGGCCGATCGGTGCGCGAGGCCGCGAAGATGATAGCTGAGGGGGAGCACGCCTACATCATAGTAACCGAGAAGGGGACGCCGAAGGGGATGATCGCGTCCCGGGACATCGTGGCCAAGGTCGTAGCGACGAGCAAGGACCTTGACAAGATGATGGTTGCGGACGTAATGTCAACGCCGCTCGTGACAGTCGACCCCGACGAGGATCTCATCAAGGCATCAGAGATGATGGCGAAGCAGAACGTGCGCCGCCTCGCCGTCGTTAAGAGCGGTATCATATACGGAGTCATAACGACGCGCGACATCGCTCAGCGATGCGGCGACTATGTAGACAAGTCGGTGAAGGACATCCTACGATGGTCCTTTCCAATGAGGTAAGAGTTTCTTAACAAACGGGGGCCTCACGGCCTCCAGATCGTTACTACGCCGTTTTGCTCGAGTTCCTCGATCTGCTTCGGCGTCTTCTTCAACACAGTCTTTAGTATCTCCTCGGTGTGCTGTCCGAGGACTATAGCGCCGGTATTGATCTCGCCGGGTGTCTCGCTGAACTCGGCGGGGAACTTGGGTATCCGGTAGCTGCCCGCGACGGGGTGTGGGACTTCGACGAAGGTCTTCCGCGCCTTGAGGTGGGGATCGTCGAATCCCTCGTACGCCTCGTAGATTGGGGCGCTGGGCACGTCGAAGCTGACGAGCCACTCGAACGCCTCCTTCCGGGTCATCGTGGAGAGCTTCTCCTTTACGAAGTCGAGGGTGACCTCCTCGACGCCGAGCTTTGTCTTCATCTCCTCGACCGCCTTGGGGCGGCTGCCCGCGATCTGGACCCATCCGTCCTTTACCTTGATGACGCCCCAGAGTTCACTGGGTGGGCGGACGCGTTTCCTCCGTCTCTCGATTGGGCTCTCCTTGAAGAGGTCATAGGCGACGGTCTCGCAGCAGTTGTAGCTAACCATCGTGTCGACCTGGTTGACATCGATCATCTGGCCCTTACCGGTCTTGTCGCGGTAGCGGAGGGCGGCAACTATGCTGAAGGCGGCGAAGACGCCTGGGCCGATGTCGCCTAGGGCGCCAGCCATCTGGACGGGCTCGTGGTCCTCGCTGATGCCCTTGCCGGTTGCGTAGGTGTGGCCGCTCATCGCTTCTGCGACGACTGCATAACTGCCGTACTTGCTGTAGGGGCCGTATTGGCCGAAGCCGCTGAGGGCGGCGTAGATGATATTAGGCGTGATTTTCTTGAGCTCCTCGTAGCCGAGGCCGAGACGTTCCATGGCGCCGGGGGCGAAGTTCTGGATGACCACGTCGGACTCCTTGACGAGCTCCTTGACGATGGCGATGCCCTCGGGGTTCTTCATGTCAATGGCGATGCCCTTCTTGCCGCAGTTTACGGCCATGAAGCTGGTACTTGTGCCCTTGTAGAGTTCGCCTGGGCCGAGGCGGCCGATGTTGCCCCACGGGGGCTCGACGGTGATGACGTCGGCGCCGAGGCCAGCGAGCATCATGGTGCAGTAGGGTCCGAACCAGACGTGTGTGAAGTCTAGGACCTTGATGTCCTCTAGGATCTTCTTCATTTGGGAATCGTGTTGATGGGGGCGAGGGTGTTGATATTATTTGTCATCGCGTGCGTATAGAGAGAGGGGGTTGTACCTTCGTCGCCGCCGCGTTTCCGGTTATTCTGGTTGTTTTAGTTGATTGGGGTCTTTTTTTGGTTCCTTGGCGGCGGCGCGGTGGCGAAGGAAACAAGGTGATAATGCGTTAGTAGTCTAAAATTTGTAGCTCTTGAGGCCGCATTCGTCCCTTAGCTGGGTGAGTTCCTTCTGTAGGCTTTTATTGAGCGGGATACCAATCTTCGTCCGTTCTAGATTAGTGAGGTACTCCTTCTCCCCTGCGGTGTAGATGCGGTCGTGGCCAGGCATCTTTCGGCTAGCGCGCAGGCTGCGGAGTATATCGCCGGTTGTCTTCTTGAAGTCGGCGAGGTCGGTGAAGGTGTTGACGTCGATGGCGATGAAGAAGTGACCAAGGTTCGTACCGGTAAGCGCCTTGAGGAATGCGCCGCCCTGTAGACTGGCGCTGAGTATCTCGACGACAGTGGCGTAGCCATAGCCCTTGTAGCCACCCGTCTCCTCCAATCCGCCGATGGGGAGGAGGGCGGCAGTGCCCTTGGTGAGGTCGCGGAGTATCTCGTCGGGGTCCGTCATGTACTCGCCATCAGCGCCGATGACTAAACCCTCCGGGACCTTCTTCCCGATCCGGGCGTAGACCTCGACCTTGCCGCGTTGGATTATGCTCGTGGCGCAGTCGAGCATGAACGGAAAGAGTTCATCGGTTGGCATACCGAAGGTTAGGGGGTTAGTGCCGAGCATATTCTCGGTGCCGTTCGTCGGAGGGATGGAAGGGCGGGCGTTCGTCCCGACGACCCCGATGAGACCCTCGTCCAACGCCATCTGGGCGTAGTAACCCGCGATGCCGAAGTGGGTACTGTTGCGTGCGGCGACCATGCCCATGCCGAGCTTTTTCGCCTTCGTGATTGCCATCTCCATCGCCTTCTTCCCGACGACCATGCCCATGCCGTTGTGGCCGTCGACGACTGCTGTCGTGGGACCGTCGCGAATGACATCGAAGTTTGTGACGGGGTGTTGTTGCTTGGCGATGATTCGGTCGTAGTAAATGGGCTTGAGCCTGCTGACGCCATGGCTGTCGATGCCCTGCCTATCAGCGGCGATGAGCACGTCGGCGCATGTCTCCGCGTCATCGTCGGGGACGCCGACCTTCTTGAAGACGTCAATCATGAAGCTGCGGAGCGTCTCGACCTTGACCCGGACTGCTTCCTCTGGCATGGATTCCACTTACCAGCCTAGTGTGTCCACGGTTCTGGAATATAACTTGATTCCGGGGGAAGGGATCAGTTCCCGGTCTTAGCCCAACCGAGTGACCGGGTGACGGCCTCCCGCCACCTCGCGTAGAGCGTGTCGCTGTCGGCCTTCCTCATCGCGGGTTCGTAGACCCTCTCCGCCTGCCATATCTTAACCAGTTCTCCCCTGTTCGACCAATAGTCAACGGCGAGCCCAGCGGAGAAGGCGGCGCCTAAGGCCGTGGTCTCAGTGTTCGCGGGGCGGACGACGCGCTTCCCGAGGACGTCGGCCTGGAACTGCATGAGGAAGTCGTTCCTCGTTGCGCCTCCGTCGACGCGTAACTCGCTGAGCTTCATTCCTCCCTCCTCCATGGCCTCGGAGACGTCCCGTGTGAGGTAAGCGATGGCCTCGAGGGTGGCGCGGGCTATGTGTGCTCTGCCCGTGCCACGGGTGAGGCCGAGGATTGTGCCGCGGCTGTACTGATCCCAGTGGGGTGCGCCGAGGCCGGTTAAGGCGGGGACGAAGTAGACACCGTCGTTCCCCCCAAGGCCAGTGGCTAGGGTCTCAGCGTCCCGTGGGTTCCTGACTATACCCGCGGTCTTCAGCCACTCGACGGCGGCTCCCGTGACGAAGACGCTCCCCTCGAGGGCATAGGTCGTCTCTCCACCGATGCCCCATGCCACAGTTGTAAGGAGCCGATCCGACCTTGCCGGTTTTGCCCCCGTGTTCATGAGCATGAAGTTCCCCGTGCCGTAGGTGCACTTTGCGGCTCCCGCCTCGAAGGCCGCTTGGCCGAAGAGGGCAGCCTGCTGATCACCGAGGACCCCCGCGATGGGGATGCTTGTGCCGAGCAGCCTAGTGTCGGTGTACCCAATGATGCCGCTGGAGGGGCAGGGCTCTGGGAGCATAGCCTCAGGGACGCCGAGGAGCCCAAGAAGCTCCGCGTCCCATCTGAGCTTCCTGATGTCAAACAGCATCGTGCGGCTGGCGTTCGAGTAGTCGATGGCGTGGACCCTTCCCCCCGTGAGCTTCCAAATGAGCCACGAGTCGACGGTGCCGAAAAGTACGTCGCCCTTCTCGGCTCTCGGCCTGAGCCCGGGGGCGTTGTCGAGTATCCACCTAATCTTTGGGCCGCTGAAATAGGAATCCGGGACTAGGCCGGTCCGCTCCTTGATCAGAGCCGCCTGTGGCTTGAGGGCATCGGCGATCTCGGCGGTGCGCCTGCACTGCCAGACGATGGCGTTGTGGACGGGCTCGCCCGTCTCCCTGTCCCAGAGGATGGTGGTCTCGCGCTGGTTGGTGATACCGATGCCCACTATTTCGGAGGGGGTAATCTTCGCCCCTTTGATTGCTTTCCTCGCCGCCCTGAGCTGGGTGCCCCAGATGTCCCGTGGGTCCTGCTCTACCCACCCGGGGAAGGGGTAAAACTGCTTGATCTTGAACTGGCCCTGGGAGATGACCTCCGCTTCACGGTTTAGGAGCAGGGCTCGAGCGCTCGTCGTTCCCTCGTCGAGGGCGAGTATGTATCCCCCACAGGTCTTGGACATGGGGGAGGATACGCCCCACGGGCGTAAAATATGTTGGGGGCTATGTGACGGTGGATCGCTCGTCCTTGAACTTCATGTACTCCTTATTGTCGATGACCGCCTTGAGGTGCTGGGTGACCTTCCAGACGTCGTGGTAGCTGACGTAGAGGGGTATGGGTGCGAGGCGCATAATATTTGGCGGGCGGAAGTCGGGGATGACTCCCCTCGCGATTAGAGCTTGGTTGATCCTCCACCCCTCCTTGTGGAGGACACCGACGTGGCCGCCACGGCGTTCCGGTTCGCGTGGGGTCACTATCGAGTAGTTGTAGGGTGCCTTACCCAGCATCTCGTCGATGAGGTACATGAGGTAGCCCGTGATCTTGAGGCTCTTCTCCCTGATGCGCTCGATTCCAGCCTCCCCCATGATACGAAGGGAGCCCTCCAGCGGCGCGGCGCTAAACATGTTTATTGTGCCGATCTGCCACGCCGCCGCGTTCTTTGCCGGGTCGTACTTCGTCTCCATGTTGAACATGGTGGAGCGGCTGTTCCCCCACCACCCAGCGAGGCCGGGGCGGATGCCGAAGAGTCTCTTATTCACGTAGAGGCTCGCCGTCCCGCCAGGACCAGCGTTCATGTACTTGTAGTTGCACCAGAAGGCGAAGTCGACGTCCCACCTGTCGAAGAAGTGGGGGACGACGCCGACGCTGTGGCTGCAGTCGAAGCCTATCCATATCTTCTTGCGGTGCGCCGCCTTGGTGAGACGCGCCATGTCGGTGAGCTGACCCGACTTGTAGTAGACACTCGGGAGGAGGGCGAGAGCCACCTCTCCCGTCATCTGCTCGATGATGTCGTCCTCCTCGATGAGTCCGTTTCTGCTCTTTACGAGTATGAGGTCCTCCTCGGGGTCCCCTCCCATGAGGATTATATCAGCGTATAGAGCGTAGAGGTCGCTCGGAAAGTTTAGCTCGTCGGCTATTATCTTGCGGCGCCTACCCTTGGGCTCGTAGAAGGTGGCGACGAGGTTGTGGAGGTTGACGGTCGTGCTGTTGGTGACGATGACCTCCCCCGGCTCCGCGCCGACGAGGGTTGCCTCCAGGTCGCCTAGTGTCTCCCCAAAGTCGATCCAGGGTATCTTCCCCCTCCCCCAGCCGGATATGCCGAGAGTCTTCCACTCGTTGGCGACCCTCATCAGCGTCTCCTCCGCGTCCCGGCTCATTAGGCCGAGGCTATTACCGTCCATGTATATGCTGTTCGGGATGTTGTAGAAGCGGGTCCTGAAGACGGCGAGGGGGTCCTCCGCGTCCATGCGCAGGGCGAAGTCCTCGCCTAGTTCGTACCTGAACGCCTTCTTGCTCATGGGTGGATGTCCGCGATGGCGGCTTTAAGACCAGCGCCTCGCAGCCCTTTTCTTCCAGTCCCACTACATTTCCGGGGATGGATACACCGACCCTCAACACGCCGCGCCTCAAACTCCGCCCCGCGACCCCTGAGGACATACCGTTCATCCTCAAGCTATTCGCGAGAAGCGAGACAAACCTCTACAGCGGCTATGACGACATCAAGACGCTCGCCGACGCGGAGCAGATGTACAAGACGTACCTTAAACCCGGGTTCCCTAACCACTTCAGGGTCGTCATCGAGCTCAAGGAGACAGACGAGCCCGTCGGAACTATCGGCCTATACTACTACACGAAGGAGAACCGCCGCGCCGAGATGGGGTACGACATGCTCAAGGAACACTGGGGCATGGGGCTGATGACAGAGGCAGTCGAGGAGATACTCCGCTACGGCTTCGAGGAGCTGGACCTGAACCGGATCGAGGCCACCACCGACTCGGAGAACGCGGCGTCGAATAGGGTTTTGGAGAGGGCTGGTTTCACCCTAGAGGGGCGCCTCAGGGAGAGGGACATCTATAAGGATAATATACACGACGAGCTATTCTTCGGGCTCCTCGCAAGGGAGTGGAAGAAGAGGGTCAGTTGAAGAGGTAGATTGTTACCTCGGAGCCGGCTTCGAGGAGCTTCGTCCCTATCGGGATTATGATGTAGCCGTTGGCGTAGGCCATACTGGTTATGTCGCCGCTCTGCTTGAAGACAGGCACCGCTTCACCCCCCTCGACGCGGACGGAGTAGAACTGCTCCCTCTCACCCTCCGCCTTGATGGCTCTGCTCAACCTCGCCGTCACCGTCCTCGTCTCAGCCGGTGGCAACCCCGCCACACTCCTCAGCGCAGGCACGAGGAAGACGTAGGCGTTGTTGAGGCAGCTCGTCGAGTAGCCGGGCATCCCGAAGACGGGCGTCCCCCCTACCTCCCCGAAAAGCGTCGGCTTCCCCGGCTTAACTTTAAGGCCGTGGAAGTGAACTCTGCCAATATCCTCTATGACGCTCGCGAATAGATCCCTGACGCCTACGCTGCTGCCGCCGCTGAAGACGGCGACGTCGTAGGTGGAGGCGTCCTTTACCGCGGCTGCGATAGCCTCGGGGTCATCCTTGACTAGCCCCCTCCTCACAGGGACGCAGCCATTCGCCGCGACCACCGCGGAGAGCGTGTAGCTGTTTATGTCGTAAACCTGTCCTGGCTTGAGGGGCTTCCCCGGGGGGATGACCTCGTTGCCTGTGGAGTAGATGGCGACGCGTGGCCTCGCGTACGCCTTGACACTTGAAAAGCCGAGGGCGGCGACGGCGCCCATCCTGCCGGGGGTTAGGGCCTCCCCCGCCTTGACGACAGCCTCCCCCTTCTTGATGTCCTCCCCCTCAGGGGCGACGTTATCCCCGGTCCTCGCCTCCCTCTGTATCTCGACCCCATCGCTGGCAAGTCGCGTGTACTCGATCATGACTACCGCGTCCGCGCCCTTTGGCACGGGAGCACCGGTCGCGATCTCTATGCACTCACCGTCCCTGATAACGCCGTCGAAGACCTCCCCCGCGTGGCGTGCGCCTATGAGCTTCAGCGCGACGGGCTTCGACGCTGCTCCAGCGGTGTCTCTAGCCTTCACCGCATAGCCGTCCATCGAACTCCTGTTAAAGGGTGGCACGTTGACGCCAGCGACCACGTCCTCGGCGAGTACCCTCCCCGCCGCCTCCTCGATGGGCACATCCTCGACCCGCGTTATTCGCTTCACGTTCCCGTCTATGAGGCGCACCGCCTCGAGGCGCGTCATCAGCTTCCCGAAGGGCTTCATCTGCTCAGCTCCCACTGCATGTGCCCCACGTTTGGGAGGATGATCTTCGTGAGGGCGACCTTCATCGCATTCCGTGAGCCGGGAAGGCAGAAGACGAGCTTCCCCCCCGCTACGCCGGCTGTGGCTCGGCTCATTATGGCAGCGCCCCCCACCTCGTCGTAGCTGATCCTGCGGAAGAGCTCCCCGAAGCCGGGCATCTCCTTCTCCAGCAGCGACGCGACGACGGCGACTGTCCTGTCCTTCGCCCCGATGCCGGTCCCCCCGCTCGTTATTATCACAGCAACCGAGTCGTCGCCTAGGAGCCTCTCGACCTCGGCTCTGATCCTCTCCCCGTTGTTCGGGACGAGTGTGTGGCTCGCCACCCTGTGGCCGTCCCCCTCAATGAGGCCGACAGCAATCCTACCCGTCTCGTCCTCCCGCTCCGTGCGAGTGTCGCTTGTTATGATGAGTCCGAATGTGGTCGGCGTCTTCTTGCTCGTCGAGTGCTCGCTCATTTTCCCTTCCTCTTCTCGATGACCCTTATGTCGGTGATCTTCGTGGAGGGGTACTGGCCCCCCTCGTCCTTCTCCAAGTACTTGACCATGTCCCAGATATTGAGGAGGGCGACGGAGACGCCGGTGAGCGCCTCCATCTCGACCCCCGTCTTGTATGTGGCGGAGACGCGGCACCTTGCCTCGACATAGTCCTCCCCAAGGATGAATGAGGCGTCTACTGAGGAGAGAGGTATCTGGTGGCACATTGGTATGAGGTCGGGCGTCCTCTTGACCGCCTGTATGCAGGCTACCTCGGCGACAGCGAGGGGGTCGCCCTTCTTCACCTTTCCCGCCATGATCACCTCGATCGTCTCCTTACTAAGGGTAATTCTGCCAACCGCCTCGGCGGTCCTCGGCACCGACTCCTTGTCGGCGATGTCGACCATGCCAAACGGATCAATCTTCGTCAAGTCTACCAACCTCCACCCAGCGCGCTCCCGAGGGTGTATGCTCCCTCTTCCAGATGGGCACCCTCCTCTTCAGCTCGTCGACGACGTACCTGCAGGCGTCGAAGGCCGCCTCCCTGTGCCCCGCGGAGACAGCGACGAGGACTATGTTGTCACCGACCTTTAGGTCTCCGTACCTGTGGACGACGAGGACGTTGTCGACGCCGAACTTCGCGAGAGCCTCGCCCCTGATGAGGGTGAGCTGCCTCTCCGCCATCTCCGGGTAGGCCTCGATCTCCATGCGCTCCACGTGGCCAGCCTCAGACTCGTCGCGGACTGTGCCTACGAAGACAACCAAGCCCCCCACGGAGGCCTTCTTTATCCTCCTCAGCTCCTCGTCGACGCTGAAGTCGTCGCGGGTGACCCGGATCACGGTCTCAGCCCCCGCTCACCGGCGGGAAGAGGGCCACCTCGTCCCCCGCTTTAAGCACCCGCTTGGGCTCGACGAAGGAGCCGTTGACAGCGACTAGTATGTTGTCATCCTGCCCCTTGAGGGAGGCGTGTAGCCCCTGGACGCTTCCCTTCAGCGCCTCCGCTGTGGAGCCCTCGGGGACATCCAGCGCCTCCTCCTTCAACCCGGTGAACTCGCGTATGCTCGCGAAGTAGCGTACCCTCAGCCTCACACTTTCTCACTCCAATACGGCGCCCTTAGGCTCGTCGCCAGCCGGAAGGCCTCCACCAGTTCCTCCTTCCCCGCCCCGCTCCTTAAGAGTTGCACCACGGGGACGAGGTTGTCCCCCTTCATGAGGCAGGGCTTCAGGCGACCATCGCTGGTGAGGCGGAGCCTGTTGCAGTTGGCGCAGAAGACGGTGTTGTGGATGGGGCGCACTATCTCAACAGTCGCCCCGTCGGCGAGTGTGTACCGCTTCCTCCTGTGCATTATCTGCTCCTCGATGCTCACCGCCTCGCGGTCCCACATCCGCTCAAGTGGCGTGAGGTCGAAGCAGAGGTCCCCCCACCTCTCTACTCCCCTCTCGAGGTTCTGGTACTCAATGAGCTGGAGGATCGCCCCCGTCTCCGCGGAGAGGCTGAGCATCTTGGGTATCTCCCCGGAGTTGAGTCCCTTCATCACGACGAAGTTGAGCTTGATTGGTTTGAGACCTGCCTCGTCGGCTGCCCGTATCCCGGCCTTAACTTGATCGAGGCAATCGACGCCTGCGATCTTCTTTACTGTCTCCCGCTTGAGGCTGTGGAGGCTTATGTTGACCCTCTTTAGGCCAGCTTCCTTTAGGGCGACAGCCTTCCCTGGTAGCAGGAGGGCGTTCGTCGTCATAGAGACCTCCCTGACATACAGGGACATTATGCGGATGATCTCGACGACGTCCTCCCTCATCAGGGGCTCCCCGCCCGTGACCTTGATCTTCGTGACGCCGAGCCCAGCGGCGACATCGACTATTCGCCCGATCTCAGCGGGAGTCATCTCCTTCCCAGGGTCGTGCTCCCCCTCGCGGTGACAGAAGAAGCAGGCGAGGTCACACCTCTGGGTGATGCTGACTCGGAGGCTCGAGACGCGCCTCCCGAAGGGGTCGACGAGGGGCTCCAACAGGATACTCGCCTCAATACAGGTTTTCCGCACCCTAAAATGGTTATGCATGCTCATGCATGACGGCAAAGCTTATCCGACTTGCATGAATAGACACTTCGAACAGTGATTCGAGATGACAGAGAAGAAGGGTATGGCAATCAATCAGAAGACGGCGGTAATACTCGCCGTCATAGTCGTTATCGCACTCGTTGGAGCGGTCTGGTACTTCAACCGCCCAGCGGCGGGCAAGACCCAGCTGATAGTCTCGACGACCACTAGCTTCTTCGAGACCGGGTTCCTCTCGACCCTCAAGAAGAGCTTCGAGGCGCAGTACCCGCAGTATAACGTAAGCTTCATCAGTCAGGGTACCGGGCTGGCGCTCGCCACAGCGGCTCGCGGCGACGCTGACCTAGTCCTCGTCCACGCCCCCTCCAGCGAGAAGGTGTTCCTCACAAACAGCACCGGAGTGAATAGGAAGATCGTCGCCTACAACTACTTCCTCCTCGTTGGACCAGCCAGCGACCCAGCCGGCATCAATGGGCTATCGATCGTTGATGCCCTGAAGAAGATCGTGGCGTCAGGCGAGGCGGGGACAGCCCTCTGGGTAAGCAGGGGGGATAAGTCGGGCACCAATACGAAGGAGATAGCCCTCTTCAAGCTATCGGGCTTCGACACGACGAAGCTTGTCGCCGAGAAGAACCCCAGCGGTAGCCCCTGGTACCTATCCGCCGGGGCGGGGATGACGGCGACCCTCCAGCTCGCCGACCAGAAGAGCGCCTACACCCTCACGGACATCGCCAGCTACATCAATAACCAGGCGAAAGGCAACATCCACCTCGTCCAGTACGTGGGGCCGGGTAAGGATATGCTCAACGTCTACTCAGTCATAGTCATTAATCCGAGCGTGAAGAACTATAGGGGCACATTCGACGCCGCCATGACCTTCGAGAGGTACCTACTCTCCACGGACGGGCAGAACCTCTTCGCCAACTTCGGCGTCGCCGGCCAGACCGTCTTCAATCCCTGGATACCCCTCAAGACCGCGAACACCGACACCACCACAATCACCTGGATCCAGAACTACGCATACATCAACGGCACTGAATGTCCGACCAAGTACCGCGTCCAAGCGGATGACCTATACAAATAAAGGGACTGAACCCATCATTTCTTGAAGGGGCCAATTTTTGAGCTGGCAGCCAATTATCGACGGCCTAATGCAGGGCGTGCGCCTGATCCTAACGGGGGACCGGGAGGTCATGCAGATTGCCCTGAGGAGCCTCGAGACCGCCGCGGCTGCGACAGGAATGGCGGCCTTAATTGGAATGCCGATTGGGGTGGCCATCGGCCTCGGCTCCTTCAGGGGGAGGGGTTACCTCAAGACACTCTTCAGCGCCCTAGTCGGCGTCCCTACTGTGACCCTCGGCCTCTTCCTGTACATTTTGTTCTCGAGGAGCGGCCCGCTTGGGTATCTGCAGATACTCTACACGGTTCCGGGGATTGCCATCGGTGAGGCGGTTCTCGTGACGCCTATTGTAATCAGCTTCGTTGCGAGTGCTGTCGAGGCTAGGGATGTGGGTGTGCGTGACCTCGCCCGGACCCTCGGCGCCTCCGAGTATGAGAGCAGCCTCGCCGTCATCAGGGAAGCTTGGAGCGGCGTATCACTCGCCCTCGTCTCTAGCTTCAACAGGGCCTTCGCCGAGCTCGGCATTGCCATGATGATTGGGGGGAACATCGAGGGACTCACGAGGGTCCTGACTAGCGCGATCGCCCTGCAGACGGCTATGGGTGAACTCGGCCTGGCCTTCGCCCTCAGCTTCATCCTTCTCATAGTCGTCATATCCCTGAACTTCCTGATCGCCTACCTAGGGAGGGAGCGGTAGCTGGAGCTCTACAGGCTCGAGGGGGTCTACCGGAGATTCGGGGAGAGGCACGCCCTCGACGCCATCACCCTCTCCTTGGAGGAGGGGGAGGCGCTCGGGCTCGTGGGGGAGAGCGGGGCCGGGAAGACGACCCTGCTTAGGCTTCTGGCTGGGCTCGACGTGCCCACGGCTGGGGCGTTCCAATGGAAGGGGAGGACCGTGGATAAACGGGCCGCCGCGGAGCTCAGGAAGGAGGCGACGATGATCTTCCAGCGCCCTCTCTTTATCCGGGGGAGCGTCTATGACAACGTAGCCTACGGCCTCCGCCTCCGGGGCACACCAGAGGCAGAGATTTCTAAGCGCATATCTGAGACCCTCGCCAAGGTCCGGCTCCCCGGATTTGAGTCAAGGGACGCCCGCAGGGTATCCGGCGGGGAGCAGCAACGTGTTTCACTAGCGCGCGCTCTCGTGCTCAACCCCAAGATACTCCTCCTCGACGAGCCGACTGCCAACCTCGACTCGGAGAACGCCTCTATAATCTCCGACGTAATAGCGGGGGAGGCGGGGGCGAGGAGTATAGTCATCGCCAGCCACGACCTCGCGCGGGTCGGGAGGCTCGCGGGGCGCGTCATCCAGCTCGAAGCTGGGAAGATAGTCGCGGAGGGCGGTGTAGAGGTACTCGCCTCGAAGAGGTTCGGGAGCAACGTATTCTCGGGCATAGGTAGAAACGCCAACGGGGAGTCGGATGTCGACGTCGGGGGCGGAGTAACGATCGCCTGCGCCGAGTGCAGGATCGGTCGCGTCGCCGTCAGGGTCAGGCCCGAGGACATCATAGTCTCCAAAACGCCTGTCGAGACGAGCGCCCGGAACAATTTCAGGGGACGAATAATAGGCATCGAGGAGAGCGGCTCCGTCATCAGGCTCAAGATCGATGCGGGGAGGGTCTTCATCGCCCACATCACGCGCCGAACTCTCATAGAGATGGGGCTCAACGTCGGCTCAGATGTCTACATAAGCTTCAAGGCCAGCGCTGTTGAACTCCTCTAGCCGCGACCCTTTATTATCCACTCGTATGAGATTCTATCCATAGGCGACACTCATGGCGAAACTCAAGGGATCGGAGACGGAGAAGAACCTGCTCAAAGCGTTCGCGGGCGAGAGCCAGGCGAGGAATAGGTACACCTACTTCTCGAACGTGGCGAAGAAGGAGGGGTTCGAGCAGATCGCGGGCATCTTCCAGGAGACCGCCGACAACGAGCGGGAACACGCGGAGATCTACTTCAAGCACCTAGAGGGGGGAGACGTCGAGATCACCGCCACCTACCCCGCGGGGAGGATTGGGACCACCGCCGAGAACCTCCTCGCCGCAGCCGAGGGCGAGCACCTCGAATGGGGGACACTCTATCCCTCCTTCGAGAAGATCGCCCGGAAGGAGGGCCTCGAGAGTGCCGCTGAGAGCTTCAAGGAGATCGCTGAGGTCGAGGTTAGGCATGAGAATAGGTACAGAAAGCTACTCGAGGACGTGAAGACGGGCACGGTCTTCAAGAGCGACGAGGTGATCGAGTGGAAGTGCGGGAACTGCGGATACGTCCACACAGGCAAGGAGGCGCCGAAGGAGTGCCCCGCCTGTAAGCACCCGCAGAGCTACTACGAGCGCCTCGCGGAGAACTACTGACCTATTTTACGTCCACTTTCTCGTGGATCGTTTCACAGTTCTCGATGGCCTCCGTGGTTGGGATGGTGATTTTCATGGTGTGGTTGGGGCGGACCTCGACGCATCGCCCGCAGCCCCGGCACTGGTTGGTGACCCGCGCCTTCCTGCCCTCGATTTCTATGGCGTCGACGAAACAGACCTTCTAGCGCGCCGCAGCCGACGCATGAGTGGGGTCAATTGTAACCTCTACTCCCTCCATCTTTATTATCCTCCCTGAAATGGCACCGTTGAGGCTTGGCAGCATCTTCCAGAGGCAGCCGAGGTCCTTGGGATAGTCCACACATTTATTCGATTCTCGGCAGATGCAGAAGTTCATGGCCCAGTGGAAGTCGGCTTCGTCGATGAAATCGTGGATTATACTGCTTAGTAGTGGGATGCTCGTCCCTGGGTCTATTGGCTGGTGATGACGACCTCGACGATGCTGTCCTTTGGAAGGTAGACGAGGTCGTCGCCATCTAAGAGCATACGGCTCATGAGGGCGCCGACGCCGGGTATGCGGGAGGCACTGGTGAGCGTAAACCTGTGCCTGAAGCTACTCTTGAGCAGGTCGATGAACTACGGTGGCCTCATTCAGCGTCGCTCTCTGAGTATCTGTACATCGACTAGGTAACACTAGCAACCCTCACCGCTCGATGGACTTCGGGTCCTTCACCCTGAAGTACGCCCAGATTATTATCGGAATCAGCCCGGCAGCCATGATTATGAAGGGTACCGTCGGGTTGTACTCATAGAAGACGCCGCCGAGGGTCTGCCCGATGGCGAGTGGGATGAAAAGCAGCATGCCTCCGCCCCACATCGTCCCCCTGATGTCAACGAAGAAGTTCCCACTCCCCACCGCGGAGGTCACCCTCCCGCGGCGGTTCCTAGGCGTGTAGTCGGCTAGTAGAGACTGGAAGCCGGGCATGAGGAAGGAGTTGCACACCGCCACGGCGACGACAAGGGCGACCAGAGTGTAGTAGTCCTTGATGAAGAGGAAGGCGATGGGGAAGATCGGGGTAACGGCCATCATAGCGACTAGCAGTTTCTTCCTCCCCAACTTATCCATCATTTTACCCGCGGGGATCGCGAGTAGCATGTTGACGCCGCCCTGGATAGCCGAGTTGAGCCCCCAGAGCGTAGCGGAAATGCCAATGTAGGTGGTCGCATAGACGACCCAGAAGGAGGAGGCCATCCCTATGAAGAACACCTGCATGACTTGCATGACGACGAGGGCGAGTATCTCGGGGGGCATCCACCTCATCGTCTCTAGGAAGCTGTCGTATGAGTCCCTGACGACCTTGGGGATGTTTCGGAAGTCTATCTTCTCCTGCTGGCTTGGGTCGAGGGTCTCTTTGAGGGTGAACCAGCGGAGGATGGCGACGAAGATGCCGGCACCGAAGCCGACGAGGTAGATGAGGTTCATCGCAGGTAGTATTCCCATGTGGTCGACGAGGTAGCCCCCGATGAAGGGGGAGATGACACCAAGAGCGCTGGGGATACTGAGGGCGACGGCAAAGCCCTGCCCCCTCTTCCCCGCGGGCATCGAGTCCGCCTGAAGCACAGTGAGTATGGGGGCGTAGAAGAGGACGAGGTTTTGGAAGAAGCTCGCGAAGGCGAGGGTCTGCCAGTTTGGGGCGTAGGCGAATGGGATGAAGCTGAAGGCGTAGACGATTGTCGCGATGCTGACGAGGCGGACCCTCCCCTGCTTATCTGCGATGTAACCACCGAGGGGGTAGAGGAAGAGCCCCGCGAGGGCTGAGGCCGACTTCACGAAACCGATGTCAACCGGTGAACCACCAACCCTCTGGATATAGAGGGGGAGGTACGGTGAGGGGATGTTCGTTGTGAACTGCCAGATACATTGGCAGATGACGAGCCAGAGCAGGTTCCCCCGTAATATTCCTATTCCGAACTCTCGCTTCGGAGTGAGTGCGTCCTGAGACAAGGCGGTATCTCTCTGGGCGTTGTACCCCTAGAGGGCGTTGACATATTTAGATTCGTCGAGGAGCCGAAAGGCTACTCGTTACTCTTCAGCTTCTGCTCCAGCGTCTTCAACTCGCCGTGCTCAGCGAAGCGTATCTGCGTGTTGAGCCTGAGCGGGAGCCCTATCTGGCGGAGGAACATAGCCAAACCGCCGCCGTCTATCTTCTCCACTATCTTCCCCTGCTTCACGGCGTCGACGAGAGCCTGCTCGACCTTCGGGATGACCTTGGGGAACTGCTCCCTCGCGGCCCTCCAGACCTCCCACGCACGGTCGCCGAAGATGCTGTCCAGAACCTTGTCCGTCGAAGCCTCCTTCGGCTTCTCCTTCATCGATTCCTGGGCGGCTTGCGTCGCCTCGTGGGTGGCGATGCGCCTCTGCATCTCCTGCATCTTTTTCCGCTTGAGGCGCTCCAGCTCGTCGTCCGACATGCCGTAGAGACGGATGAGAACCCCGCCTTTAACCTTTAGGCTCGGTGCGCCCAACCCGATTAAATACGCCAAAGGGGACATACCAGGCTCGGCTAAAAAAAATCGTTTTCTAGTGGCAGCTACTATGCCCGCTCCGGCCTTATCCTGCTGAGCCTCAGAGCATTCAGGATAACCACTAGGCTCAACCCCATGTCACCTACCGCGACGGCTATCCACAGCGTCACGAAGCCGGGCAGCGCCAGCAGGGCCACGCCGAGCTTCACAACGACGCTGAGCGTGATGTTCTCCCTTATCCGCCGCATCGTGGCTCGGCTCAGGTCCACCGCGTAGGGGACCCTGTCGAGCCTGTCTTGCATGAGGGCTATGTCCGCCGTCTCTAACGCCACGTCGCTCCCCATGGCGCCCATCGCTATGCCCACGTCCGCCTTCGCCAGTGCTGGCGCGTCGTTGACGCCATCTCCGACCATGACGACGCCGCCCAGCGACCTGAGGGAATCGACCGCAGCCACCTTCTCCTCGGGTAGGAGCCCGGCTCTGTATCCGTCGACCCCAAGCCTCCCCGCTATCTCGCGGGCAGTCTCCTCGTTGTCCCCCGTCAGCATCTCGACGCGCAGCCCACGCGCCTTCAAAGCGGCTATCGCCGCCGACGCCTCAGGCCGCACTTTATCCGTGAGGGTGAGCGACCCGATAATCGCTTGATCTTTGGCGACGAGGATAACGGTCTTCCCGGCGTCCTCAGGCTTGAGGGTACCCCCGTTTGCTATGCCAAGCTCCGCGAATAGCCTCGGGTTCCCAACGCAGATCGTGTTCTCTCCGAGCTGCGCCTGGACTCCCCGCCCGGGGTAGGTCTTGAAGCCCGTCGGCTCCCCCCCGGCCACATTCTCCTTCTGCGCCCTCTCGACTATCGCCTCGCCGATGGGGTGCTCCGACTTCGCCTCGAGGGCGGCCGCACAGCGCAGAACCTCGTTGGGCTCAGCCCCGCGGACCTCACTAACCTCAAGCTCGCCGCGAGTCAGCGTCCCCGTCTTGTCGAAGGCCACCACCTTCGCCCTCGATAGCTCCTCGATGTGTATGCTCCCCTTAACCAGCACGCCGTTCTTGCTGGCGCTAGCTATCGCGGAGACCATGGCCACCGGCGTGGAGATTGCTAGCGCGCAGGGGCAGGCGACTACCAGCATAACCATCGACCTGTAGACCCAGTCGATCAGCGGTTGCCCCAGCAGAAGCGGGGGGACGGTCGCTACTATCAACGCCGCGGCTATGACAGCCGGTGTGTACCAACGCGAGAACCTGTCAACGTAAGCCTCGGTCGGCGACTTGCTCTCCTCCGCCTCCTCCACGAGGTGGAGTATCCGGGAGAGGGTCGACTCCTCCGCCATCGTCGTCGCACGCACCGCGATGAAGCCGTCAACATTAATCGTTCCCGCGTAGACGTCGTCACCGATGGCCTTCGCCACGGGCACCGACTCGCCTGTGATGGCGGACTGGTCGACGCTTGACTCCCCATCCGAGACCTCGCCGTCGAGGGGGACGCGGGCACCAGGCCTGAGGACGAAGACCTCCCCCGGCATCACCTCACCTACGGGGACGTCCACCTCCACGCCGTTCCGCCTAACAACGGCGACCTCCGGCCTGAGTTGAACCAGCTCCTCGATGGCGTGGCGCGCCTTCTCACCCGCGTAGTTCTCCAGCCTCTCCGCAAGGTTGAAGAGCAAAACCACGGCAACACCCTCCTCCAGATGGCCTATGAGGCTCGCCCCAACCGCCGCGACGGTGATGAGGAGGTCGATGGACACCTTCCCGTGGAGGAGGGACTTCACACCCGAGACTACTATGCTGTAACCCGAAACCACCATCGAGGCTAAAAGCAGTATATTCGAGAAGATGCTCGGGCCAAGGATAAAGCTCATAATGAGGCCGACAGCGAGGGCGGCACCGGAGAAGACGAGCCCCCATACGCTGGCGCTGCCCCCCTCCTCGTGGCCGTGAAATCCCTCGTCGTGGTCATGACGCTCGTGTCCCTCAGCCAAATCGTGAGCCCCAGATTCAAGGATGGTTATCGGAAATCAGTTATTAACATAGTGCTAAGACTGGGCATTGTTTTATTAATTATTAATAATATGTTTGGATTTTATAGTAATTAGGCCTCATACAAGCTGGACAGAGCCTATCAACACTTTTAATCCCCGATGCGCGAGAATCATACGAAATGTCCGGGCAGAGCCTCTACGCCGTCATCGGAAAGGATACACCGAGGAAGGACGGTATCTCAAAGGTCACGGGGCAGGAGCGATTCTCCAGCGACCTCGCAATACCGGGGATGCTACACGCCCGCATCCTCAAGAGCCCACACCCACACGCACGGGTCATACGAATAGACAAGGAGGAGGCAGAGAGAACCGGCGCGGTAGTCATCACCCCCGACGACGTACCCGACGCGAGGTTCTGCCCCCGCCTCGTCAGCACACCCGAGGTCACTTACAAGGACTGGCACATCCTTGCGAGAAAGCCCGTCTACGTCGGCGAGCCCATTGCCGTAGTCGCGGCTGAGACGGAGGAGCAGGCCCAGGCCGCACTGGAGCTACTCAAGGTGGAGTATGAGATCCTCCCCGCCTCCTACGACGCCATCGAAGCCATGAAGCTCGGCACAATGCTACACGACGAGATCACCCTCAAGGAGAACCACCTCAAGATCGAGAGCAATATAGCCTGCACCCTCGATACCAGGGAGGGTGACGTGGAGGCCGGCTTCAAGGATGCGGACGTCGTCATCGAGCACACCTACCGCACGAACCGCCGATACCACACCCAGCTAGAGACGAAGAGCGTCCTAGTCAAGCCCGAGCCCGACGGAGGAGTCACCATCTGGAGTACGACCCAGACCCTCCATAACACCCGGCTCCTCCTGCACGAAATATTCGGCCTCCCCATGGGCAAAATACGTGTCATGAAGGCGAGCCTAGGCGGCAGCTTCGGCTCAAGCATCCAGGTCAATACGGTTGTCCCCATCGCCGTCGCGTTGGCGCTTAAAGCAAGGAAGCCCATACGCCTCAGCCTCACACGCGAGGAGGACCTACACGACCATGTCAGCTACAGCATGATATTCAACCTCAAGATGGGGGTCAAGCGGAGCGGTAAGCTAACTGCGGGGCACCTCGACGCGTGGCTCGACATCGGAGGCCACCAGATTCAGGCCCATCCACTCCTCGGCTGCATAGTCGGGTGGTGGGTGAGCCTCTACAAGCTCCCCGCCAAGAGCTACCGGGGCATCGCAGTCTACACGAACAAGGTTCCGAGCTGCGCCTTCCGCGGCTACGGCAACCCACAGATGACGTGGGCCACCGAGTGCATGATGGACGAGCTCGCCGAGGCGATCGGCATGGACCCGGTTGACTTCCGCCTCCAGAACTACATCGGCCAGGGCGACCTATTCTGGGGACAGGGCCCGACCGTCAAGAGCATAATCCAGAGCTGCGGCGTTGAGGAGATACTCACCCGCGGCGCGAAGGAGATCGACTGGTACAACCGCCCGAAGGCGGGGAGCCAGGCGGGCCGCTACAGGCGAGGCATCGGGATGGGGCGCGGGTACCACACTAGCAGCGCCGGCGCACCAATACCAGGGACCGTCGTCGACTTTGGCGGAGCCCTTCTCAAGCTCAATGAGGATGGGACGCTCGATTACGTCACCGCGTTGATGGACCACGGCGGGGGCACCGTCGAAGCGCATGCCAAGATAATCGCCGAGGAGTTATGCGTCCCCCTCGATAACGTCAATATAATACAGGCAGATACGAGCACCACTGTCTACGACGTCTGCACACATGCCAGCAGAGGGATCTACTCGGGTGGGGGAGCCGCCCTAAAGGTGGCGAAGCAGGTTAAAGACAAGATCAGGGAGAACGCCGGAAAAATACTCGACGCTTACCCTCATGCGCTTAAGTTCAGGGTGGACCTTGTGAAGAAGCAGGGGGTCGTCTACGCGGAGGGCGTAGCCGGAAGGGAGCTTACCTTCAAGGAGATCGCCTACACGATGAGGCATAAGAACTGGGGCACTATAGCCTCAGTCGACAGCTACCGTCAACCCGCCTGCCCGCCACACTTCACCGGCTACTTCGTTGAGGTCGAGGTCGACACCTGGATTGGAAAGGTCCGCCCCATAAAGATCATCGCTGGCGCCGACATCGGAACCGTCATTAACCCGACCCTCGCCGCGGGGCAGATACACGGAGGCTTCGCACAGGGCTGGAGCATGACCCTCCTAGAGGACATGCAGCACGACCCCAAGACCGGCGACCTATACAACAGGGGCTTCCTCACCGACTACAAGATACCCACGGCGCAGGACATGCCCCACCTTGAGGACTTCAAGGTCTTCTTCGTGGACACCTACGAGGATACGGGCCCGTTTGGGGCGAAGGGAATCGGTGAGGGGGCGCTCAACCCCGTCGCTGGCGCAGTCGCCAACGCTATCCAGAACGCCCTCGGCGTCAGATTTTACGACCTACCTATAACCCGCGACAAGATACTCGCGGCGCTACACAAGAAGGAGGGACAGCAATGAGCATCAACACACACGACACACACATCCTACACGGTTTCCAGTACCACGCACCGGCCAGCGTCGCGGAGGCGGTTAAGCTCCTCGACGAACACGGCATGGAGGCATCAATCCTCGCCGGGGGAACCGACCTCATCCCCAAGATGAAGCAGGCGCTCCTCAAGCCACGCCACGTCGTCAACCTCAAACACATACCCGAGCTCGCGGGCGTCCGCGAGGAGGCGGAGCAGATCAGGATCGGCGCCTTCACACGGCTCCGCGACATCGAGCGCAGCATCATAGTCACTGAGAAGCTCCCCCTCCTACACGAGGCGGTCTTAGCCATCGGCTCCGTCCAGATCAGGAACATGGCGACGGTCGGGGGGAACATATGCAACGCGTCCCCCGCAGCGGACAGCGCCCAGGCCCTCATCGCACTGGATGCGAAGGCGAACATAGCAGGACCATCCGGGGAGCGAAGCATCGAGTTGGAGAGCTTCTTCACGGGCCCCGGCAGGACCGTCCTCGGCAGGGGCGAATTCCTCGCGAGCCTCACCCTCCCCTACCCGGAGGCTGGTACCCGCGGCGCATTCATTAAGCTCGGCAGGACCAGCCTCGACCTAGCCACCGTCAGCATCGCCATCAACGCCAAGATGAGGAAGGAGACGGCCGAGAGCATCAAGGTCGTCATGGGCGCGGTCGCCCCCACGCCCCTCAGGCTCAGGAACGTCGAGCAGCAACTTACGAAGAGGAAGCTGACCGTCGAAGCCATCGAGGAGGCTGGTAGGTTGGTAAGCGAGAGCATCAAGCCCATCACAGACATCAGAGGCACCGCCGAGTACAGGCGCCTCGCCTCGAAGGGCCTCACCATGGAGGCACTGACTCGCATCCTCGAGGACTCAAGGAGGGAAAAGTGATGAATATCACCATAAAGGTCAACGGTAAGCCAAGGAACTTCGACGTCGAGCCCAACACGCTGCTCCTAAACCTCATTCGGGAGAACATGATGCTGACCGGTGCCAAGTACGGCTGCGGCATCGGTGAGTGCGGCGCATGCACCGTCCTCCTCGACAGCGAGTCGGTCCTCGCCTGCATGATCCTGGCTGTCGACGCCGACGGGAGAAACGTCGAGACCATCGAGGGACTCGGGGAGTACGACAGCCTCCATCCCATCCAGGAGACGTACCTTGAGGAGGGCGCCGTCCAGTGCGGCTTCTG
>JADGNG010000042.1 GCA_017883585.1 Candidatus Bathyarchaeota archaeon
CCACCATGTAGGTGAAGGTGAAGCCCACGCAGAGGATTATCACAACCCCAGTCTGTACCAGGGTACCCACTACGAGGGTTGAGAGCATCTTACCCTCCTAGGCTCGGGGGCTTAAAAAATGTCGCAGGTTTGATCCCAGCTTACGCTAGGAGTTGAAATGAAAAAAAATAAAAAAGATAGGGATTTGCTTACGCGATCTTGCGACTGATCTGCATTAGAGCTACGATTGCGGCTAGTGCGGCTACCAAGCTTGCGCCGATCGCTGCGTAGACCAGGGTTGTCAGACCGCTTGTTCCAGCTGCGGCGTTGTCGGCTGAGGTCTTTGCGGCGTTGGCTGCAGTGACTGCGGCGGTGGCTGCAGTTGTTGCAGCGTCTGCCGAGGTCTTAGCGGCGTCAGCCGAGGTCTGGGCTGCGGTTGCGGTATTCTGAGCTGCTGTTGCGGCGGTCTGGATGCTCGTAATTTGCGTTGTGATGCCTGTGACCTGGGTCTTCAGGTCATTGAGCTGCTTGCTTAGGGCAGTGATGTCAGTTGTACCAGGTGTAACAGTCGTAGAGTTAACAACGGCGAAGGTTCCTGACGTGATGAGGTCGTTGCCGTTATCGTACCACTTGTATTTCCACGTCCCGATTTGGGCGTCGGTAGCGAGAGTCATCTCATTGCCGCCTGCTGTCTGTGCTGAGTATGGGAGAGAGTAGTAGTCGCCTGTCTTGATCCACTTTGTATAGGTCATGGGGTCGCCGTTGAATACGAGAGAAGTATTTGTGTCGTAAATCCTCAGGTAGCTACCATCGGCTGCTGATCCAGATACACCACCGAACGAGTGTTGGATGGTGAAGGTGATTATTTCACCCTGCTGGAAGCTGACCTTGCGAGGCGTGGCGACTGCATGTACGGAGCCGACGATGAAAGTTGTCTGTGCGAAGTAGGCGTTACTGCTCTGGTCTGTTGCGTTGACGTAGTAGGTGCCCTTGCTGAGAATAGTTGAATCGGGAACTTTCCAGTAGGCCCTCACTATACCTGTACCGTTAACTAGTGCGTTTACAGGAGTGCCAGAGTAGTGCGTCAAAACCGTCATTGGCCAGGACCTATCGTAGGAACCTGTGCTGGTCTTGTTGTAGAGCACAAAGTTGATGCCCGTAGCCGTTAGAGCCTGAGAGAATCCCAAGCCCGCGACTGATACGTTGAATCCGTTAGGGGCAGTTGAGGGCGTCAGTGTAATCTTCGTATTGGAGGTCACCGTGAAGGTTGTGGTCAGTTTAATGTCAGCTGTGATGTCCCAGATCGTCACCGTATAGGTGCCTGGAGCCATCGAGGGAATGTATGCGACCTTATTAATGAGTCCCTGTGCAGAAATTAGACCTGCGTCAGATGTTGAGAGTAGGGTTTCACTTCCAATGGTGGCGTTCCAAGAGCTGGAAAGGGTGAAACCATTACCGGTGATGGTAATGGCCTTACCGGCTGGGCCACTTGAAGAGGACAACTGGAAGTAAATGGTTCCGATCCTGAAGCTTGTAGAGTTTGCAATGTTGGAAGCTGTACTGGCGTGTATCTTGTAATTATTGTCGGTTACAGCAGGAACGTTAAAGACCTTCGTGAATGTGCCGTCACCCGCTGTGTCTACTGTTCCGATGTTCACAGTAGGACTTAGAGGTGCATTAGCTGCATTGTAAAGGTCGATTGTGACCGTATTTCCAGAGGTCTGGTCGAACCCAGTACCTGTGACAGTCAAAGACGTGCCCTGTGGTCCGTAGGAGGGTGTTACTTTTACATTGGTCAGTTTTGTTATCTGGAAGCTGGCATGTGCGGCGTCCCCGGTGTGGGAGCTTCTGACGGAAATGAAGTAGGTATCACTTATATCGATTCCTCCCGGAACGAAGATACTAAGTGAAAATCGTCCTGACCCGTCTACAACTACGCCACCAGTCGGCATGTTCCTGATTACTGCATTGTGGACTAGTACTGCGGTACTAAAGGAGGCGCCCTCCCATAGCTGGACATTCGTCACCACCCCACCGATTGTGGCAGTAGGGAAGAATCCTCGGCCGTTCACTGTGACGGCCTGACCGACCACTGCGACGGTTGGGTTGACTGTGATGACTGGCCCAACGACGAATGCAGTCGTGGCAAAGGGCTGCACTGCCGGCCCAGTTGAGTTGTAGGCCACAATATTGTATGACTGGGTTAGTGCTGTTGTCGGAACCTTGAAAGTTGAACTGACTGAACCTAAGGCGTTGGCGGTTGGAGAAGCAATAACTAGGGAGAGCGTGCCGAAATCAATTCTGATTTTGGCATCCTTGGGGAAACCGTTCATAGTGGCAGTGATAGTGTCGCTTTGGAGTCCCGCGCTGGGGCTCAACGTCAGCGATGGTACCATGGTGAAGAGTTGGGAAACGACATTTTGGTTGGCATCTTTCAACCAAAGGTAGTGGGCTCCAGTGACTGCCTCAGGAACGTTAAACCAGATCTCATAGCTTCCACTCGCAGCGGCGGTAGTGGAGTTCAAGAGGCCGTTTATGCCGTTCCATGCATGTGTCACGTCGTCCCAGTAGAGTTGTACGACTGTACCAGCGGATACACCGGTTCCTAGAACCTTTATGGTGTCACCCTTCTGGCCAGAACCAGGTGTAACAGATGTTAGACCAATAGCTGCGTGAGCGAACATTATTGAAGGTAGAAGTGATAGCATTAGAGTAGCAATTACTAACAATGGTATAGTTTTCTTACCATTCATTTTTTCTTTTTCACCTTGATTTATCGTCTCGGTAAACGGATCTGAGTAGACTCAAACCTATCTACCATGACGATTGACAAATCCAGTTCATGATCCTACTTAAGCGTATGTCTACACCACCCCGCTGTTGTATACATAAGTAGGACAATGTATACAGAAAAGTGGATTGTCTCATAAATAATGAATAAGAATCTGGGTGTTTTAGGTCGTTTTTTTAAAGATTTAAAGCAGCACTGAATATTAGGAAAATAGCATGAAATATCCCTTAAAAACAGGGTAAAATCAAAATATCAATATAGAGATTAAAAACGTCTAAAAATAACTTTACGATGTTAAAATTGGTAACTTTTTATCGGATATACTTGATTGTAGCCATGCCTCGTAGGCTATCTTTCTCCGTCTCACGGTATCCAAGAGACTCCATTAAGCCATGAACATAGCTTAGGAGAAGTTTAGTGAATTCTTCCGACATTCCAAAACCCGTGAACCTCAGAACAGCATCGTCGCCATCAGCTATCTCAACTTCGTCTAGGTTCCAACTTGCCAACAGGTCTCTTCGGAGGAACGGGATTATTTCTTCTTTCTCTAGCTTCCCAGCTAGGTATCGGCCATACCACCTACCCGCCTCCTCCCATACTGTGGGGAGATCTTCATCTCGCCGATTTCGTAGGTCATCCATTAATTGGCCCAAGCTGCTTCTAGGAACAACCATTGCGCCCGCTCCTTTGTGTATGTCAACCATTCTGTAGGCCTCGACCGCTTCCTTCAGAGTTGCAGCCCCTAATTTCTCAGCTCGCAACGCTTCCTCTAAGACCTCCACGGCGTACCCGGAGAGGCTTGTTCCCTTCTTATTTGAAACATCTTTTAGTCGGTTAACTAGTTCGCTCGGGAGCATCAAAAGCTTCGTATCTTCGGGTTGCTTCTTAGTCAATTCATCACTCCTTTGCGAGTCGTAATCTTATGATCCCTCGGCTTGCCTCATTTTCCAACGTTTTATAGCCGAGGACCTGAAAAGCCGCCTCTATGAAGGTCGCGAATACTTCAGTATAGCCCTTCGTGTAGCGTTCATTTATGCAACTAACTGTAAGTTCGTCTCCCCTTCCCTTCTCAGCATTAAACTGGCTACCATGGGTTAGGAAGCCGATTGCCTCGGTCAGATCCTTGACGGGTTCCTTACTCCTGTTCTTGAAGTATTTGCCATACCAGAACCCCATGTCGCGCCAGAGGTCACGCATCTTTTCCTTATCCTTTACAAATGCAGCATCTACTACCTGGTAGTATAGGTGCTCGACTGTAAAGGTGAGACCCATCTCGCGGGCGCGTTCCATGTCACCTCGACGATCAACTGCCTCTTTTAGGTTGAGACCTTGTTCCTCGGCACGTATCGCCTGCTCAAGGATGTCGTTTACAGTCTGGTAGACCGTGAGGCCACGCTTTTCTGCTAGCTCGGCGACCCTATTCGCAAGGTCCTCTTCCGCAGCCAGCATCTTTCGCTTAGACAACTTCCGCCTCCCAGTCCGAAGTTTCCATTTGGATTAATACTCCTACGGGTCTAAAACCTTTACCAAGTTCCCATGTTCCGCTGTAATGGAAGGTGGTCAGATCATTTAAAGAGAGGGTTTAGAACGGCCGTTCTAAAGCTTCGAACGACGGAGAAACGCTCAACTACCAGGGCTCTTTTTTCCAGCTTAGACCCCAAGCGAAGAGGTTTGAGACGTAATGAACGGGAATTGTAGTCAGGATCATGGCTACATCCTGCTGCCACGTAGGGCGTGGCACAACTATACTGCCCAATAATATTGCGATGATAATGAATCCTACCTGATCCCAAAGGGGGAGGGGTTTACCAGGCTTCAGGCCGAGACGGCGCTTTATGAATGCGAATAATAAGTCTCCGCCTATGGCGCCGACGGCGAAGAGCGTCCCCTGTAGCGCGTTTCCCTGGACAACCGCGAATAGGGCTCCGACAGCGATGCCCGCTGCTGTGCCGTAGACTGTCTTATGGTCGCCTAGGATGCGTTTGCCGTCGCTCCAGCTCCGACCACCGTCGAGGGAGCCACCACCATGTAGGAGGACAGGGGCGGCATTAGCGAAGTAAGCAGGTAGAAAGAGCCAGATGGTTCCGAGGAACCAGTTGATCTCATCAATCACCAATTTGGCTCTTCTCCGATCCCAGTCTGAGTTATCGCGAACCTAGTCGCGCCTCTTAGGCTCTCCGGCTTCTCGACGGTAGCCTGTTTCACTCCCTGCGTGGCTGTGTTCTCGAGCCTTATGACTGTGTCGCTCCAATATCGGAGTAAGCGATGGGCTACGGGTTCGACGTCTGGCACCGGTGAGTCGATTACGCTTCTTACCTGACCGGTAAGGAGAAATGAAACACTCATAGTGGTAGCGGTTTCCTTAATTGAGCCGAGCTGCCTGTTAAGTTCCTTGTTTTCAGAGAATGTTTTCTGTGAATTTCCCGTCTCGATTCTATATAACCCTGTAACTGAGTCGACACAGACCATATCTCCCCCGTTTAGTTTGTCTGGGAGATTATCAATTGCTTCAGCCTGCTCTTCGAACGTTGTTGGACGGAGGTATCTTAGCCTCAACAGATACGACTCGTCCCCTGTCATCTGAATGAAGCGATTAGGGGTAAACTTCGCGTCGGAGTCTATGTATAATATCTTTGATGCATGATCTAAGCGGAGGAGATTAATCGCGGTGCTTAAGGCTAAGGTAGTTTTCCCTGATGCAGGCTCTCCGTAGACAAGGGTAACTGAGCCTCTTGCTAACCCGCCTTGTAAAAGGACGTCCAGGCCCCCCGAATCCAAGGGAATCCTTCGACCTGCATCAGTCATTTGGGCTCCCCTAATCATTTGTACGGTGTATCAATGATGCACTAAGAATAGAATTCCCCTGTCCTTTAAGCAGAGCCTTGACTTCCCTCGCCTTTACAGCAGTCGTCGCACCTGGAGCCGAGACACATGCCGCGCCAGCTGCCTGTCCCTCAAGTAATGCATTTATGAATTCATCTTCGGAAGGTGCTGAGGGGTTCCCGGTTTTCATTAGACTGTAGATGAGCCCAGCGCACAGAGCGTCTCCGGCTCCGGTTGTATCTACTTCCTCCACCTTGAAACTGGGCATAATGATCTCAGTTTCATCGCGAAGGGAGATTAATCCAGATTGGCCTGTTGTTACTATTATTGTATTAGCTCCTTCACTGCGTAGCTTCCTTGCTGCAGATAGGGGGTCGTTGATGCCTGTTACTCGTCTTGCCTCATCCTCGTTGAGGTGCAGGATATCTATTGCCTTAAGAGCCTTTATGAGGTGGTTCCAATTGGGCTCGGTTGGGGGTATTACATCCACGAGGGCAATCGTGCCTTGGGTATGGGCTGCGGTGAGGAGTCTCTCGAGGTTCGCATCTATGTATTTCAAGCCCCCAATCGTGCCAAGAAAGAGCATGCGTGGCCCTTCAGTTAGTAGATTCTCAATATACTCTGTTCTAAGGAGTGTATTGGCCGCTAATTCGGCTATGAATCGCCTATCCTCCCCCTCCACTGTTAGAGCTATATTCTTAGCAGTTGGTATCGTTTTAAGCACCTGAGGTCGGGCTTCGACTCCTCTGCTTTCTAAGGTCTCGCAAATGTACCTTCCAAGAATGTCGTCCCCCACACAACCAGCCGATGCGACTCCTTTTTGCCCTAACTGAGCTAAATCCACGCCAACATTGGCGGCGTGGCCGCCTATGTTTAGTGTTATTCCCTTCGGGGCATAGATGAGGCCACCAGGGGGGGTTATTGCTGGTAAGTGTGGGGCTACTATATCGATCATGAAGCTACCGGCGCAGAGGACATCCACTGGAGGTCGGGTTTGATTTGCACCCCGGATGTTTAATTGTTGTGGGGTCCACCACTTTGTTACTTGTTGAATAAATGCTCATTAATTCGTACTATGTAACTTCGACACAAGTTGATGTATCGGAAGCTCCAGGGAGGATCGCTTAGGATATAGTTATTGCTGTGACTGGGCAGGAGTCAGCCGCACGCTGGGCGTCAGTCTTGGCACCATCATCAAAGGAACCGATAGATTTGCCATTGCCTTTGCCGCCTATGACTTGTGACTTGCTCTCTGAATCTCCCTCGTAGTGAGCTGGGTCTGTTCCGTAACATACGCCGCAGGCTATGCAGGCCTCTCTATCGACCTCGATCTTGTAGGACATGGGATTTTCACTAGGTTTCGGTTGGGAACGTTTGTATTTAAATGTTGAAAACCGGTTTTCGGGGGTTCTCGGAGTGTCAGGGCTTCTCCACGAGCAGCGTTACGGTGAATGTGGTCCCCTTCCCCGTCTCGGTCTCGAATGAAATAGTATCGCCGTGTGCCTCAACCGCGCGCTTGTAGTATGTGAGACCGAGCCCCATGCCCCCCGCTTTCGTCGTGTAGAGGGGGCGAAGATGCGCTCCCTTACCTCCTCGGGGATTCCAATTCCCACATCGCTGACGGAAATGACTGTGCCGGCGCTGCACTTCTTAGCCTCGATTGTAAGCTTCCGGCTATGGGGCATCGAATCGACGGCGGTCTCAACGAGGTTGTCAATGACCCTGTGCATGATGTCCGGGTCGAGGCTGACGGAGTCAAGCTCCTCCCCTATTGTGCTGGTTACCTCGGTGCTAGATGGGATCGTCGTGCCTTCGAGGACATGCTTGATGAGTGAGCCCAAATTGGTCTTCACAGGTTGGGGGACGATCTCCCGTGTGCTCGATCTCCAGTCAGCGATCATCTTCAGAGACCTGGTGGCGCTTTCCTCGATGAGCTTGAGTATCCGGGATGTCAGAGTGGGGTTCCACTTCACCATCTGTATCGACTGGACGATCTGGCCCAGGGGACCTCGCAGGTCGTGAGCGACGGTAGCGCCTATTTGCTCCACCGCAGCGATCACCTCAGTCCTGCGTAGCCTCTCCTCGAGTTCTATGCTCTCGGTCATGTTTCTCGATATGGTGCCCATGCCATCGCCGACCCTGAAGACGGACAACGCCAGAATGAAACGATTGGAGTCCCCGATGCTGCGTAGCCTATCAGCATGTCATGGCTTGCCGGTCCTCAGCACCTCCAAGTACGCGGGGTACCACTCCGTCGACTCAACGCTGGGATAGAGTTCCTTGATGTTCTTCCCGATCAGGTCCTCCTTCCTCTTGGCGTTATGGAACCTTGCAAGTACGACGTTGTTCACGTCGATGAGGTTAAGGCGCGCGTGTCATTGTCATAAATAGATTTAGACGAGATATCCAAGTTCCCTTAGGTATCTACGTACAGCGCTCTTTACGAAGTCTGGGACGCTGGTGTATCCATGATTACCATTAACAATAACCTCCTCAATTTTGGCGGCTAGATTCTCGGGGAGGTTGACGGTGTGGTATTTGTATTTTTTTTCGTCATCGGACATTTCTAGGTTTTTTTAGCCGTTCTTTATTTAAAAACTTTTTTAAATGGTGTGATTACGTTAATTTTAAATAAGATAATACAGATTGAAATTCTCATCAATTAACTAGTATGATATTATAAGACTATGATCGGCCGAAAACAGGGATAGTGGCTCCTGTCACCGCCTTTGAAGAATCCGAAGAGAGAAATAGTATGACCTCGGCGATGTCCTCGGGTTTTACCCACTTGGAGGTGTCTGCCTTTGGCATCTTCTCTCGGTTCTTAGAGGTGTCGATGGTGGCCGGCATGACGCAATTGACATTGACCTCAACCTTTGACAATTCCTCTGCGAGTGCTTCGGTGAGGGTGATTATCCCACCCTTCGAGATGGCGTAGGCGATGTTCCCTGCCCTCCGTCCACTAGGGGTCGCGTTCTTAGCCGAGACGCTCACAATTCTCCCCCAATTCCTCTCGATCATCCCAGGGAGGACCGCTCGGCTGCACAGCCACGCTGACCTCGTGTTTAGGGTTACCATCTCGTCAAGCATTACCTCCTCAGACTCCTGCAATGGTGTCCCACCTGCATAGCCCCCAACGATGTTGAGTAGTACATCGACCCGTCCCAGCTTCTTCGTGACCTCAGCTATTAGGGTGGAGACGCTAGCGGGGTCGGTGACGTCTGCCTTGAACCCATTGACCTTTCCTTCCCCAACGTATTCGATGAGTTCCTTGAGCTTGTCCTCACTCCGGTACACGGCGGCCACAACTGCTCCTTCGGCGAGGAACCTCTTCGTGACGACCCTGCCGAGCCCACCGGTTGCGCCGGTGATGAGAACCACCCTGTTGCTATGCATCTTTGAACCGGTTTTATCGTCGGAACGGGTCTTAATAGAGGATACCTGGCGCTAGTACGAGAAGTGGTCCGGGTTACCCCATGTTAATAAGGATAAAAATCGAAAGGAAGACACCATGTCAAGTCCGATTAAGCAGAGGATCAAGCCATCGCTCATGTTCACGGGCAAACACGCGGGGAAGACGGAGGAGGCGATCCACTTCTACACTTCCCTCTTCAAGGGTTCCAGAATCCTCGTGGTGGAGCGTTATGGCCCTGATGAAAGGGACATCGTGGGCACTGTCAAGTTCTCTTCCTTCACCCTTGGTGACCAAGTCTTCAACGCCATGGACAGCAGCCTCCCGCACGCCTACACTTTCACCCCCGCCGTCTCACTCTTCGTCAGCTGTGATTCAGAGGAGGAGATCGATAGGCTCCACGGTAAGCTCTCCGAGGGCGGAGTTCTCATTCCCCTGGGAAAGTACCCTTACGCCGACAAGTACTGCTGGGTGAACGACAGGTACGGTGTCTCCTGGCAGCTATTCTTCAAAAAATGATCGGGAACCTGAACCACCGAGGTCCGGTTTTTTATTGGGTATTGACTCAAGGATCACTGTGGGGAATTGCGAAGGAGACGCCGTCAGGCTCCGAGTTAGAGATAACGAGATCGTGATCACCGGAGAGCCGTGGCCGCGTAGGCTGCGGTCTAACGGACTCCAGAAAGGGGCGATCCTGACTATAGCAGGCGCCGACATAGCAGGTGAGGGAGTCGGTTTCGGCGTCCCAGTGGCTTTCATCGGCGGGAACTTCGTCTACTCCACACACGCCAAGGTCGAGCAGATCGATAAAGGCGCGAGGAAGACCTTCGAGATGAACGCTATCTCGACAAAGATATGGAGGAGCCGGCTTCTCTCCGGCCTTCCTGGGCCAGACGCGCTCTTCGACGGCTGGCTTATGGGGAACCTATCACCCCTGTACCGCTCATGGGGTTTCGCTCAGATCGTGGCTAACGGATTCTGGAGGCTCGAACGCTCGACGCAGGCTATCGAACATGGTTTCTCACCCACACAATCGAGGGGGAGCGTCTCCATGGACTACGAGGTGGAAGACGACGTCATCAGGGTAACGATGGACCCTACGGGTCTGGTCCCCGGTTGCACGAGGCTGAGTGTGATGAACGAGCTCGATGCTCGGGTCTTCGACTCCTATGAGGACTCGAGCGGGTTGACTCTTCATGGTTGGCGCGTGGGGGCGTGGAGCCCCGTCGAGGCGGAGTGGGCGAGATTCAGCGCGAGTGATGGTTCAAGCTCATTCAGGCTTTGGGGGGTCGAAGGCGCGCGGCTTTTCAGGGGGAGGGAGGTCGTGCCAGGCCACCTCTCATGGGCGGGTTTGGCGTATGAGTTGAGGAAGCCCTTATGCCTATTCACTTACATCGTAGAGATTGGGGGTAGCTAGCCCCCGCGGAGAACATGGTTATAGAGAGCGTAGACCCCTTCGCGGAGTTCTTCGGGGATGGCCGGGTAAGGTTGGGGGGTCATGTAAAACTCGTAGTCATGGCGGAATCTCTCGTTCCCCGCTCCTCCCTCACCGGATATACCGTTGTAGATGCTCGTTTCCATGTACCTCTGCAGGAACCTATTGTTAGGCTCCCTCTGCGCCGCCATATAGAGGGCAAGCTCCTGCTCCTCCCTACCCAGTCCCGAGCGGTCGAAGCCGAAGGTCTTCTCACCGTTCAGCGCTGAGAAGAGGTTGGCGTGCTCCTCCGTGAACATGTCCTCCCAAAACCCGACTCTCCTCGGGTCGTAGCCGAGGCCCCGGATAAAGGCGTTTGTGCGGGCGCACTTACTACAGGCGCAGCACCACCTATGTTCCTCCGCGGGGGGGTCCTCGCAGAAGCAACTCATCTGGTACTTCGCGAGGTCGGGGTACGCCTCGTGGAGGACCTTTGTCACCGCGATCTCATTAAGGGGCCCGACGAGACTCCCTACTCTAGCTGAGCCATTGGTGAGTATACGGGCGACGCTGTCGAGCTGCTGGGTCCAGCCACTGCTCTGGTCGAAGCAGTAGTTGGTCCGGAAACCTTCGGGGTGTGGTGCCTCTTTGTCGCAGCTGTTCTCGTTACCGAAGAAGACGTACCGTGCCCTGGAGTGGATCATGAAGGGGAGGAAGAGGACGAGGTAGTAGAGAAGCTGGCTCCCCCAGCCTAGGCTCGAGGGCTTGTACCCCATCCTGCGCCCGTCGTGGAAGACACCGGGCTCGTGGCGTATCATGTGGTACTCGACACCGAACTCGGCGGCCATCCTCTTGAGGAGGCCCCGCCTGTGTTTTTCCTCCCAAATATTCGATGGCTCGACGACGTTGACGAGGATTGGCTCTATGCCGAGTTCCATGCAGACTGCGAGGGTGAGGAGACTCTCCTTGCCACTGGTGAAGCTGATTATCGCACGGTTCCTCGGCTTGTACCCCTTCCCCCAGACGACTGTTTCGCCTCCCTCGTAGATGAAGTCTGTGTTATAGTAGCGCCGAATGTACTCGACGGCGGAGTGGCCGTCTAGGAGGGCGGTGCTTGGGAGGTCGTAGACGGTGCTCTTGAAAGAAAAGCTATCGAGCATGGGCTGCCTCGTGCCGTAGATGATGCCCCGTTTGCCTAGGACCATGGGGAGGTAGTTTGTGGAGAGGAAGGCGATGTGGTCGGTGATGAGCTTCTTCGCATCCTCGTCGAGGCCCCCCCAAACGCCTGAGGGATAACCGACCCTATAGGGGTCACCATTCAGCCTAATCTCTAGGCCCCTGCCGTCATACTCGGCGTCCACCCGCAGATAATCTTCCCTGTTGAGTAACATCTCTTCCGGGGCGTATTTCGAGCAACAATTAGTGAGGGAGGGAATTTATTTAAATTTAACCCTTATAAAGAGGCGAAAGAAGTTTTCCTATCAAAAATATCCCCTGTTGGGTAAAGGGGCTATATTTAGCATTTATTTACCTTTTTGAGCCCCAATTATACGTTCGATTCCGTGGCTACTCGGGCTGCTCCCACTGGTCTGGTGGGGCGTGGCCGTGCGTGAGGACGTCCCTGAAGAGCTGGTTCCACATGTCCTTCTCAAGGATGACCTCCTTCTTCGCCACCATCTTAGTCAGGTTCTCGATGAGGAGGTGATGCCTAATCTCGTCGCTCTTGATGTGGTTGAGCATCATCCTGATGCGCTCGTCATTCGTCTTAGCGAGGAGGTCGTCGACCGTTTTTATCATGTTGCCCTCAACCGCTTCGTGCTTCTTGAGGCTGGCTACTAGCCCGTTGTACTCGTCCTCCCCGAGGCTGAGGCTGTCGCCGTTGCTGATGGCGGCGCACGCCTTGAAGAGGCCTGAGTGCTTCTTGCTGTCGACGGCTATGGAGCCGATTATATCCCTGAATATCTCGTTGCCATAGCCCCTGACCTCGCCGTCGAGCTTCACGGCGTAATCGTTTTCCAACACAGATAGCTGCTTGAACTTCTCGGCCATCATCGGGTCCTTCTTGCTCATATAGAATTCACCTATCTCCGGTTTGGGAAGGATTCTTGATAAACCTTGACTCAGTGCCCCCATAACCCTTTTCAGGGATGCAGATTCAGTTACCTGAGCCCCACGCGGGTGAAGGTGTCGTTGTGGCCGAGGACGCTATACTTCTATTGGTCGTACCTCTGCTCGCTTCGAGCGTATTCGGCATCTTAGCGAGGCGCCTCGGCTTCTCAGCCGTCGCTGGCTACATTCTGGGCGGCGTGATAGTCGGCCCCATCCTACACCTCGTTGACACGCAGAGCCCCCTCCTCAGCTTCCTCAGCGAACTGGGTATTATCCTCATCTCCTTCGAGATCGGGCTCGTTGTGAAGCTCGACTTCCTGAGCCGCAGCGGGCTGAAGTCGGGTGGCATCGTTGCGGTGGAGGTCGTGATCGTCTCCGCCTTGACGATGTTCTTCGGCACGGTCCTCCACCTTGCCTGGGGGGACGTTCTCGTCCTCGTCTTCATGGCGGTGAACACGAGCACCGCTATAACCTTCAAGATGCTCGAGGAGAGGGGGATCAAGGACCCGGGGACCCGGTCGACGATACTCGGCGTCGGCGCATTCGAGGACATAATAGCAATCGTGGGCCTGAGCCTCTTCCCCGTCCTCGCCGCTGCGGGGAGGCCGAGTCCCCTCAGCCTATTCCAGCTACTTGCCAGCATCCTCCTAAGTGTCATCTTCATGATCTACCTCGGCCTCCGCGTCCTCGGCCGCCCTCTCAGGTGGGCCGCGGGGAAGGAGAGCGAGATATTCCTCGCCCTGAGCCTCGCCGTGGTGCTCTCATACGCCTACGTCGGGGTCCTCACCGGGCTGAGCACGGCCTTCGGCGCCTTCATCGGAGGGCTAGTCGTCAGTAACCTCGGCGTTCAGGATGTCGTCGAGGAGAGAATGAAGAGCATCAGGGACCTTAGCAGCCTCATCTTCTTCTCAAGTATCGGAGCAAGTCTCCCACTACTCAATGACCCCACGCTAATCGCTGTCGCTATACTCGTCTCCCTCTTCGTCGTCCTCATTAAATACATCGGCTTCAGCCTGAGCAGCTGGGTGATGGGGATAAGACTGGAGGAGGGCTTCAGGCTTGGCCTCTACATGCTAGCGATAAGCGAGTTCGGCGTAATCGTGGCGCGAAACGCCACTGACTCGGGTCTTGCGAGCCAGAGCCTCTACATGGTGAGCGTCATCGCCCTCGCGGGTTCCGCCATCATGTCGAGTGGACTTATAATGTTCGAGAAGACGCTGCCGGAGCGCCTCGCTTCACTCTTCCCGAAGCAGCTCAGGGAGAGGCTGGAGGGGACATTCAAAGTCGTGGGAGAGGCCCTAGGGAAGGAGTCGGCGGTCTTCGAGGAGATTCGCTCCGCCTTCTGGGAGTTGATAAGAAGGGTGGCTATAATCTTGCTCGTCGTAGGTGCTGGGAACATAGTCATAACCTACGTGACGCCGGTGCTGATCCCCCAGTTGATCAGGGGCTACACGGATGCCGTCGTCGCCATCTTCACGATCTTCGTTGTCATATTAGTCAGCCTGAGGATGCGGCGTGTCTACAGGAGGCTGCTTAGCGGCGTCGCCTCCCGGATGGGGCGGCAGCGTGTCGCGAACGAACGCTTCGAGGGGTTCCTCTACATCGCCACCCTCGCCCTTGTTGCAACCACAATCCTCCTCGTCAGCTATCCCCTAATAGTAAGGGCCTTCGGTGGTGCCCTCGGCGAGCTTGGCAGCGGCCTAGCCGTCCTAATCGTTATCGTGGTGTTCTTCTTCTTCGCCTGGCGCGCTGCGCTCAAAGCGACCCAGAGGCTGGAGGAGACTTTCCAGATCAAGAGCTAGCAACCGGGCGACGCTCTAAAGAGGCTATGCTTCTGAGCGGTTGACGACCCTCTTGTTGACGCGGGTGAGGCTGATCTTCTCGTGTAGGTAGCGTTCCACCTCGCCAGAGTCGAAAGGCTGGCAGCTGTAGACGTCTATACTTATGCGGTTGCCCTCGGTGAAGGTGTGGATGACTATGTGGCTCTTGTCGATGACGACGAAGCCCGTCCACCCTGGGTTGCATTCGTTTCCCTCCACGATAACAGGGCCAGCGATTATCTTCATGCCTATCCTGCCCGGTAGCTCGTTGAGGATGGACTCGACCGTCTCGCTGGCAACGGGGGAGCGCATAACGCCGTCGAGCATCAGGTGGAGACCGATCATTCCTGCTGGATGCAGGATATGTCCCGTATAAACCTTGGTAGCGCGCACCACCACGTCTTAAATCGGATGCCATCCGAATATCAGCCATGGTCGACGAAGTTCTGGTGAAAGAGATCGGTAGGCGTGCCCTATTCTACGACAAGTACAGTGGCTGCAGCCAGTCGGTGCTGCTCGCCCTGCAGGAGGGGCTGGGCGTCGGTGACATCGAGTCTTTCAGGGCGGCGACTGTGCTGAGCGGCGGCGTCGCGAGGAGAGGTGAGACATGCGGTGCCCTGCTTGGAGCGCTTATGGCAGTGGGCATTGTGGACGGGCGGAGCAGGATGCCCGACACCCCCGCATACGCGGCGGCCTGCGCCGAGGCGGACGCGGTCGCCACCGAGTTCCAGCGCCGAGTCGAGAAGGATTTCCACTTGAAGGAGCCGCTGAAGTCTACGATCTGCTGGGACATCCAGAGGGGCATCTACGGGCGCAGCTACGACCTCCGCGACATCGCCCAGAGGGAGGCCTTCTACGCGTGCGGTGGGCATGGGGACGAGGGGTGCCCCAAGGTCTGCGGCGTAGCCGCCGAGGTAGCGGCGGAGAGGCTCCTCCCCAAGATCAAGTAGCCGAAGTCATGGTTTAAATCGGTTGAAGCCAAGTTCCAGTTATGGTAAATGCTGAGAAGGTCAAGGCGATTAGGGCGAAGGCTCACGCGAATGAGAATATGAGTGGCTGCAGCCAAGCAGTTATTTCAGCACTTCAGGAGGGACTCGGCATCGGCGATGTTCAGAGCCTCAGGGCGGCTACCGCTTTCGCCGGCGGTATGGCGAGAAGGGGAGAGTCGTGCGGCGCCCTCGTCGGCGCGCTTATGGCGCTCGGCCTCGAGGAGGGTAGGGAGAAGCTGGAGGACCTACCAAAGCTCCAGAGCACAATCGCGGACGGGTACGCGCTGAGCAACGAGTTCATGCGCCGCCTCGAGAAGGAGTGGGGGCTGAAGAAGCCGCTCCCCTCTACGCTCTGCCGGGACATCCAGCTTGCCCTATATGGGAGGAGTTGGAATCTTGCCGACGCTTCACAGAGGACTGACTTCATCAACTCCGGCGGCCACGGTGACAACGGGTGCCTCAAGGTCTGTGGTGTGGCGGCAGAGGTAGCGGCCGAGATGATCCTGAAGAAACGCGAGGGTTAACCCCATTATTTAGCTATTTTTGCCTTAAAAAAAGCGCGCGCGCAACAGCGTGAAGGCCTACACGAAGACCCTGAGCATGACGACGGGCACCCTAACCGCGTTCGCCGTCTTCATAACATTCTTCCAGGTCGCGGGCGTGAACAGCCTCAATCTCATGGTGCCGTGGAACTTCGCTGCACTCTTCCTCGGCGCCGCCCTCAGCTTCCTCGTCGCCAGCCTAACAATAGGTTCCACGGCGAAGACGGCTGAGAAGATGGTGGATGAGATCAGGAGGCAGTACCAGGAGAACCCCCTCATAATGGAGGGCAAGGAGGAGCCCGACTACGAGCGCTGCATAAACATCAGCACCAAGAACGCCTTCAAGGAGATGGTGTAGCTCGGTGTACTCGCCGTCGTCCCACCCGTCGTTACGGGCATCCTCTTTGGGGCAGAAACCCTGGTCGCCCTCCTAATAGGTATCACCCTTACTAGCGTCTGCCTCGCCGTCTTCTTCAACAACGTCGGCGCGGCATGGGACAACGCGAAGAAGCTGATCGAGCGGGATAAGAGCAGGAAGGGGACCGAGGTGCACAAGGCTGCGGTGGTGGGCGACACCGTCGGCGACCCAATGAAGGACGTGGCGGGGCCGAGCCTAATCATCTACATGTAGCTCGTCGGCATGACGGCGCTGCTGCTCCTCCCACTCCTCGTCGCGCGGGCAGCGGGGTAAGAGATTAATACCAGCCCCCAACATTTCTGGATGCGCGCGGTTGTAGTCTAGCCTGGTAGGATACCTGCCTGCCACGCAGGAAACCCGGGTCCGAATCCCGGCGACCGCACCAACCCTTCTAACCAGCCTTCTCTGCGATTAGGATCCAAGCTATGTGGTAGTGGGTCCTCGCCCCGGGGTGGGACTCCTCGTACTCGTGCTCATAGAGCTCCCTGACGTTGAGGGCGGAGAACTCGTGGCGCAGCTCCTCCTCAGTTGAGAGGTGTATGTACTTATCATCGACCCAGGTGTTTTCCTCCTCGCGGACGAGCGTGCCGACCCCATAGTGCTCCTTGTCGTGGACAGAGATGGCGTTCAGGAAGAGCGTGCCTTCGGGGGCGAGTAACCGAGCAGCGTGAACAGCGAGATCGCGTCTCCCCTGAGGGTCGAGGAGGTGGTAGAGGTTTGAGATTAGGACGGCGTCGAAGAGGCCGCGTAGGTCACGGAAGTCGGTGACCTTGAACTCCGCCTGCTTTGCAAATGCGTTCACTGAGTTCTCCTTGGAGAGGTCTATCGCCTTCTCGGAGACGTCGATGCCGAGTATCCTGAAGCCGAGGCTCTTCGCGATGTAGATGGTATCCCTGCCGTAGCCGCAGCCGATGTCGAGGACCCTGAAGGGCCTACCTTTGTGGCGTACGAGCCTCTTCGCTGCCTCGAGGGTGAGCTCGCTGGGCCTCTCCCCCCAGATCTGCCTGTTCTTAGAGTACTCGGCGTCCCAGGACATCGTCGTCGCCCACCCTCAACGGGTGCACGGATTAAAGTGTTTATCCGCTCTCCAGGAGGTGCGTATACTGGCGGTAGAAGAGGAGCTTGACGCCTTCGACCACGGTGAGGTAGGCGGCGACTAGGCCGGCGAGTAGTAGGTAGAAGCTCGGCGTTGGCGGCGTGAACCCGGAGACGGCGCCGACCTGCGTGTTTTGGAGTACATATGTGGACGCCAGTATGGCGAGGCACGTCGCCACTAGATAGGTGCTGGGCTTGCTCCTCCAGAATGGGACAGATTGAGTCTTTATCACGAAGACGACGAGGGTCTGCGTCGTGGGGACTCGAGGAACCGCACCTTAGCCTGTGACGGCTTGGTTTGGTCTATTTGTGATTATTACCTATAATCATCCAGGTTTTCGTCTTTGTCCTCTTCGTCCTCTTCCTCGGTCTCTTCTTCTTCCGTCACCGTCTCAACCGCTTCGTGCTCCTTCTCGCGCTCTTCCTCGTGCTCGGCATCATGGTTTTCCTTGTCTTTCTCCGAGCAGTTGATGCATAGCTTCTCCTCAGGTGAGCCGTCGTCTTTGCAGAACTTGACGCCGCATTTACCGCATAGGTACAGCTTCTCAGCGTTTTCCCCGCAGATCCCGCATTCTGGCATGTGTTAGCTATTGGAATTCCTTCACTTTAACCATCCCAAGTGTGGGTTTTTAGTTACCATCTCCGACTGTTTTCGGTTCAGGCCACTGGTTGCGGGCAGGTTATATGCCCCCGTGCAGGGTAGGTTATTGATTTTCTTGAGCTTGGCTTGGACCGCTGCCTTGGAGGCTCTCAGCTGGGTCGAGCTTCAGGGGATGAACGAGGACGCCGCCCTGAGGAAGACTCTGAAGCAGCTCAGGGTCGGGGACAGGGGGATCGCGGTTGAGGCGGGCGAACTCCTCTACGCCGTGTCGGCAAGGAGGAACGCCCTCGACTGTCTCATCAACGGGGTTCTCGATCCGGGGGAAGTCGACGGCCTCGACGTTGGTCTGAGGAGCTTCCTCAGGGTTTACGCCTACATGGTGCACTACGGCGGCGGCCCTGGCGCTGAGGCTCACAGGTTCTCCGAGCACGTCAGGGGGGTCCTCGGCAGGAAGGCGTTCAAAGCCGTGGAGGAGGCCATCGACCTCATCCCCCTCCAGAGGATTCCCTGGGGGAGCCTAAGCCGCGTGGAGGCCCTGGCACACGAGAACTTCCTGCCGACCTGGTTTGTGGAGTATGTCTGCGCCACGTTCGACGAGGGAATCGCTTCTGACCTGATGTCCCCCGTTGAGACACCGAAGTATGTTCGGGTCAACACCCTCCGGGGGGGCGAGTCGCCGATCCCTGGGTTGGAGGCACTGGACTTTAGGTTCGAGGCCGTGCCGGGTATTCGCCACGCCTACCGGGTCCTTGGAAGCTCTATGGGGCTGACCGACGCCGCGCCTTACAAGGAGGGGGGTTTCATCCTGCAGGATAAGGCGAGCATGCTCGTTGGGGAGGTCGCGGCGCCGGGTCCTGGGGACGTCGTTCTGGACATCTGCGCCGCTCCGGGCGTGAAGACGAGTCACCTCGCCCAGCTCATGGGCAACCGGGGGAGGATAGTATCGGTGGACGTCAATGCGGGGAGACTCGCATCCTGGGAGCGGCTGATGGGGAGGTTGGGCGTGACCATAGCGGAGCCCGTTCTCGGGGACGCGTCGAAGGCCGACGGGCTCCCGGATGTGGCAGCCGACCTGGTCCTGCTGGACCCACCGTGCTCGGGGACGGGCACATTCAACGGCATCCCATCTACGAAGTGGAGGGTGACGCGTGCCTCAATCGATGAGTACGCGGCCCTCCAGGGGAGGCTCATCGAGAACGCGGCGGCACACGTGAAGCCGGGCGGGGCGCTCGTCTACAGCACCTGCAGCGTCACGGTGGAGGAGAACGAGGGGGTCGTGGTGGGCTTCCTCGGGGGGCACCCCGCGTTTAGGCTCGTAGAGGCGACGCCGAGGCTCGGGGCGCCGGGGCTGCGCGGCCTCGTCGAGGCGCAGAGGCTCATCCCGAAGAGGCACGCCTGCGAGGGCTTCTTCATAGCCAGGCTTGTGGCGGATTCCCCTACCAGTGGGGCTCCTCGTTCACCTTGACGCCGCGGAGGTTGCCGTGGATCACCTCGACACTGTGGGTGAGGTTGCCGTTAGCGTCCCTCTTCTGGGTGTATGTACCCCAGGCGGTGCCGGTGCTCCAGAAGCAGCGGAAGTCGTCCCCGTTAATCCGGGGGGTGAAGCTGATCCTCTTCTCCGCCATGTCGCACTGGTAGCCGCTGAGGGCAAGTATAAGACCCCAGCTGGACATGCTTCGGGCGTAGTGGTGGCCGCACTCGAACTCGTCCCAAGGGTTTCGTCTCACCCCGTCATGGCGGTCCCGGACGGCCTTCACGATGGCCAGCCCCTCGTCGAGTAACCCTTCCCAGATGAGGTGGGCGGCGACTTGGTACTCTATCCCCGTCCACACCTCGTGGCTGTATGGGAATGGTATCCTTGGCCTCCCCCCGTTGGGCCAGGTGCAGAGTAGGAGCCCCGCCTCATCGTTGAGGGCGTATGTTCGCTGGCAGTTGTCGTGGTGGGAGAAGTCTGTGAGTAGGTTGTGGGAGTAGACAGCGCCGATGGCTTTCTTCACCCTCCGGGGTGGGAGGAGGTAGCCGAGGCCGGCGAGGTGGGCGTTTAGCTGCCCGAGAAGCTGGTCGGCTAGGCAGCCGACGCCGTGCTGGTACTTGTGCGCGTTTACGTCTGGGAGGCGCTGCTCGTAGTACTCCCCGTTCCAGAGTGTCCTGTCGAGGCGCCTGCCCCCCTTACCGTAGAGCCTGCTGTAGCGGTCAGCGGCCTCGTAGTCACCCGCGGCCTCCGCCATCTTCGTTGCTGCCCTGAGGGCTGCGATGTAGATGACGCCGGAGAGGGGGTTGGGGCCGTAAAACTGTATGTCGTAGGTGTTATGCTGGCGCCCGTCTGTGACACCGTCCTCGTCGGGGTCCCACGTCCTTATAGAATAGTCCATCGAGAGCTTGACCCTGGGCCAGAGGCCCGCCATCCACGCGGTGTCCCCGCTTAACTTCCACTCGCGGTAGACGCGGGTAATGCTGCCGAGTTGGCCGTCACTCGCGGCCTCCGTTGTGTCGGAGTTTATGGTGCCTGGGAAGGCGTTCCTGGCGCGAAAGTTCATCTCCCCATCTGGTTGGGTCTCGCTGCGGAACTCCACCTCCCTCATGCTCCTCTCAAGCGTGGGGAAGAGATAGGCGAGTGTCTGCTCGTAGTTCCAGACGTGTGTGCAGCTGCCGCTACAGCAGCCGGCGTCGTCGAAGCAGCCCTCGTATGCGAGGAATGTACCGTCCTCGAGCCAGAAGCAGGTGTTGCTGCGGAGGGCAGTGATGTTTGCGGAGGCGGCGTCGAGAACGTGGGCGGGGAGTGTGCTGCCGAATAGGGCGTCGTGGAAGGCGTGGGTCATGCTCTCGAGGTGGTTCCAGGTGTCGACTACGTAGCGGGTGACCTCCCACGCGTCATCAAAGCGTGCCGCGTAGCGGTTGCGGACGGTACCCTGCCCGCAGTCGCCGCCGCGGGCGCATAGGCGCTGATCCCAGTGTCGGACCCTGTTGGGGAAGTGCCATGAGAGTATGAATCGGAACCGCTTCTCCTCACCGGAGGCGATCTCCTCGGTGGCACCGATGCTGGCGACGTCCGTCTTGCCCTCCTCGCTTTGCTCCGAGTAGCAGTGTGGGGTGAGCCGTCCGTCTTGGAGGTCGTCCCAGTACTCGCGGAGGGGATCCCACCAGCCGCTTCGGAGCCAGTGAGGCTTAGCGGTGGTGCGCATATTGGTGGTTGCGAGGGCGAGGCTGCCGTGCAGGATGTCGTCCTCCGGGTGCTTCCGGGACCAGAAGTAGACGCCGGTTAAGCCGTTCTCGCTCCGCAGCTCGTCGACGTTGCCCCCGAATCCCTGCGTTTTCAGGGCGCCGAACTGGTCGACGCCGGTGAAGCCGACGGCGTTCGTGAGGCTGCCGACCACTGTGACCTCGATGGGTGTCGTTCCCGTGTTCCTGATGGTGTAGGTGAGGACAGCGGTGGGGAGACCGGAGTCGTCGGGCTCGTGGGGGATGAGCGGCGTATAAGCCTCGAGTGTCACCTTGAGGGGGAGCTCATCATCCCAGAGGTCGACCCAGAGGAGGGGATACTCTCCACGCATCTCGCTATGGGCGAACCTGGGGAGACCCGCTGTGGTGCTGGGATGGAAGCCATGGCTCTCAGCGTAGGGGGGCTGCAGGCGGGACTCGAGCACACGTGTCTCCACCTTGTTCCCTTCCTTTATGGCGACGCTGAAGAAGCCGTAAGGCATCCTCTGTCCCTTCGCGGACCTGTTAAAGATCTCCCAGTCGCGCAGCTCACCGCGCGCCCCGACGCTGATGTTGCCGGTGCCTATGCCGCCGAGGAGGAACGCGGCCTGCGTTGCCTCGGGGTCGTAGCTGCGTTGGGGGCCGATCATCCTCAGCTTCTTCCTTGGATAAGGTAACCTCGCCATGGAACCACTGAGAAAAGCTCCGTTGAATGTTTAGAAAACACTTGCCGTGGTAACCGTTAAGACAAATGGTTACCCTCATTTAATTATGGTCAAGCCTGATTGGGCTGGGGTCTACCCCGCCCTCTGCACCGTGACGGACACGAAGGGCGACCTCGACGTGGCGGGGATGCGCGCGCAGGTCGAGGCAAACATCGAGTGGGGGGCGGAAGGCGTCTGTCCGGGGATAATCGCGGGGGAGTTCTTCAAGTTCAGCGAGGAGGAGCGGATGGACATCCTCGACGCAACGGTGGAGGCGGCGGACGGGCGCGTGCCAGTACTCTTCGGCGTGAGCCACAGTGGGACGGAGCTGGCGATCCGCCTTGCAAAGCATGCTGAGGACAGAGGCGCCGACGGCGTCATCGCCATGGTCCCCTACTTCAGCCACACGCCGAGCAAGGCGATCGTGGTGAAGCACATAGGTGCCATCTGCGAGGCCACGAGCCTACCCGTCATGCTCCAGGACGCGGAGGACGCCACGGGAATACACATCTGCCCCACAACCTATCTCGACCTCGCCGACGAGCACAGCAACCTCGCAAGTATAAAGCTGGAGGGGCCGGGGACGCTGGACAAGCTCCGGGACATAAACCGTCTGATGCCGGGGCGCGTCTCCGTCTTCGGGGGGATGGCGGCGAAGCTCATCTTAAAGGAGGCGGAGCTGGGCGCCGACGGCACGATACCCAGCGGGTGCCTCACGGACCTCATAAAGCAGATCTGGACGCCGGCGAAGAAGGGCAACTGGAAGAGAGCGGAGGCAGCCTATGCGAAGTACAAGCCGTGGGTCGACCTATTCCACGGCAGCCCAGGGGCCACCGCCGAGATCGAGAAGGAAACCCTCAAGAGACGCGGCGTAATCCTCACGGCGACGAGCAGGAGCCCGAAGGTCCCTCTTAGTGAGGAGGGGAGGCAGCGCCTCGCCGAGATACTCGGGGAGCTGAAGATGCCTAGGGCAAGCCCGAGAGTCGAAGCGTGCCTTAGCGGGAATTGATGTCGGCCAAGAACGTTATTAAAAATAACCCTTTTTAATAACAATAATTAATAACATTATCCAAATCATTAATAAGTTGGGCTGCTGACCGCTTAACCATGAGGCTGAGGGTCGCCGCAATACTTCTTTTTGTTGTCATCGCCGTCGTCGCAGTCTCCGGGTACGCCCTCCTATCGGCAGAGCAGCCGCAGCCCCCGAAGAGTGGCCTCACTGTGCTGGCCACGTTCTACCCGCTCTACGACTTCGCCTCGAACGTGGCAGGGAACAGAGCGAGAGTGTCCATACTCGTCCCGGGCTCGGTTGACATTCATAACTTCGAGCCGACGCCGTCGGACATCGAGAAGGTGGCGACGGCAGACGTGCTCATAATAAACGGGGCGGGACTCGAGCCCTGGGTGCCCCAGCTTCTCGCCGCGATAGACAGGCCGAACTTGAAGGTTGCAGACACGAGTCAGGGCGTAGCTCTTCTCGATGTACCCTCCGATTTCCAGAGGCAGGGGAGGAGCATCGACCCCCACATATGGCTCGACCCGGCTCGAGCCAGGCAGCAGGTGGAGAATATAGTACAGGCCATGATGAGGGCTGACCCGGAGAACGCAGCCTACTACCGGGCGAACGCTGACGCCTACGAAGTAAAGCTGAGCGCCCTCGACGCGGAGATAGGGGGGATGGTCGCCAAGGCGAAGACGAGGTACTTCGTCACCTTCCACGAGGCCTTCGCCTACTTCGCGGACCGCTACAACCTCACCCAGATACCCATCCAGGGCCCCTTCCAGGAGGAGCCGACGCCGAGCGACATCCAGAGCGTCGTCTCAGCGATCAGGCAGTATCACCTCCGGTACGTTGGTTACGAGTCTCTGGAGAACCAGGCCATCCCCGAGGCGGTTAGCGGGCAGACGAACGCTACCCTGATCATCATGGACCCCATTGAGGGGCTGACGCCCGCCGACCTCGCGGCGGGGAGGGGTTACATCGCCCTCATGCGAGAAGATGCACAGAACATAGCGGTGGCACTAAACAATGTCGGATAAGAAGATCGTCGCCAGTTTCGTCGACGTCGGCGTCTCCTACGGTGGAGGCGTAGACGCGCTCAGCCACGTCTCCCTCGATGTATACGAAGGGGACTTCCTCGGGGTCATCGGGCCGAACGGTGCCGGCAAGACGACGCTGCTCAACGTGCTACTAGGGCTGACACAACCGAGCAGCGGCAAGGTGAGCCTCTTCGAGGCACCCATCACCCCAAAGGGACTGCGACGGGTCGGCTATGTCCCCCAGAAGACCGCCACCGCGGAGGCAAACTCCCCCTTCACTGTCTACGAGACCGTCCTCATGGGACGCGCTCCACGCGCCGGGCCCCTGCACAGGCTCGGGCACGAGGACCACGACAAGGCAGAGGAGACCCTCAGGCTCCTAGGGATACACGACCTGATGAAGCGGAAGATAGGCGAACTCTCGGGAGGACAGTCCCAGAGGGTCTTAATCGCGAAAGCCCTCGCGGGCGAGCCAGACCTTCTCGTCCTCGACGAGCCGACGAGCGGCGTCGACTCCCCCTCACGTATCGAGATATACAGGATACTCTCCGAGTTGAACAGGGACAGGGGGATCACGATGATTCTCTCAACCCACGACATAGGCGTGGTGAAGAGACTCACAAACAGGGCCGCCTTCCTCCATGGCACCCTCCAATTCCAAGGCCCCACCTCCGAGCTAAACGACCAGGTCCTCTCTAAGATGTATGACTACCCGATCGAGGTGACTGAGGACTGCCAAGTATGCGACTACCCACTGGAGCATCTGACACACCATGACCACACTTAGTAGCCTCCTCAGCCTCCTCGCTGAGCCCTTCATCCAGAGGGCGTTTCTCGTAGGCATCATAATAGCCGTGGCGAGCAGCGTCCTCGGCGTCTTCATAGTTCTGAAGAAGATATCCCTCATCGGGGACGGCCTCGCCCACACGGCCTTCGGGGGTCTAGCCCTCGGCTACTACCTCGACGTGGTGCCGCTCTGGGCGGCGGCTGTGGTCGTGGTCCTCGGCGCAATCGGAATAACGAAGACGACTCGGTCCAAGAGGATCTCGGGGGACGCCGCGGTGGCCGTCATACTCCAGCTGGGGCTCGCCTCCGGCATAGTGCTCCTCAGCCTCGCGCGGGGCTTCGGCGTCAACATAGACAGCCTACTCTTCGGCAGCATACTCCTAGTCGACTCCACCCAGATACTCATGGCTGTGGTCGTCCTCGCCCTCATCCTCGGGGTCGTCGTCGCTTTCTACAAGGAGATGCAGTACGCGACCTTCGACGAGGCGCAAGCACGCGCCGCGGGGATAAACACGAGCCTATTCGACTACCTCATCAGCGTCCTCGCGGGGATAGTCGTCATAGCCTCGATACCCATTGTGGGGGTGCTGCTAATCTCGGCTATGATAGTCCTCCCCGCACTGATGAGCCTACAAATCAGCGGTTCCTTCAGGCGCACCCTACTCCTCTCCCCAGTCTTCGGCACCATCAGCGTCGTAGCCGGCATGTTCCTCTCCATAGTCCTCGACACCGCCTCAGGTGCCACTATAGTCCTAACGGCGATTCTTGGGCTGATCCTTATCCTCGGCTTCAAAAGGATAGGTTCAGCGACAAGGCAGCGAGCGCAGAGCCCGGGCATCTAACGGGGCTAGAGCTTATCCGCAGCCACGCGGACACAACAACCATGGATAAGCTAGGCATCGCCTGCATAGGTACCGGCTTCATCGCCCGCTTCATGGCCCAGAGCATGACAGCCGTCAGAGATGCAGATATAACCGCCGTCTACAACCCCCACGAGAACGGCGCAAAGAAACTCGCAGCATACATCCAATCACTCGGCCTACCCAAACCCAAGACATACACCGACCTACACGCGGCCCTACAGGACAAGTCAGTCAATGCCGCTTGGATCATGAATCCCAACTACGTCCGCCTTGAAACCACAAGAACCATCGCCGAAGAAGCAACCCAGGGACGCGGCAACCTAACCTCAGTCGCCTGCGAGAAGCCCCTCGGCAGAACCGCAGACGAGGCAGAGGAGATGCTGAAAGCCATCCAACGCACCGGCTTACTACACGGTTACCTCGAGAACCAGGTCTACTCCCCAAGCATTGTGAGGGGACGAGACGCCGCCTGGAGATACGGGGCAAGAACCGCCGGAAGACCCTATCTGGCAAGAGCAGCCGAGGAGCATGGCGGTCCCCACATGGCCTGGTTCTGGGACCCAAGAAGAAGCGGCGGAGGAGTCCTACTCGACATGGCCTGCCACAGCATAGAGGCCTCAAGATACCTGCTAACCGACCCCGACAAGCCGAAGACGAGCCTCAAACCCAAGACCATCCAGTGCACCACATGCAGCCTCAAGTGGACCCGAGAACCCGCCCTCACCCAACTCAGGAAGCAGCACAACGTCGACTACGCCAAGACCCCCGCCGAGGACTACGCCGCCGTCAACATCGCCTACGAGGAAGACGACAAACCCGTCCTCTCCGAGACACGTGTAAGCTGGTGCTACACCGGCCCCGGCCTCCGCCTAAGCATGGAGTTGCTAGGCCCCGAGTACTCTGTCACCATGAACAGCCTACAGCAGGAACTCAACGTCTTCCTCAGCAGGAACATCAAATCCGAGCAGTCCGAGGACTTCGTCGAGAAGCAGGCAGCCGAGCAGGGACTCATGCCCATAGTCCCCGACGAGGCAGCCGCATACGGCTACGTCGGAGAGACCAGGCACATGGTCGACAGCTTCAGGGCAGGCGCAATGCCCACCGAGGACTGGACGGACGGACTCTTAGTCACCCAGCTCATGATGCACGCCTATAAGTCCGCGGATGAGGGCAGAACCATCAAGTTCAACTCAGAATCCGTCCGAGGCTACACCCCAAAGGTCGCCACCGGCGAGTGGCGTCCCCAGGAATAATCCATCTCAACAATCGATTAACCCTATATATCCTCCAAGTGCCGGGTCTCCAATGCAGTCTTGGTCTCAGTGATCCACCTACACCAGCTATACCGTTAAAAAACTCGGGAAACGCAGGCACTGATCGGATGAGGATGAGACGAAGTCCGAGGAGGGGCACATCCTCCGAGCCAAGGTCTAGGACGCATGCGACGTCCTCTAGCCGCCTATCCTGCTTATCACGGCCCTCTCCAGCTCCCAGCGTTGCCTCTCCCGAAGCTCGTACTTCACCCGCATCGCTGGCTTGTTCAACTTCAGGTACCTCCTCAAGTCGGTTGGGGTACCGAGTAGGACGAGGTCGCAGGGCGTCGCATTGATGGCGTCTTCGAGCTCCTTCATCTGGTGGGGGCTATAGCCGACGGCGGGTAGGACCTTCTGGAGGTGGGGGTACTGCTCGTAGACGTGCTTGATGGTGCCCGTCGCGTATGGGCGGGGATCGACTATGGTCGCCTCCAATTCGCGGGCCTTGATAGTCGCCGCTCCGTAGCCCATGCCGCCGTGGGTGACCGTTGGTCCATCCTCCACCACAAGCACACTCTTCCCGAGGAGCCGGGACTCGTCGTCAGCTGTTATCACCATGTCCGTCTCCACGATCTGCGCCCGGGGGTTAACCGACTGTATATTCTTTCTCACCTGCTCAACGCTCCCAGGCGGCGCTGTGTTCACTTTGCTTATGACGGCGATGTCCGCCATGCGGACGTTCACCTCACCCGGATAGTAGGTTAGCTCATTCCCCGCTCTATGGGGGTCGACGACGCAGATGCTAATCTTCGGCCAGTAGAATGGGTAGTCGTTGTTGCCCCCATCCCAGACGATTATATCTGCCTCCTCCTCGGCTCGCCTTACTATGTCAAGGTAGTCGACGCCCGCGTAGACTATGACACCGCGTTCGATGTGGGGCTCGTAGTCCTCCCTCTCCTCGACGGTACAGTTCTGCTTATCCAAGTCCTCGAGGGTGGCGAACCTCTGCACCCGCTGCTTCACGAGGTCCCCGTAGGGCATCGGGTGGCGAATCACCACCACCTTCAGCCCCCTCCGCTTGAGGAGGTCGACGAGCCACCTGCTCGTCGGGCTCTTACCGCTCCCCGTCCTGCTGGCGCAAACGCTGATCACTGGCTTCTTCGACCTGATCATCGTCTCCTTCGGGCCGAGGAGTGTGAAGCTCGCCCCAGATGCGAGGGCTCGGCTCCCCTCGTTCATCAGGTACTGGTGGCTCACGTCACTGTAGCTGAAGAAGACCTCCTCAACGTTCAGGTCTTGTATAAGCTGCTCGAGCTGGGACTCGGGGTGGATCGGTATCCCGTCTGGGTAACGCTTCCCCGCGAGCTCATGCGGGTAGGTGCGCTTCTCTATTCCAGCCGTCGTGTCTAGGTCCGATATCTGGGCGGCGGTGAAGGCCACGACCTCGTACTCCGGGTTGTCCCGGAAGAAGACGTTGAAGTTGTGGAAGTCGCGGCCCGCGGCGCCCATGATTAACGCTTTTTTGATCATAACATTTGATCGAAGGTTTGGGTGGGATATAAACTGGTTCCACGTGGAGCAGAATCCGATGCGGATGCGTCAAATAGGTCAATTCTAAATTGAGGATAGTCTATACCCGATCTTCACGACCTCCCCACGATGTAAGATAGGTCATCGGAACGGGCGCGCGCGGTCCTCGAATCCCACTACACGGACGGGGAGTGGGACATGCTCATCAGGGTCCAGGCAGCTGACCCGGCTGGGCTGATGGCTCTGCTCCAGAGGCTTAACGCCGTACCGGGGATAACTAACAACAGGACGATAATCAGCCTTGCGAACCCGATCAGGTCAGTGTGAAGGCGCGGATTCTAGTTCATTCAGAAGGGCCTTCACTCTTGTGAGGATGTCGTCCCTGATCACCCGGATCTGCTCTATGGGCTTGCCGTGTGGGTCCTCTATCTCCCACTCCCTCATCTCGCCTCCGGCGACTGGGCAGGTGTCGGGGCCGCATCCCATCGTTATTGCCAGATCAGCCCCCAACGCCATCTCGCCGGTGAGCTTCTTCGGCTTGTTGCCGCTTATGTCTATCTCGATCTCCTTCATAGCCTGAACAACGACGGGGTTCACCTGGGTGGAGGGTTGGCTTCCCGCGCTGATGGCGTGGTGACGGCCTCCGGAGAGGCTGTTGAATATGCCCTCTGCCATCTGGCTCCTCCCTGCGTTGTGGACGCAGATGAATAGGACGGTGACCATCAATAACATATATTTAAATTATTGAATATAAATGGATCAGGGAACGGCGTGGAAAAACGTGACCGAGAGAAAGGCGAACCTTGGCTGGATCGAGAAGCTACTCGCCCTTTGGATAGGGCTATGCATAGTCATCGGCCTCGCCTTGGGGAAAATATCTCCCGGACCTGAGTAAGAACCTCGAGATGCGCGCGCGCCGCGGGCGTCGACGTGGAGGCACTGATCAAGGAGTGGGGCATCGAGGCGCCAAAAGGAAGGAGGACACTCGAAGGCGACGGACTGAAGGTAGCGCTCCGCTTGGCCGAGCTGCTCGCCGTAAAGATCGACGAGATACAAGAGGTGGTGTAGACGGCAACCTACAAGACCACCGCGGAGTGGAGGGGCGGCCACAGCGGCGAGGTCGTGCTGAGCAACGGTCCCGTTCTACCATTCTCTGCACCGGCTGATATAAAGGGCGAAAAAGGCATGCTCACACCCGAGGACGCGTTCGTCGCCGCCCTCAACACTTGCTACGCACTCATGTTCATCTGGAGCATCGAACGCCTCAAGATCGACCTCGTCAGCTACACATGCGAGGCGGAAGGGCACGTCGAGGAGTTCCTCGACAGAACCTCAACTTTCGACAAGATGACGCTGAAGCCGAGGATAGTGGCGCGGGGCTGCACCGAGGATAGGATCAGGCGCGCCCTCGAGCTCGCGGAGAAATACAGCCTCATCTGGCAGTCGATCAAGGCCGAGGTAAACCTCGAGCCGTTGATAAGAATCATCTAGGAGACACACTGCGCGCGCGCTGACCTACCTGGCTGACAGCCTGACCCGCCTGCTCAGGCTGCCTACCTGCCCGCTCAGGTCACCTGCTCAGCGGATTCGCTACCCGCTCACGCGGTGCGCACGCACATCTCAATTTATCAACCCGAGTATCGACCTACAAACCGATGGAGAAACTCACGAAGGTCCAATTTTCGAACCTGGAGAAGGTCCTCTACCCGGCCACGGGGGTGAGGAAGCTCGACGTCGTGAAGTACTACATCAAGATAGCCCCCCGCATGCTACCATTCCTAGAGGGGAGGGCGCTCGTCGTCACACGGTACCCAGACGGGGTAGAGGCGGAGGGCTTCTACGGCAAAGACGCCCCCCAGGGGACACCAGACTGGGTGAGGCTCCACCACACCTACTCCGAGGCCGCGGGGAGGGAACTCGACTACATCGTCTGCGACAACCTCGACACACTTATCTGGCTCGCCAACCTCGCCGCCCTCGAGCTACACATACCCCTAACGAGGATCGACAAACCCGATAAGCCGGACATCATCCTCTTCGACCTGGACCCACAGCCCCCCTCGGGGATGGCAGAGGCGGGGAGTGTAGCCAGATTGATCAGGGAGAAACTCAAAGCCAGAGGTCTCACGGCCTGGGTGAAGACTTCGGGTAAGAGGGGGCTGCATGTGGTAGCACCGACGGAGCGGAGGGAAACTTTCGACGAGACCCGGGCATTCGCGCATAGAGTCGGCATCGAGCTCGCTAAGGAGACGGGCATCGTCTCCTCCGAGAAGGCGCAGAAGAGGCCGGGCACCGTCTACATCGACTACCCCCAGAACGGCCACGGACGCACGATGGCCTGCCCGTACAGCCTCAGGGCGACGCCGACCGCGACGGTCTCAACACCAATAACTTGGGAGGAACTAGACGGACTCGACCCGGGTAAACTCACAATAGACAATGTCCCCGGGAAGGCGGATGCATGGAAAGAGTTCTGTAAACCCAGTAAGCGCATTAAGGCGAAGACCTAGCCCAGGGACCCTTAGGATCCTCTGGAAGGCTGTCTTGTTATAGCTGAGGCCCTGCATTACACCGAAGTAGTCCCCGGACACCAGCTTTAGGCCGCTGACGCAGGCCTTCTTCATCTCGGCTTCCTCAAACTTCCCCTCATCTTCCAGATGGGCTTTGGAACTGCGATAATTATTCACTTGATTTTCTCCCATGCGGGTTCGGGGGAGTCTCCAACAATATTCTGAAAGGGTTAAGACCACGAGTTCCAAGATTAAGACAGGGATTTAGGCTTGAGCGATGAGGAACAGGCTCCGCCAGGGCGGAGCTTCTGGAGCGGTACTATAAGCATCGGGCTCGTAAACGTGCCCGTCAAGCTCTACACCATGATCCGTGACCAAAGTTACAGCTTCCACTTTCTACGCAAGAAGGACGGGTGCCCCCTCCGCTACCAGAGGGTCTGTACCTACGACAACGAGGTCGTAGAGTGGGCGGAAGTGTCCCGCGGATACGAGGTTCAGAAGGGGGAGTTCGTCACGTTCACGAAGGAGGAACTCGATGCCATCCGCCCCGAGTCGGACCGCAGGATAAAGGTGGACAAATTTGTTCAGGTCCTCGGCGTTGACCCCCTATACTTCCAGAGCAGCTACATCCTCGGCCCCGACAAGAGCGGGGACGCATACGGGCTCCTCTACTCGGCACTGGAGAAGAAGGGGATGGCAGGAGTGGGGCGCTACACGATGCGGACAAAGGAGTACCCCGTCCTCATACACACCTACAGGGGCGCTCTCATACTCACCACCCTCCGCTACCCTAACGAGGTCATCGACCCCGGCTCTGTCAAGGACATCAAGGAGCTCAAACAGCCCGGCAAGAAGGAGCTTGACCTCGCCTTCAAGATACTCGACAACCTCACCGGTGATTTCGACATCACCGAGTACAAGGACACTTACAGGGAGAACGTGGAGAAGCTCATCAAGCAGAAGCTGAAGGGCGAAACCATCAAGATCGAAAAGCCCGAAAAGAAGGAGGAGGTCAAGGAGCTAATGGTGGCCCTCGAAGAGACCCTCCAACAGATGAAGAAGGGATGAGGTACCAGCCGATGCTCGCGGAGCCGGTCGACGCCCCGTTCAGCGGGGCGGGGTGGCTCTTCGAGGTAAAGTGGGACGGCATACGCGCCATAGCCCAAGTCGGGGATACACTCAGCATCCTGAGTAGAAATGACAACGACATCACTCGCAAGTTCCCCGAACTCGCCGAGCTATCGAAGCTGGCCTCAAACGTGGTCCTCGACGGGGAGATAATCGTCATGAAGGGGGGCAGGCCCGACTTCCAGGCTGTGGCAAAGCGGGTACAGGCATCGAAGCAGCAGGACATTGAACGTGAAGCCGGTGAGACGCCATGCACCTACGTTGTCTTTGACATCTTGGAGAAAGGCGGGAAGCCCCTCACAGGGAAACCGCTCAGCGAGAGGAAGACTATTCTGAGAACGTCGTTAAGGGACGGGGAGCACGTCGTCGTCTCCAGCTACGTCATAGGAGAGGGGGCGGCCTACTACGAGGCGGCCGCGGCGAAGGGCCTTGAGGGGGTCGTGGCGAAGA
>JADGNG010000043.1 GCA_017883585.1 Candidatus Bathyarchaeota archaeon
ACATTCAAGCCAACACCGAATTACTCGAAAAGGCATACAAATTAGGAGAAAAATGGCGAAGCCAAACTCATGAAAGCTGATGCCCATGTGCGCGCTAAATCTATAGCTTTTTATGTACGGTGATACGTGCGCAGCGCAATAACTAACGGTGCCCAACTTGGGACTAAGAGGTACGATGTAAAAACTTTCTAGATTCATATATGCGGGCGTCTATAGAGTGTGAACCATGAAATAAATTCATTATAACTGTAAAATATAAATCCAAATATTTTCACCTCTTTTAGGAAAAGAGGTTTAAATAATGACTGTTATTTTATTTTGAAAAGCGCAGAGGAAGGGATTCGAACCCTTGAGGCTCAAAGGCCACTAGTTTTCGAGACTAGCCCAATAACCGCTCTGGCACCTCTGCCCAGAGATAGCACCATTGGAGCCCGAATATTAGCTTTCCCCGACGCGTAGGCCCTGGTACATCGCGAAGAACTCATCGCCCCCGCCCTAGCTCACGCAGTTTCTCCGTCCCCTCTCCGCCTCGATAACCCGCACCATCTCGTACCTCCCGACATACCAGTGCCTCAGCGGCCTCCGGTTCAGCGTGCACGCAAGCTTACATGGACCGGTGGATGGCGAGGAGGTCGGTGAGTATCCCGTGCCCCGTCTCGACCCCTCCCGCCCCCTTACCGATTATCGTCACCGCCCCAAGGCCGTCCGTCTCGAACGTGAGGGCATTCGTCGTCCCCGAGACGCTCGCGAGCGGGTCGCTGAGCTCAACGAGCTCCGGTGCTACTTTCGCCTTCACCCTCGAGCCGTCCCTCCATGCCTGGGCGATGAGCTTGATCCTCTTCCCCTGCCTCTTCGCCGCCTCAATGTCCCCGGGCGCGATCTTCGTTATACCCTCCCTCTCCACGTCTCCGGGCCTCAGCTCCGTGCCCATGATGCTATTGGCGAGGATGACCGTCTTCCCCACGGCGTCCCACCCCTCGACGTCAGCTGATGGCTCAACCTCGGCGTAGCCGAGTCTCTGGGCCTCCTTCAGGATATCCGCGTAGGCGCCGCCCTTCTCCATGTTGGTGAGTATGTAGTTCGTCGTCCCGTTCAAGATGCCGCGGAAACCGTTGACGACGTGGCCCGCGAGGCCATCGATGCCAAGCATGATTGTTGGGGTGCCGCTCATCACGGTGCACTCGAACCTCAGCTGGACGCCATTCTCGTCGGCGAGCCTCTTAAGCTCAGGGTAGGCGAGGGCGATGGGTCCCTTGTTGCTCGTGATCACGTGCCTGCCAGCCCTGAGTGCCTCCTTAATGTGGGTGAGGCCGGGCTCACCCGTCTCCAGGTTCGTCCACGCGACCTCGACGACCACGTCGGCGTCAACCTCCCTGATGGTTCTAATACTGTCGAGTCCCTTCGTCCCGCCCTTGTATCCTTCAATCTTGTTCGTCTCCTTGACGAGGCCGAGGAGCTCAGGTATGTCGAGTCCCTTCGGGTCATGGACGGAGCCCCGGAGCAGATCGCTGACCGCTACGATCTCGCACTCGAAACCGTACCTGTCCTTGAGCAGCCTCCTCTTCTCATGGAGGACCCTCGCGAAATTTGTGCCAACGGTGCCGAAGCCAATTAAAGCTACCTTCATCGCCGTTCGACTCACTACGCTGAGTCAGAGGGAACTAGGTATTTTAGCCTTGAGCAGCCGACACGGTGGTATTTTCTATACCCGAAAATGGGTTGCTCAGCTCTTCCCGTTACTGAACTTTCTGACCCCGTCCCAGCCCTCCCTGCTCTTCGCCTGGACGAGGTCGAGGGCCTCCCTACTAGAGCCGAGCTTTGGCTGGCTCTCCCCCATCTGTCGGAGAAGGTACTCAGCGGCGCGTAGCGTTTTCCTGCTGAGTTCGGAGTCGGCGAGGTCGGCTATGCTGACTATGAGGGCCTCCATCGTCTTCGGTTTGACGGGGCTGACGTCGCCGTGGTGGGAGGCCGCGACGTGCACAACGTCCACGGGGAAGCCGCGCTTGTATAGCTCCGCGACTAGAAGCGTGAGGTGGTCGATCTTCTCGCCGAGGGCGCTGCTCATGTAGCTCCCGTCCCCCCGCGGCTCGTAGGTGTAGGTCTTCATGATGTCGTGTATGAGGGCCCCCGCGACAACGGTGTCCCTGTCCACCTTCCCACCGTAAACGCCCTCGACGAGGTCGCAGAGCGTCATGCTCAGCCGCGTGACACCGATCGTGTGCTGGAGGAGCCCGCCGCTGTAGCTGTGATGCTGGAACGCCCCCGCGGGGCACTCCTCAACGCTAAGGCAGGGGTAATCGAGGTCGAGTGTGGGCTTCCTGAGGAGCTCGAGGACCATACCTCTAAGCTTCTCGTCTTTAATCTCCTCAGCGAGCCTCTCGACCTCGTCCATCATGGCAAGAACCAGCGGTGAATCCTAAAGATTGGACGTAAACCGTTCTTAAATCTATTGACCATCACTTCATGGCGCGCATCTTCGCGACTATGGCGGGGTAGGCCTCTTCTGGGTCGCTTATGCCTTGAACCATCGCCTCGAAGGGGCAGTAGATGCGCCCGTCCTTTTCCTTTATCGCGGGGATCTCGATCTCCGGGCATACCTTGATGCCCTTTGCCCTTAGCAGGTTCTTCGCGATAGTCGTGATGACGCCGGCGTGGACCTCTGCGGGGACCGAGTAGAGCATCAGTAGCGCGGCTGCCCTCCCAACGATCTTGTCAGCCATGACGGAGCCGGCGAGCTTCTCCCTGCCAAGCCTCTCGATGATCTCAAGATGGGGGCGTATCCCCTTGCTGGGGCTACTGAATACGACCTCTCCCCCCTTCCAGACCATAAGGCACATTCCTCTTTTATCGAGCTCTGCTAGGTAGGCGTCCAAGGGTTAACGCCAATGCATCTGAGCACCCGTTTAAGTATCTTACCGATGGGCGACCCTCAGGCATGTTTTTAAGGTTCCCCCATCGGGTTCGTAATATCTATTAGCCTCGTGGATTCCCCATGAGCCATGCACGAGTGGGCCCTAGCCGAGGGCGTCATAAAGACCGCCGACAAGTTCGCCGAAGAGCATGGAATGGAAGAGGTCACCGAGGTCAGGATAGCGATCGGCGAGCTGCAGCAGATAGAGCACGAGATCATAGAGTTCGCCCTCGACCAGATGCGGACACCACGCATGAAGAACGCAAAGTTCGTCATAGATACCGTCCCAGCCGCCTTCAAGTGCAGGAAGTGCGGCCAAGAGTGGAAGCTCGACACGGGGAAGCTAGACGAGGAGACCGGCGAGGCCATCCACTTCGTCCCCGAGATGGCACACGTCTACCTTAAATGCCCCAACTGCGGGAGCCCAGACTTTGAGGTCACCGAGGGGCGCGGCGTCTGGCTCGCCAGCATTAAGGGGAGGAAGCGGGATTGAGCGACCCCCGCCTCGCCATAATCCCTGGCAGGTTCGATAAGGTCAAGCGGATAATCGCAGTCAGCAGCGGCAAGGGGGGAGTCGGGAAGAGCATGGTCGCCGTCGCCCTCGCCTTAGCCCTCCGAGATAAGGGTAGGGTTGTCGGGCTACTCGACCTAGACTTCACGAGCCCGAGCACACACGTCATCCTCGGCGTCGAGGGCCTCGTCCCCCACGAGGAGAGGGGCATCACGCCGCCTGTAACCCACGGCCTCCACTACATGAGCATAGTCCACTACAGCACCGACGAGCCCGTCCCACTACGCGGCGCCGACGCGAGCAACGCAATCATCGAGCTGCTCGCCATAACCCGCTGGGAGGCACTTGACTACCTAATAATAGACATGCCCCCCGGTATAGGGGACGCCACCCTCGACATGATCAGGCTCATCCCAAGAATAGAGTTCCTAGTCGTAACAACACCAAGCCGCCTCGCCTACGAGTCCGTCCGTAAGCTCCTCGTCCTGCTCAGGGATCAGAAGGTCCCGACCATCGGAGTCCTTGAGAACATTGCGATGGAGCACACCGAATACATCGAGGCGGAGACGAGGAAGACGGGCGCTCGATACGTCGGCCGAATCGACTTCGACGCGTCAGTCGAGGCCTCCATAGGGCACCCAAAGGAGCTGGAGAAGACGAAGCTCTTCAAACGGTTACAGGCAATCATCAGCTCCCTCTAGACCCTCCACACCCTAGCCTGTCTCAATCCAGCCTCTGCCGTGAAACATCTTAAAAGAGCCCATAGACAAGCTCCTTTGAATCCGAAATGTCATCACCCGAGTTAGAGAGCCTTACGTGGTTGGCCATCCACGGCAGGGGAGTAATAAACACGGCTCACTCCTCCCAGATAGCGCTGACGCTTTCACAGGCGGGCGTAGCCGCGGGGAGAGAGGCCTTCTACTACATGAGGTACGACGACAGCCCCGAGAGGGTTCAACTGCCATTCATCTACTACGCCGTCTTCGGTAACCCAAAGATCAAGATGATACTGCCCGAGGAGGTTGAGCCCATCGGCAACGTGTTCGACACGATAGCCGTCCTCGACTCCTCCCTTCTGGTGAAGTCAACCTCGCAGAGGGCACTGCTCCTCGACGGGGCGAAGAAGAACGCCTCGCTAGTTGTCAACACGTCGCTAAAACCCGAGGTGATCCTCAGGCTGGTCAAGAAATATGGCTGCGCACACGACTGGGATGGCAGAATATTCACGCTGCGGGCAAAGAAGTATGGCAAGAACATAGCATACGGCATGATAGGCGCCATCGCAAGGGCGATGGAGCCCCTGGTCACGATCGAACATGTCATCGACTCCCTGGAATCCACGGAGGACCAAAGGGAAGCCGTAGAAGCAGTGAGGACCGCATACGACGAATCCGCGTCAATAAAAGTCTCACTCAAGGCCTCCGAGTGCGAACAGTATTGTAAAGTCGCGCCCACTAGCAAGGGTGCCAAGGCGAGTGGAGCGAAGCCCGTCCCCTGGGATAGGGAGTCCTACCTTAAGATCAAGCGGGCTGTCGCGGATGCTCCAACATACGAGCAGAGGACGAAGGCGATGCCGAGCTGGGAACAGATCGCGCCCGCCCTCATCGAGTTTGGCCCAAAGGTCGGGGAGAGGAACTTCGGCTTCAAGACGAGCTTCGCCAGAACCTTCCGACCCGTCATCGACGAGACTAAATGCATTAACTGCAAGCTCTGCCACATATTCTGCCCAGACGGAGCCATTGACTACGACCCCATCAAAGTAGACTACGACTACTGCAAGGGGTGCGGCATATGTGCCAATGTCTGTGGCTCCAAGGCGATATCGATGCCACACGAACTCGCAGCCCTGGAGGGCCTCGACGAGGAGGAGTTCCTCACTATACGGGAGGCGCTCATCGAGTACGCGTACTGAGGTGCATGACAATGAGTAAACCTTCGCAAGTAGCCGTGCAGAAAAGCGTTCAGAAGAGGCGGGTTTGGACCGGTGCAAGGGCCGTAGCCGAGGCCGTGAAACTAGCCGACGTTGACGTAATCGCCGCGTACCCCATCAGACCCTATACAGGCATAATGAACTCACTAGCCACAATGATAGCGGGGGGAGACTTCTACGCGGAGTACCTCGTTTGCGACTCCGAGCACAGCCAGTTCGAGGTTGTGAAGCACGCCTCAGCCGTAGGTGCGAGGACGTTCGTCGGCAGCTCCGGGACCGGGCTGATATACGGCACGGAGGCCGTCATAACGACCGCACTCGGTCAGCTGCCCGTCGTCGGCGTCGTGGGGTGCAGATCGCTCGACGACCCAGGGAACTTCGGCATGGAGTGGAACGACGCCTTCCTCTTCAGAGACGTCGGGTGGTTGATGAATTGGTCTAAGGATCCGCAGGAGGCGCTGGAGATGACCCTCGTCGCCTACAAGATCGCGGAGGATGAGCGGGTTCTCCTACCCCACTTCGTCGCCCTAGATGGCGCCACCATTACACACGTCGCTTCGCCTGTCATTCCCCCGAAGAAGGAACTCGTAGACCGCTTCCTACCCCCATACAAGCAACCACACCCCCTAGACCCTGGCTACGACACCGTAAGTAAGGCTATGCACATAGCCCCCTCTCTGATAGGGCCAGAGCAGAGGAAGTCTCTCGACGCCGCGATTAAACGGGCTAAGAACATTGTCATCCCTGAGGCCTGGAAGGCCTGGAGTGACATAACCGGCAAGGATGTCGACCCATACTTCGAGTCGATGAAGATGGAAGACGCCGACTACGCTCTAGTTTCGATGGGCGCATACTCGCGTAACGTCGACTACATAGTCGAGAAACTACGTGAGACGGGGGTAAAGGTCGGGTCCTTAAGACTGAAGTATCTCCGGCCCTTCCCGACGGAGGAGCTGAAAAACTTCCTCAAGGACGTGAAGGGAGTAGGCGTGATCGACTTCTCATTCAGCCTAGGCTCCCCAGGAAACGGCAGCGTGCTATACAACGAGGTCAAAGCGGCGCTCTACGACGCCGAAAACAGACCGATGCTAATGGACTACATATTCGCAGGAGGAAGAGAGATGACCCTAACGGAGCTTGAGAACTCAACGAAGCAGCTCATCGAATCCGTGAAGAAGGGCAGGGTGGATAAGCCCGTCAGGTGGGTCACAGTGAGGGGTGATGATGAATGAGCCGCGAAACTAAGTTGATTCGAAAGCCGACCGAGATACCCTCAGAGGACTACTACGTCTCGGGGCACAGGACATGCGCAGGCTGCGGCCCCGCCCTCGGATACCGGCTCGTACTCAAAGCCGCCGGCCCGAAGACCGTGGTGCTCGGCCCCACCGGCTGCATGTATGTCGCCAACGGCCACCAATTCCTGTCCTCACCATACGCGGTCCCGTGGTATCACACCCAGCTCGGCGCGGGCGGACCAGCGGGAATAGGCACCGCCGCAGCGCTACGATCACTGATGTTCAAGGGGAAGCGGAAGAAGGAGGACGTGAACGTAATCGTCTACGGCGGGGACGGCGGACTAGCAGACATAGGGCTTAGCGGGCTATCGATGGGTCTAACCTACGATTACTCTAGACTCCTCTACCTATTGTACGACAACGAGTCCTACGCGAACACCGGGGTCCAGGCCTCCAGCACGACGCCCTTCGGCTCCTCGACGACGTTCACTCCCTCCGGGAAGGTGAAGCCGATAGGCAACGAGAGGCTGAAGAAGGACGTGGCATTGATCGCCGCCGCACACCCCTCCATCGGCTACGTCGCCACCGCATGCGTCTCCTACCCCGTTGACCTCGTCAACAAAGTCCGTAAAGCCCTTAACAGCGGCAGACCTTCGCTGGTACAGCTTCTTACACCCTGCCCCAAAGGCTGGGCGTTCCCACCGGAGGAGACCGTCGAGATAGGGCGAACCGCCGTAAACACCGGAATGTGGGTCCTATGGGAGTACGAGAATGGCCACTTCCACCTCACGACGAAGCCGAACCCACGGAAGAAGATCAGAGAATACGTCACGAAGCAGGGCAGGTTCGCGCACCTCTGGGAGAACGAGGCAGCACTAGAGTATCTGCAACTCTCGGTTGACAGCCAGTGGAAGTATTGGGATGAGATGGATAAGACGGGAAAGATCATCCTTCCCTGGACCCCATCCTTCAACCAATAAGCCCCACTCAATTTTACACCACACCTAGCGCTCACTTGCCCGTATGTTAACTGACTCTCGGGAGTCTCGGCGTCAGATTCTTTAACGGAGACCCCCCTACTAAGTTACAGCGATGTCGACAGCCAAGCTCAAGAAGGACGTAGTCAAGTACCTCCAGGCGAAGCCGCTCAGCCTAGCCGAGATAGCGGCCGCGATGGAGCTCAAGGAGAAGCGCGTCTTCCGCCTACTCCGCAGCCTCTTCGAGGGCGGCGAGATAGTTTCAGCTCGCGGGATGGATGGGATACGCAAGTATCGACTCACAACCGAGGAGGAAAAGGCCGCGGCGAAGGCAGCCAAGGGCGAAGCCGCGGCTGTGGAAGTCGACGTAGATGAAGAAGACGACGAAGACGAATCCTAGACCTTTCTCCTCTTAGCCTCTTTTAGTATACTCTCGACCTCCGACGCGCTCAGGTCGAGACTGTTGTTTACCTTTAGGCGTCTCGCCACTTCCTCGGGTGGAGCCCCGTCCGCCGCGGCTTTGGGTACAATGTTACACATGTCCTCGTTGTAGTTCCAAGGGAAGACGACCCAGCGCCAGCTTATCTCGTCGCCGTAGTAGTCGGGGGTGAACTTGCTGCCCTTGATGGTACGGAGCGTCGCAGTCTTCACGACCTGGGGGTTCATCGTCTCCACGTACTCCTTAGCGACCATCATGCTCTCACCGGTGTCCGTGATGTCGTCTACGATCAACACCTTCCTCCCCCTGAGCTCGATGCGGAACGGGTACTTGATCTGCGCCGAGCCGTCGGGGGTCGCCGTAACTCCCCAGTGCTCCACCTTCAGGCTCACTAGGTCCTTCACGCCTAGGAAGTCGCAGAGGACACGGCTGAGTACCCAGCCCCCACGCGCAAGGCCAACCATAAAGTCGGGCTTGAACCTCGAGGCGATGATCTTCTCGGCGGTATTCTTGGAGAGCTCGTAGAATAGGTCCCAGTCCATTACCTCGCACTCGAACTTTTCGGACACGGGTATGAGATTCGGGGGTGGGTGGATAAAACGATTCGGGTGCGCTCTAGAACTCGGGCATCACCCTCTCGCTGAATAGCTGCATGGGTCCCGTGTCTCTGGTGGCCCAAGGGAAGACGAGCATGAAGCAGGAGACGCCGAGGTTCGTGTATTCCCGAATCTTCTCGACGCAGTGATCCGGGGTGCCGACGATGTTGTGTTCCTCGTCGATCTCACCCATTTTGTGCTTCATCTCACTCAGCTCCGCCTCGTCCCTGGCGATTAGGATTCTGCCCTGCCACGACTTCTGTATGTCGTCGACGTTCCTTCCCCGCTTGACGCAATGCTCACTGAGGACGTCCAGCTTGTGGCTGTACTCCGCCGGGGAGAGCCCGATGAAGTTGCACCCGTCCGCGAGCTCAGCAATGGCCTTTAAGGTGAGCCCCTCCCCTCCGCCCCCAATCCAGATAGGCGGGTGCGGCTTCTGCACCGGCTTCGGGTTGTTGACCGCGCCTTCGATGTCGTAATACTTCCCGTGGAAGCTCGTCTTCTCCTCAGTCCACATGCTCCTGATTATCTTGACGGACTCCCTCAGCCTACCGATCCTGATGGCGGGCTTGTCGAAGGGGAACCCGTAAGCCTCGTGCTCGACCCCGGCCCAGCCCGCGCCGATGCCGAACTCGAGCCTGCCGTTGCTGATTACGTCGAGGGTCGAGGCCATCTTCGCGAGGAGGGCCGGGTTCCGGTATGTGGCGCAGAGCACTGTTACCCCGAGCCTAAGCCTCTTCGTCTCCGCAGCGAGAGCCGAGAGGGACGTCCAACATTCCAGACAGGGTTCGAGACTTGGTCCCATGCTTGGAAGCTCAAATAGGTGGTCGAAGAGCCAACCCGAGTGGAAACCAAGCCTCTCCGCCTCCAGCCAGACCCTCCTCAACGCGTCGTAGTCGCCGTAATCCCTAGCCTGGGATGTCTTGACCCCGAACCTGATCAACCACTAGCACCGATCGATTGGTCCAGACGCACATATTTGAAGCGAATGGGTCAGTCAACGTATCGTCGACAAATCTGAACGATGTCGATGAACGTTGTCCCGAGCCAGTTCGCCTCCTCTAGCTCCCGAGAGATTACGGTGCAGAGCTCGGGCCTAGTCTCCCTGATCCCATCCACCCACCACGGCACCGAGGCCATGATCTCATCCTCGCTCTTCTAGAGGTGGGACCTGAACCTGCCGATGAGTAGCCTTACGGCTGGGTTCCCAAGGGTCTCGTCGAACCTCTCCTGGAGTTCTGGCTTATCCGCATACTTCCTCAGGGTCTCCCCGCTCCTGATCGGGTTGGTCACCTGCTCCTCGAAGCTGATCTTTTCCTTTACTAGCCCATCTATCATGGGGAAGACCACGTTCTGGAGGTAGAATCTCGCGGATGCCCTGCTACTTGCGATCAGCGATCTCTCTCCCAAAACCGCCGAATGCCTGCCCGACCCCGCTAAAGGGGCTGGACCAAATGCCCTAAGGAACGTTTCCGCCCACCACCGCTTAAGAACCTAAGCGCGATAATTCAGCGATTTGCCCAAAATCGACGTGTTTCAACTAAAACTTGAACCACCTGCGCCGCCCCGATCATATTTGTTTAATAAACAGCCCATTCTAAAGACGAAGCAGGGAGATCAACATGCCGTATTGTAAAGAGTGTGGCACGGAGAACGAGGAAGGGGCCAGGTTCTGCCAGAAGTGCGGGGTCCCGCTCCAGACCACTGGGATAGTCTACCGGAGGGCCAGCGACTGGCACGCCGGGAGCATAGTCGCCCTCGTATTCGGGGGCCTCATCCTGTTCGTCGCCCTCGGACTCATCGCAGGGGGAGGAGTGCTCCTCTGGAGCCAGACAGCCATAACAGACAACGCCGGGTACATGAACACGAACGCCGTCCCACTCACAGTCAGCAGCTACGCCATAGTTCAGAACAACGTCAACATCCAGATAGACAACGGCATCGGGATGCCGATGAACCAGAACATAGTCTCAGTTAAGATAACAGCCACATCGAATAACGGCAAGCCAATCTTCGTGGGCATAGTCCCCCCGCAGCCCGCTTTTACCTATTTCAACGGAGTCAACATCGACCGGATAATCTCGTACAACTGGGTCCCCGGCAGGATGATGAGCAGTTGGGTCCCCACCTTCCAGACCATACCCGGAGGGGCACCCTCAAACGCGCCTACGAGTCAGGTGATCTGGGTAGCACAGGCCTCCGGAAGCGGCACACAGACCGTGACATGGACGCCCTCAACGGGCGAGTACTGGGTCGTGATAATGAACGCCGACGGCTCGAAGGGAGTAGACGCGAACGTTCAGGTGGGGGCACGCGTCACCATCCTCAGCTGGATAGGCGGGGGTCTACTCATCGGCGGCCTATTCGTCGCTATGATCGGCGTCGTCGTGATCTACTTCGGCGTGATCCGCCGCCGCTGAAACCGGGAACCCTTTTTAAGACCCAGCGCACCTCATTCTTGAACGCCCGAGGAGAAAGCCTGGGCGTCAAAGAGGATGTGAGCAGGTTTGGAGAAGGACTACAAGGCGATGCTGGACAGAGCGTACAAGGACCTCCCCGAGCAGACAAGCTTCGTGGACAGGTTCGCCGTCCCCAGGGCGAATATAGCCCTACAGGGGAGGAAGACGGTCATAATCAACTTCAAGGAGATCGCCGAGCAACTCCGCAGGGAACCCGACCACCTCCTTAAGTATCTAACCGGCGAGATGGCGACGCTTGCCAACTTCGACGGCAACCGAGCACTCTTCCAGGGCAAGCACAACGCCGAGTCGATACGCGGCCTCGTAGACGCATACGCGAAGAAGTACGTCATATGCCCAGTCTGCGGCCGCCCAGACACCCAGCTCATCAAGGAGAAGCGCCTCTGGTTCCTCCAGTGCGAGGCATGCGGCGCACGCAGCAGCATAGGCACGAGTTGAGCGGCATGAGCGAGGTCTACCTCCGGACTATAAAGCACGGTAGGGACACCCTCGTCGCCGTTTGCGACTACGAGCTCCTGGGACAGACCCTCCAGGGGGGACGCGTTCCGTTCAAGGTAAGTGAGGAGTTCTACAAGGGGATCCCCGGAAGCGTCGAAGAAGCCATAGAGGCGATGCGCCACGCCTCCATCAGCAACCTCGTCGGAAAGAAGATAGTCGAGGCCGCGATCGAGAAGAGGCTCATCCACGGCAGGGCCGTCATCTACTTCGGCGACGTCCCACACGCACAGATCATGAGGATGTAGCCGCCTAGCTCATCTTAACGCCATTATCAGTCTTCACCAGTACTCCCCTCGACACGAGGTAGTCTAAGGTTTCCTCCGTCTCGCCGCTGGTGTAGCCCTGCTTTGACATCTCCCTCTCCAGCCACGGGGTCCCGTACTCGAAGCCGGGTATCCGTATGGTGCGGAGGAGCTGGTTTGTGCACGCCTTGATCCGGGTCTCACCCCTCTGGACGGTGCCGTTGAGAGTTTCCTCCTTCGCTGAGAGTGGGCGGGCGTCGACGCCGAGCTTCTTAGTCACGTACTCCGGGAACTCGCGGGTCATCGTGCCGCCGTGGAAGGTGAGAACCCTCTTCGGCTTACACTTGCGGATGAAGCCGAGCAGTCCCTTGAAGTCGGCGTGGTCGCTGAGAGCGAAGGCGCGCTGACGCCCCCCGAAGAGGACCGCCCACCCCGAGGCTAGTGCGTTGTCTAGGTTCTCATAGGGCAGCTTCGACCCCTTCGGGGAGATGATGGCGCACTTCCCCCCCTCAAGCAGCTCCTCCCCCTCCGGGGACTTGAAGTCGTAGTATTCCAATTTGTGCCCGAAACCCTTGTAGACGTCACTCACTTTAGTGGCGCTCTTCGCCGTGACGACGGGGAGCTTAGTGAGGGTGTTGAAGATGCGTATAACCTCCTGGGCGTTGCCTATGGAGTCAGTCTTGAATGTAGGTATCCTACCCGCAGGGATCGACTCCATTGTGGCCCATCGGATGACGTCTAGTGCCACGTCCCTCCGCTTCGGGAAGCTGAACATCGGCGCCCCGAATGTGGTCTCGACGACCAGTATATCACACCGCACAGGCTCGGCGGGATGCATCGTGTAGGACTCCTCCAATCCGATGTCGCCTGTGTAGAGGACGGTGCCTTCGGGGGTGTTGACCTCGAACTGGACACTACCGAGGACGTGGCCCGCGTTGTGGACGCGGACCTCGATGTCGTCTACCTTGATCTTGTCCCCTAGCTTTATCCTCTGGCAGTTGTCGAGGTGCTTCCAGCCGAGGCAGTTGAGTAGCTGGTAGGTCTCCTCCGTGGCATACTTGGGCCTATCAGGGTACTTGAAGGCAGCAGCGTGATCTGAGTGGGCATGGCTAACGAAGACGGGGTAGCCGTGCCCGTTGCCGGTCGGGTCAAGGATGACCCCTGAACCCTTGTACTCGACTACGACGCCGTGCTGCTGTCTTACCCTGAGTGCCACTGCGAAGCCTCTAACCCGTCTGGAGAATGAGGATGGCCCTGGCGAGGTCCCCATCGCACTTGGCGAGGGTCTCACGCGCCTTCTCCATGGACACCTTGGCCTGCTGGGCGACGAGGAGCACGTCCTCCTCGGGGACCTGCACCGCGGGTTTCTCCACTGTTGCCGGCGCTGCGCCTTGGGCGACCACCGCCTGCGGGACCCTCTCGATCGTCTTGCCGCCGAGGACCTGGTACATCTTCTGTCCCTGTACGTTGATGCTCGTAACCGTAGGCTGATCGATGACTATCTCCTTGCC
>JADGNG010000044.1 GCA_017883585.1 Candidatus Bathyarchaeota archaeon
CCACCCTGCGGTGCGGCGAAGTATCCGATGCCTCCGCCTACAATCAAGCCAGCTACTAGTAGAACTATTGCTAGCGTCATTCCTTTATCTGCCAAGTTTTACACCTTTTTGAATTTGGTGATGATTCACCGAAAATACATCGGGTCATGATATATTTATCCTTTGACCTAGAAACCCGTTTCGATGACGTTAAGAAAAGTTATAACTAAATAAAGCATTTCTCGAGCAATCTGGTGAATTAGCCATCGCGACAGCAAATTACAGCGAGGTTAGGGGGAGTTATTGTATAGCATAATTAGATGTCAGGCTCATATACCATAGTCAAAGTTATGAAATGATAGGCTATTCGCATATATGTTAGTGGGATTGAGCCGCGCGCGCGGTTTAGAGCGGTCTTAGTATCTCTAAGAGCTCGCTCTTTGACCAGAACTTCTCCCCCTCAAGACCGGCGTCGATTACGCCGTCGATGACCTTGCGCTTCCTTTTGATGAGGGCATCTATCTTCTCTTCGAGGGTGTTCTCGACGAGTATCTTGTGGATGTAGACGGTACGTGTCTGGCCGATTCGGTGGACGCGGTCGGTAGCCTGGTCCTCGATGGCGGGGCTGAACCAGTTGTCGACGTGAATGACATGGTTAGCAGCTGTGAGATTGATGCCGTGGCCGGAGGCGAGGACGCTGCAGAGCGCCGCAGCGTAGCCTCCCCCGTTGAAGGCGTCGATGAGCCCCTGCCTGTCCCGGGTCTGCCCGTCTATCCTGATGTACCGTAACCCAGCACCTTTGAGGTGCTCCTCGAGCAGGTTCAGAGTACCGATGAAGTTGGTGAAAACTACGCAGCTCTCGCCACCCTCCCATATCTCGCCTATCTTCTCGCAGACGAGGTCGAACTTTTCGGAGCGTCCGAGGACGGGTTCCCAGACGCCGTCTATCATGGCGGGATGGTCACAAAGCTGGCGGAGCTTCATTATAACGGGAAGGACACTGTCGATGTAGCCCACGTGCTGCCCAGATCGGATGCGTCCCTCCATTGGGGCCACCTCCGAGTCCTGTATCCGCTGGTAGAGGAGCTTCTGCTCCCCAGAAAGGCTGACCCAGTACCCCATCTGGATCTTTTCGGGCAGCTCCTTCGCGACTTGCTCCTTCTTTCTTCTCAATATGAATGGGCGGACGCGCCTCTGCAGCTCCTTAACCTGGGCCGTGTCCCCCTCGACGATGGGCTTCTCGTACCGCCACAGGAACTCGTGATATGTGCCTAGGTGGTCGCGCATGAGGAAGTCGAAGAGGCTCCATAGCTCAGCAGGCCTGTTCTCGATCGGTGTGCCGCTCAAGGCAAGTTTATGCGCAGCGTTCAGCGTCTTCACCGCTCCCGCCCTTTGGGTGCTCGGGTTCTTTATGCGGGTCCCCTCGTCGAGGACGACGAAGAACCAGGCGATACCCCTGAGCTCTTCTATGTCGGCGACGACGGTGTCGTAGCTGGAGACGTAGATGATCCGTTTGCCATCCAGGGGTTCTAGCCTGCGCCCCTGTCCATGATAGACTCTTACGACGGTTGTGTGTGGGAAAACGGCGGTTATCTCCTTCTCCCAGTGGCGCATTACGGCGACGGGGCAGATAACGAGGGATGGCTCCGAGGCTCCCACCTCCTCGTACATGTACCTCATCGAGACTAGGCTCTGCAGCGTCTTACCGAGCCCCATATCGTCGGCAAGAAGACCGTGGAGGTTGTGCTCGAAGAGCCAGTTGAGCCACTGTATACCCGAGCGCTGGTAGGGGAAAAGGCTGCGCTCGTGGGATTCGAGGTGCTCCTCTATCTTCGCGGGGAGCCGGTACTGGTCATCGCCGCGGAAGTCAGTTATCTTGTCGAGGAACTCGCGGTAATCCTCAGACGCCTTCTTGAGACCGCCTATCTCCTCTATGAACTCCTCAAGCGACTTGTAGGCGTGTAAGCCGAGGCGATAGCCCTTCGAGGTTTTCTTTGCGCCGAGCTTCTTGAGGTTCTCCTCGTCTCCGCGCTTTTGAACTTCTACACGCTTGACCCATGTGTAGTCATCGGTCCTCACGTACTGCCCATCACCACTTACGGGTAGCCCTGGGGCGTCGGTGCGGGGATCGTAGACGACGTTGAAGTCGAGCCACCCCGGCTCAGAGTAGTCTATCACCACCGTGGGGGGGAGATAGTCCTCGGTTATGTTGATCTTGTTCGCCCTGTCGGTGAGCACTGCTGAGAACTCGCTGCGGAGCAGCACAAGGTCCCTGAGGAAGAACTCTGGGATTTCGCCTAGGTCGACGGGTTTCTCGGAGAGGTTCATCGCCTTCTCAGCGGCCTCGTTGAGGAGGTAGAAGGTGTCGCCGACCTTGAGGTAACCGTCACCTCGCTCTATGGCTGAGCCCTCGATCTTGTGTCCATCAGCGTCTGCAAACTGAGGGGCGACCGTGACGCCGACATCCGGCTTGTAGTCAATAGTAATGCCGAATATAGGGCTCCCGGCCTTCGCCCTGATTTCCCTCGACCTCTCGCTCTCATGGACGCGAAGCAGCCTCCTAAGGGAAAGGAGTGTGTTGGGGCTGAAGGGAAAGACTAAGCGCCCCTCCTGCACCTCGGGCTTGAGTGAGCGGATGCTCGCGAATACGCTTAGACTCTCAGGGTTGAGGATCTTCCTCGACCCGTTGATCGTGATCGTCCCCCCCGCGACGTCAATCTGGGAGACGTCGATGCGCTCCGCCACCCCCGCCCCTGAAGCATTTATTTCAACAACGTGGCGTCCCTCGTTGTCCACGTCCACTGTGAAGCCGAGGTCTAGCCTCCGGGGGGGAGCGGGCCTCGGAGCCGTTAGCTCCGCCATGAGTCCCCTGACCCCCTGCGACTGCCTCCTGGGCTCCTCGACCACGCCCGCGTTATCGCATGGGGAGAAACACCTGATGACCGACTCCGATCCTCGCACCCAGTAGAGATACCTCTTCCTACACCTGAGGCAGCGCTCCGGATTACGGGGTACTATGATCTTGGGGGTCGGCGACAATCCGCCACTAGACGAGTACACCCGGCTAAAAACCGTGCGGAGCCCCCTGGGGGCTAGCCGTCAAATTTTACAGAAAGGCTTTAAACCGGGTTCCGCATCTCCATGCGTGAATCCCCCGGTAACCGGGGGGCAATGACTCTCAGAGTGTTCAATATGAGCGAAGAGAAGAAGCCCATCGAGGAGAAGACGGAAGAGAAGCCAGTCGAGGAGCCAAAGGTAGAGGCGCCCGCAGTCGAGGTAAAGACAGAAGAGGCGCCGGCGGAGGCACCCGTCGAGGCTAAGGAAGAGAAACCCGCTGAGGAGCCCCGCATAGAGGGCGCCGTCAACAAGGGCGACTTCATCCTCATGGAGATGACCGGCAAGGCAGAGGAGACTGGGGAGGTCTTCGACGCCACAAACGAGGAGACAGCCAAGGAGAAGGGCATCCACCGCGAGGGCAACGTCTACGGCCCACGCCTCGTCGTCGTCGGCGAGGGCTGGGTGCTACGAGGACTTGATGCCCGTCTGCACGGTGTAAAGCCCAACGAGCTAACCGCCATCGAGATCCCGCCAGCCGAGGCATTCGGTGAGCGCGACCCGACACAGGTCCAGCTCATACCCTTCCGCATCCTACGGAGCAAAGGCGTCAACCCAGTACCCGGGGCTGAGCTTGAGATCGACGGCCGCCAGGCGGTCATACGCAGCGTCGGTGCTGGCCGCGTACAGGTCGACTACAACCACGCACTCGCGGGCAGGAAGATCATCTATGACGTCAAGGTCACGGAGATCATAACGGAGGAGAAGGCGAAGGTCAAGGCCCTCATCGGCCGCCGCTTCGTCGGCGTCGACGCCGAAAAGTTTGGCCAGAAGATGGGCAAGAAGAAGATGACTTTCACCGTCCCCGACGAGATTTTCTTCGGCGAGAACATACAGATCGCCAAGAGGGGACTCGCGATGGACGTCCTTAAGTTCTTCCCCGAGCTCGAAGACGTCGAGTTCCTAGAAATCGTTAAGCGGAGCTAAGCCCACTTTTTCATCGGTGACCCCATGGGCTCCGACTCATTAGTCGTAGGCGCGGGGCCGTCGGGTCTTCTAGCAGCCAAAGAGATTGCTTCCAGGGGTTATTCGGTCAAGATTCTGGAGGAGCACGGCCAAGTGGGGGTCCCGAGCCACTGCGCGGGCCTAATCAGCGTAGAGGGACTCAAGCGCATCGGTGTCGAAGCGTCAAACAGCTTCATCCAGAACGCTGTCTTCGGTGGCCGCATCTACTCGCCTGACGGGCAATGTATCGAGATCAGGGACGCCCGCCCACGCGCATTCGTCGTGGACAGAGCCGCCCTAGACCAGCACCTCGCGGAGATGGCGCTCAACGCCGGGGCGGAGCTAGTCCTCGGCAGGAGGGCGGAGAAACTAACCCTCCTCAACGGCTCAATCACCGGCGCATCAGGAGCCGGCTGGGTCGAGGAGGCGCGCATCGTCATCGACGCAGAAGGGCCATCACAACGACTCACCACGGCTGCGGGCCTCACTAACAACAGGAGGAGACCGCTCCTCGGTGTGAACACCGAGGTGGCGTGCGAGATCGACCCCACGATGGTGGAGGTCTGGTTCAGTGAGGAGACTGCCCCTGGATTCTTCGCATGGGTCATCCCGACCAACGAAAGGCAGGTGAGGGTGGGACTCGCCGCGAGGGAAGGAGACCCAACTCGGCTCCTCGCTCGATTCATCAAGAAGCGCTTCAACACAGTTTATCCATCTCCGAGGGCGGGGCAGGTGCTCTTGGATGGCCCGGTCAGCAGGACATCGTTCCCCGGTATGCTGCTTGTTGGCGACGCCGCGGGGCACGTTAAGCCGACGACTGGGGGCGGCGTGGTTCTCGGGGGACTCTGCGCCATCGAGGCGGGGAAGGCCGCCTCTCAAGCCCTCGAGTCCGGAGCTACAGACACGACCCAGTACGACGAGGCTTGGAGGAGGCTCTATGGCGCCGAGTTCAGGAGCATGAAGACGATGCGCTCCCTCGCCAACAGGATCTCAGACGAGAGGATGAACAGGTTCTTCGCCACCTTCAACAAGGCGAAGCTGGGGGATAGGCTCAACGACCTGGTCTCGGAGGGAGACATGGATCTGCAGGACGGTATCATTAGGCGCGCACTCTCCGAGCCCCAGCTCATACGGGTGGCCATCGGGGGCCTCGGCAGGCTCGCCTTCGCGGAGCTGCGTGACCTAGTCAACATTTAAATATCGAGCCAAGGTTGTATCTGGGCTGATCAGTATGTCTATATGCATCTCCTGTGGTCGGAAGGTCGCACCTGGGGAGAAGGCCGTCAAGATGAGCTGCCCCAACTGCGGCGCTGTAACGATCTGGCGCTGCGAGAAGTGCCGCCTCTTCGGGCGCGCCTACAGGTGCCCCGCCTGCGGATTCCAGGGACCTTAAAAGGTTCAGAAGGATTCTCAGTCATCGTCAGCATTTTAGCCAGTCACTCGTTTACTGCGCCCAGTCTGCTTATATTCAAACAGTCTAGTTCATGTTTAGGATTGAAATGGTAAAGGCACTCGTTCTCTATCACTCACAGCAGTATGGGAACACTCAGAAGATGGCTGAGGCCGTCGCTGAGGGTTTGAAGGGTGAGAAATGCGAGGTCACCCTCTACAACACGAACGAGGGGAGATTCGATATAACGAAGTATCCGCAATACGACTGCGTCGCCTTCGGCTCGCCCGACTACTTCAGCTACATGGCTGGAACGATCAAGACCTTCATCGACGACTGGTACATAAAGAGGAACGAGTCCGGTTACCAGGCGAGGCCGTACGCTGCCTTCATCACCCACGGCGGAGGGGGAGGGGCAAGGAGGCCTTCGCCCTTTTCAACAGGCTCGGCACACAGGTGGGGAAGACCATCGAGTGCCAGGGCACTCCCAACATGCAGACCCTAAAGGAATGCAAGGCACTCGGTGCCGAGTTGGGGAAAGTGGTAAAGAAGTAGCCCGCTCACAAAGTTGCAATTTTATAATCTTATAACAGGCGTGCGCGCGGCGTCAGGACCTACGCCATGATCGCCCCAATACTCCCGGGAGCGGAGAAACTCCTCCAACTACTCAAGAGAAGATAAACTTCGTCCTCGTCGACCATTTGAACTACCACTACGCCGACCATATCTACAGAGAACACGGCATCGAGGACAAGAGGAGCGGCGAATACTTCCAATAGATTGGGCTGGAGCTCTCTTCAGCTTTCAAGGAAATGGGCATCGACTGCCGCATCATAGTCTAAAATAGCTCTTAAAAAGGGGAGGAGGTATCCAAAATATCCCGTTTCTGAGCCTCTTCCGCTCAAAGGATCCCGAAAACGGCTCCAACCATATTCCAATGTTTCCTAAAATGCGCATTTAACAATGATTAAGCCCGGAAAAACAATCGTTATACATAGTAGCACGCCGTAAGCTTCAGCCCCCGTGAAGCCAGGTCACTTCATCAGAGGTAGGTTGCCGGTTATTTTGTCCAGCTTGTCGTTCCGCTCGGGTCCGAGGCCTAGGGCAGTGATACTCCCCGGTGGAACCTCCGTCAGCCCCCTGTCCTGTATGACCGAGTAGACGACGTCTAGCTTGTCTGCCTTCGCCGCGAGCTCCTCCAGCTCCTCCTGGGAGTCGACCTGGAGGGCCACCTTCTTCGCGCCCTCGTCGTGCCATTTCCTCCACCCGGCATGGTTCTGCTGCTTAGCCTTCTCGGAGCAGTCCACGGCCGCGTGGCATGCCTGCGCGATCATCTTGCCGGTGCTCATCTTGAGGTCCGTGCGAATCACGATGCACATCTTGTACTCGAACTGGCTCTGCCTACTCATGGGATGAGCCTCTCCCTGTCACGTGGGAACATGCAGCACTCCCTGATGTTGTCCTTACCGGTAACTATCATCGTGAGGCGCTCCAACCCGATGCTCCACCCAGCATGGGGGGGCGCGCCGTAGGCGAAGGCCTCGATGTAGGTCTCGAAGTTCTCGGGATGCAGCCCCTTCTTGCTTATCCTCTCCCTGAGCAGCTCGGGGATGTGTATGCGCTGCGTACCGCTGCTGATCTCGATGCCGCCGTAGATGCAGTCGAAGGCGTGCACCACCTCGGGTTTCTCCTTGTATGGCATCGAGTAGAATGCCTTCTGCGCTGCGGGCCAGTCCTTGAGGAAGAAGGCCTGCTCACCGACTAGCTCCATCATCTTCCTCTCCTGGGGCTTCGTGAAGTCATCCCCCCAGACGATCTGCTCTCCCGCCTTCTGCAGCATCTCGATCGCCTCAGTGTATGTGACCCGCTTGAATGGTAGCTTAGGGACAACCAGGTTCCTCCCCAGCGTCTTCAGCTCCTCCGAGCACTTCTCCTTCACATCATCGAGCATGTGTACAAGGATCTTCTCGAGCACCTTCATCACCGTCTCGTCGTCGGCGAAGGCCTGCTCTATGTCCATCTGGCGGATCTCGTTTAGGTGCGTCGGGGTGTTGAACTTCTCCGCCCTCCACACCGGCGTCACCGTGAACACCTTCTCGAAGCTTATCGCGCACATCTGCTTGTATAGCTGCGGGCTCTGCGCGAGGAACGCCTCCTTCTCGAAGTAGGGAAGCCTGAACAAGTCAGCGCCGCCCTCGGAAGCAGATGATATTATGCAGGGGTTCTGGATCTCCATGTAGCCGTTCTCGGTAAGCCAGCCCCGGAACGTCGCGAGGAGCCTGTTCTGAATCGTGAAGATGGCGCGCGTCTGAGGTGCCCTAAAGTCGAGAAAGCGCCAGTTGAGCCGGGTCTCCAGCTCGCTCTGGCTAGTCTCCGCAATGTCGACGGGGAGGGGCTGCTTGGACTTGTTGACGACCTCGATTCCGTCGGGGAAGAACTCGACGCCCGCGTTGGCTATCTTGCTCTGTAGCGTCACCCCTGTGACAGTGATCACGTCTTCACGCCCCAACCCATCCTTCGGGTAGAGGTCGAGGTTCTTCACCGTGACCTGAATCTCACCCGTCCTGTCGCGCATCACGATGAACTTGATCTTCGCCAGGTCGCGAGTGCGGACGACCCAGCCCGCTATGGTGACCTGCTCGCCGACCCTCTGCTTCGCCTCGGCGATGTAGACCCTGTCAAACATGAATGAAACCCCTGTAAGCTACCCAGCTAGGTGAGGGGTGGGTATAAAAATACTTTCGAGGCTAGTAGGCGTACTCTACACGCAGGTCCATCTTTCGGACCTTCTTCGCTATCTCTGTGAGGGCCTGTATGCGCTTCTTGCTAAGTCTCTTCGCGCCGCGTGCACCAAGGACGACGCGCGTCTCGGTGCTGCCGTCGGGGAGCCAGATGATGTTGATCGTCACGATCTGCTGCCCCGAGAAGAGGTCCTCGAGGAACTTGCGGTCGTTCATCCCCGCCTCGATGACGACGACCTTCTTGTTGAGGGCATCGCCGAGGTCGCGTATGGGTTTGGGGTTAGCGTTGAACTTTACGGAGTCGCCCTTACCGACGACGAGGACTAGGAAGCCCCCTGCGTCGACGACGTTGTCGAGGGTGACGGATTGTAGGAATGGGTTCTGGCCCTCGTAGCTGATTAGCTTCTTGGCCACTTCCATGTACTCGCTAGATACTGCGCCTGTCTTGATCTTGGTCTGGCACTTTGAGCATAGCATGCCGCTCTTGAGACAGAACTCACATAGTTGCGTTTGCACTCAGTGGTCCTCCGGGTATCCGGGGGAGCCGTCGCGAGAGCCTAATCTATACGCATCTTCACGGCTTGAGCACTATCTCGATCGTGCTCACGTTTGAAGGCGTGGTTCGCTCCTCGGACTGGATCTGCTCGGTACCTATCTTGATCTCCAAGACTGTAACACTGGGCATGAACCTGTTCCTGAGTACCTCCACTACGTCGACAGCTCTGCTGATGGACTGTCCGCGCGCCTTAACGAGGACTGTGTCCTGGCCGCTCTTGAAGAGGGTCATGCAGGCAAGGACATAGTTGAGGACAGGCTTGCGTCCGATGAATACGGTGTTAGATCTCTCCACTTTGACTCCTCCAGACATTCGTTTTCTGTAGGTGTGCTAACCTAGTTGTCGTTAAGTTAAAAGGTTATCGGGTTTTAGGGAAAATTGGGCTATTATAGGGTAAACCTGCATCATTCGTCTCATTGGGGCTTTTTTATGAGCTAGTCGAACTCGGTCTAAGCGTCCTTCCTGTATCGGTCGTTCGTCCATATATCGGCGGTGTTGCTATAATAGCCCCGCTCCCAGAATCCCGGCTTATCGCGAATGGCGAAGGTGATCCTCGTGAGCCACATGGTTGACTTGTAGGCGTACTTCTGGGGAACGACGAGCCTCATCGGTCCCCCAAGCGGTTGGCTGAGGTCGCCTTCATTCAGCCTGTGAGCGAGGATGATGTCGCCGCCCTGTAGATCGGATAAGGGAAGGCTCGCGCTGTACCCGTCGGCGCACTCAAAGAGGGCATAAGCCACCCCCTCCTTCGGCTTTACCCGTTCCTGTATGACGCTGAACAGCACGCCACCCCACTTCTGGGAGAGGACGCTCCACCCCTCCACGCAGTGGAAGTTGCTTACGACATCGACTTGGGGGAAGGCCATGAAGTCATCCCAGCTGAGTTTAAGCGGCGCCTCCACCTCGCCGTCGACGATGAGGTTCCACTTCTTCTTGTCGATTACGGGGAGGACGGGGGTGATGCCGGGGTGGTCGATGCCCCACCTAAGAATCTCCTTGATAAGCCCCTGGTCCGGCGGGAGCTCGCTGCGTGACTCTTCAGGCTTCTTCATCCTCCAGAACAACCTCGAGTAATCCCGTTGCGATTGGGGGACTTAAAACCTGCCCCGGACCCAGAATGGGTTAAACGCGTGGATCACCCAGCTACTACCATGGACGAAAGGGAGAGAGTGGGGAAGGTCGTAGCCCTGCTAGAGAAGGAGTATCCCCTCGATAAGGGCACGATGCTCCACTGGGGGACGCCTCTCGAGCTCCTCGTGGCAACGATACTGTCAGCGCAGAGCACGGACGAGCAGATCAACAAGCTCACTCCCGCCCTCTTCAAGCGGTACAAGACCGCCGCCGACTACGCCAACGCGGACAGGGCGGAGCTGGAGACCTACGTAAAATCTTCAGGTTTCTTCCACAGGAAAGCTGAGCTGATCCAGGCAGCCACACGCCAGATAGTCGATGAATTCGGCGGGGAGGTCCCCAGGACCATGGATGAGCTCCTCACTCTCAAGGGCGTGGCGAGGAAGACGGCGAACCTCGTCCTCGGGAATGCTTACGGCATCGTCGAGGGCATCGCCGTGGACACCCACGTGATGCGCCTGAGCCAGCGCCTCGGCTGGTCCAAGGAGAAGGACAGGGACAAGATAGAGAGGGACCTCCTCACGCTCATCCCCCGTGATAAGTGGTTCGAGGTGAATTACCTTCTTATTACACATGGGAGGAAGATCTGCGAGGCCCAGAGGCCTGCCTGCACCAACTGCATCCTTAACAATTTCTGCCCATCCGCCTTCACCTTCCCACACAACCGCAGATAAGCCAGTTTCACGCACATGAGGTCCCCCAACTTCTGCTTTCAGTTTATATTAAGCGACTCCGAGGGTTCCCCTGCCGACGACTACACCCCTATTTCAGTAGTCGACTACGCCAGCAGTAGGGGGTGCGAGCCCCCATAATCTCAATCACTTCTTCGCATAGATCTGTTTATAGACCTTGGCCTTGCTCAGGGTCCTCTCTCGCTCCTTAGCCATGTACTGGACAGTAGCCTCGGTGACCTCGCTCTTTGGCTCTGCTGGCATACCGAGGACGACCATCCTCGGCGGGACGACCTTCCTGGGGCTAACTAAGGCACCGGAGCCAACCATCGCCCCCTCCCCAATCTCAGCCTTGTCGAGAACGACTGCCTGTATGCCAATAATAGCGTTGTCCCCGATCTTGGCGCCGTGAACCGTCGCGCCGTGGCTAACGATGACGTCCTTACCGATGCTGACGGGGCTACCCGTCGGCGCCTCGATGAGGCACCCCTCAAGCACCGTGGTACGAGCTCCAATCACGACTTTGTCGTCGTCCCCTCTGATGACGGCGTTTGTCCAAACGTTCACGTCCTCGTCCAGCGTCACATCGCCTATGACCCAGCTCCCTGGTGCTAGGAAGACGCTCGGGTGAATCCTCGGCTTCTTGCCCTCGAACTCGATAACAGACATGCTGAGAAAAATGTGGGCGGCCAGTGAAAAAACTACCTAATTTACAGACGTGCCTGCAGGGCTCCCAAGATTTTTATCCCGTCTTCTCGTCGTATCCCGCGGTGAAGAGGTTGGATTATAGGAGATACCTAGTCGAGGTTGGTACCGGGATCGACCTACACGGCGAGGACGCGACAAAGGCGGCCCAGAGAGCCGTGAAGGATGCGATAAGTCACAGCAGCATGATCGGACTCAGTCAGCTATTCAAAATAAAGAGCTTTTCAGAGATCGAGGAGGCACTGATGGTCGATGTCACGGTGGCCGCGCCTGACCCCGAGAAGGTGGATGGCGAGGCCGTCCTCGCGACCCTACCAGAGGGAAAGAGGCGCATAAACATCGTAAAGGGCGGTCTCAAGTTCCCAGCTGACTCAACGAAGGATGAGGCAAAGACCCACCCCATCGTGATGGTTAACGCCGTCATCGTCGTCCTAGTCGACGTGGATAAGGTCCTGAGAAAGTAATGGGTTTAGAGGGGCTTACCGCACTTCGTGCAGAACTTCGCGTACCTGGTGTTCTCCTGGCCGCAGAACTTGCAGAAGACAGGGCCCGTCTTCTCGGCGACGTTTGTCCGCGCTGTCTTAACGTTTTTATCCACCTCGTGGGCAACCTCGCGGAACGTGTCCTGGACGATCTTGACGCCCTCATCTATGGCCTTCGAAGCCTTAGTCAGCGCTACGTCCATCTCCTGCCTCCAGTGGGGGTCAGATGCCCAAGGGATGGCAACGGCTTCCTTGACTCCTTTATCGGTCCTCGCACCGCACTTAGAGCAAAAATTTGCCTCGGTTTCGATCTCCTTGCCACAGTTTGAACAGTAAGTCAAACTCATCACCTGACTCAGTTTTGGGAACAAGAGCACTTTAACTTTGCTGGTCGCCTCCGATGGTCTTATCCGTTCGAATTTGGAGGTTGAGGCGATGGACGAGGTTGACATCGCTCTCATCCTAACACTCCTCACGAACAGTCGTACCCCCTATCAGGAGCTGGCAAAGAGGCTCAACCTGTCCGTAAACGCCGTCCACAAGCGGGTCCAGTCCCTAATCGACGAGGGTGTGATAGTCAGCTTCACGGCGCGCCCCCACCTCATAGTCCTAGATGCCTTCGACGTCCTGGTCTACGGAAAATCGGACACTGCATCGATCCGGGACACGATAAAGAGGCTCTCGGAGGACGACCCCATCTACTGGGTCGCCGCCGCGAGCGGAAACTACCTCTTCGTCGGCTGCTATATACGGAACATGGGCGAACTCGAACATGTCTCGGAGTTCATTCGGGAGAATGGGGAGATGCCGGAACCCAGGGTGAGCATACTCAACTTGGGGATCGGCGCCCACCAAGTGCCGAGGAACGCCTTCGACGAACTGGACTGGCAGATAATCTACCAGCTCAAAGACGATTCGAGGAAGCCACTGGCGGAGATCGCAGAGGCGATAAACGTGTCCGCGAAGACGGTTAGGCGCCACCTGGACCGGATGATGAGCAGCTACTACGTAGACTTTAGTATAAAGTGGTTCCCAGACAAGGGAAACGACATAATCACCATCTTCCACGTCAAGACCAGCGCCGCAAGAAGGATCGACCCGATGGAGATCGCAAAGAAATACGCCTCAAACCTCCTCTTCACGGTGATCTTCAGCAACCTCCCGGGGGAATACCTGCTCGTCACCTGGACGAGGAACATGAAGGAACTCCGGGACCTCGGCAACAGGATCGAGGGGGAGGTGGGCTTCGAGTCGGTGTGGCCGAACATCCTCTACACGGGAGAGATATACCCAACGTGGCGCGAGAAGATGATAGAGGAACACGGGAACCCCCCCCCCGCTTAGCCGTTTGAAGTTCTCGGGGGAAAATCACTGCCTGATTTACCAGTCACTCTTGCTCTCAAGCCAAGCCTTCGTCTCAGGATGGACCTCGGGCCACGTCTTAATGTAGGCCTTCGCCTTGTCGGCGAGCTGTACCGTCTGGTCGTACCCCTGCTTCTTGATGAAGTCCTGTATCTCCCTCTGGGTCTTCCTCTTCGCCATCCACTTGTCCGCGTTGGCGACCCTGAGGAGGAACCGCGTGTAGTTAGAGGCCGCGAGGCGGAGGTACTCGAGGTCGACCTTATCGACGGTGTCATACTTGCTGTGGCCGAAGCCCCTGCCGTTGCTGGTTCGGATCGTTTCGGGGTCCCCGCCGCTCCCGCACGGGACACTGCGGAGGTAGAAGGGCCAGTGGTCACTGTAGGGGCCGACGCGTTGGAAGTAGGGAAGCTCGGCTTTCATCTCCTTGGCGCATTCGTTCATGAAGGGCTCGAGCTCGGGGAAGTCGTGAAGGATCACCCCCTTCCTACCCTTGCCGCCTCCCGCGTCGAGGTTGAGCATGAACCTGACATCGTCCATCTCGTCGGCGTGCATCGCCGTGTAGTTGTAGCTCCCATAGAGGCCGATCTCCTCGGCGCCGAAACAGACGCAGCGGATGCGCCTCTTCAACTTCTGCTTGACCATCGCCAAATTGCGTGCGATCTCCATCACGGTGACGGTACCCGATGCGGGATCCTCCGCCCCCTGGCTGATGTCGTGCCCGTCATAGTGGCTCCCGACGACGACGTACTCCTTGCTCCTCGAAGTCCCGGGGACGTCCGCGATGACGTTGTAGGTGGTGACCTCCATGTTCTTGTCCGTCGTCTTGATCCTAAGGGTTACCTCACCCTCGCGTTCGAGGGTTCGGACAAGGTACATTCCGTCCTCGTAGCTCACACTAATGGAGGGGATGACGGGACTGATACCGCCCGTCTGAGGTCCGTAAGCGGGGTACTGGTTCATGAATATCCAGCCCTTCGCCCCGGCGAGGACGCTCCTAATGAACTTCTCCGACCTGTGGAGGGATCGAGTCATCCCCAGTGGGTTCGCGCTACTAACCATGGCGATGTTGCCGTCGATCTCCGCCTTCCTCTTCTCGTAGACATCAACTGCCCCGTCGCCGAGCCAGACGAGCTTCGCCTCCACCTCACCGCCGATACTTTGAGGGAGGCTGATGCAGTCAATCTCCTTCTTGAAGGGACTCACCATCGTGAGCTTCGCGGGACCACGCCTCCAGCCAGGTATCTTGTAGCTTTCGTAGTGGGCGTCCTCAATACCGTAGCCCTTCAGCTTCTCCACCATGTATTTGACTGAGCCGAGGTCACCAGAAGTCCCGGGGAACCTGCTCCCGTAGATGTCGCAGAGCATCTTCAGATTGTCCATCGGCTCAGACGACGTGTAAATCTCCGACACTATCCTCTTGTCAACCTCAAGCAGAGGGTTGTTCAAAACTAGCGCTCCGGAGAACTGTTCACACGCAGATGATTTAAAACATTTTAGAGAAAGTATAGTCAGGCAAACGAACCTTTTCTTGTAGATCAGAATCAGAAAGTGATTTAGAAATAGTTTTGAATATAGTATGTTTTAAAAAACGAGATTAGATCAGGGGCGATGTGACAGCGATGACCCTGACCTCGTCGCAGCTGTCCTCGCAGCGGTCTGTGATGTTTTCGAGGGACTCGAAGAAGTCGGAGAGTAGGATAGCCTGACCGATCTCAACCGACTCGGTTGTGAGTCCAGAGATGGCTCTCCTACCCCTCTGGTAGAGACCGTCCATCTGCTCCTCGAGCCTCTCCACCTCGTCCGCCGCCTTCAGGGCGTCCTGGAACTCCCTGTCGGTCAACATCTCGATGCAGTCGTCGAGCTTTATAACGCATCTCTTGATGACGCGCGCCATCTCACCAGTGGTATTTCTCACTTCGTCCGGCATGTCCTTGAGGCTGAACTCGACCAATATGCGCCCGGTCTCGTTTATCCAGTCAATCACATCATCGATCTGCCTCGCGAGGCGCATGAGGTCCTCCCTCTCCGAGACGGGTAGGTCGCCCTTGGCGAGCTCCCCGATTATCTTCCGCTTCAGGAGGTCGGCCTCCTTCTCCTTGAGTTGGAGGACATCGAAGCTCCGGACAAGATCCTCCCTCTTCCCCTGTAGGGAGAAGTTTATGCAGCGGTCCAGCAGCTCCACGGCCATCACAGTCGCCTTGGAGTGATCCAGAACCATGCTGATGGCCTGGACCTTCCTCCGCGTCTTCAACCAGCTATCGAGTGGTTTCACAGTTACATCACAGCCTATTCTAGTGATAGAGCTTTCTCCATCCCCTCCTCCGGGGCCCTGAAAACTAGCAGGTTCTCGATGGGGAGACTCAGATACGCCTCGTCCCCGATTTCTAGGCTCGGCTCGAAGCCAGAGATCGGCATTTTCACGAGGAGACTAGCCCCGTTCCCAAGCTTGACCGTATACCTCATCGAGTCCCCGACGAAGCTCGCCTCGGCTACCTCGCACCTTATCGAGTTTTCCTCCTGGGGCTTTCTGTATATGCCGATGAACTCGGGGCGGATGGCGAGCACGCAAGCCTCGTTGGCACCAAATGATGGTAAGAGGTCACATCTCGCCAGAATCTCCGAGTTGTCCACATTGAGGGTGAGATCGGAATCCTCCACCTTCGTCACCTCACCACCGATGAAGTTTGCCTCTCCTAGGAACTTCGCCGTGAATAGCTCCCTCGGCTTCATGTAGAGCTGCTCGGGGGTACCGACCTCGACTATTTTCCCTGCCTTCATCACGACTATACGGTCCGAGATGGAGAGCGCCTCCTCCTGGTCGTGGGTGACGTGGATGGCGGTTAGGCCGAGATCCTTAACGAGTCGCCTGAGCTCGTATCTTAGCACTGTCCTCACCTTGAGGTCGAGGGCACCGAGGGGCTCGTCGAGTAGCAGCAGTGTTGAGCCCGACGTGAGTGCCCGGGATATAGCCGTCTTCTGCTTCGCCCCTCCACTTAGCTCCTTGGGGTAGAGTGCGACGTAGTCGTCGAGGTTCATCATATGAAGCATCTCCTCGACTGGGCCCTCGCGCTCGGGGGGTGAGCTGCCCCGGATCATGAGACCGTAGGAGACGTTATCATAGACATTCATGTGGGGGAAGAGTGCTATCTCCTGGAAAACGTAACCTATCCCCCTGTCCTCGATTGGGAGGGAAGTCACGTTCTTCTCGTCTATGAATATCTCTCCCGCGTCCGGGTGAACTACGCCGGCGATGGACTTGATCAGGCTTGTCTTCCCGCAGCCACTGGGGCCTACGATGGAGAGGTACTCGCCGTCGTGGATTGTGAGGTCGACGCCGTTTAGCGCTACGACATCGCCGTACTGCTTCCTGATTCCCGAAGCCCTGATCTCCGGCATTTAGCTCGCCTCCAGCTCGCCCTGCAGTCCCAGCATCGGGTACTCGTAGACGTGAGAGTTGACCGGGTCGAAGTTGACGCTGACCCAGTCGCCGTGCTTGAGCTCGGTCCTCGCCTCCTTGAGAGGGACGCGCGCGGCAATCTCGTCGCCGTTGGATAGCTTGATGACGTACCTGATGTGGCTACCGAGGAAGTGGACCTCGACTATCTCTCCCGATAGCCTGTTGGGCTCCTCCCCCGTGGGCTCTGGTGTGACCGTGGTCTTCTCCTCCCTGATGGCAACTATGACGGCCTCATCGGGCTCGAAGCTCGAGTCTAGGACCCGGATCCTCAGGCCTTCCCTGAGTGTGAGGGTGCTTCCCTCCCGGGTTCTAGTCTCGACTATCGCCTCTAGGAAGTTCGTGTTGCCGACGAAATTGGCGACGAATATCTTCTCGGGGCGGTTGTAGACGTGGTAGGGTGTCCCATACTGCTGTAGGCGCCCCCTGCGGAGGACCAAGATGCGATCGCCAATCGTCATGGCCTCCTCCTGGTCATGTGTCACGTGGATTACAGTTAACCCTGACTCCTTGGCGAGCCTTCTCAACTCGGTCCTGAGTTCTAGGCGAAGCCGTATGTCGAGCGCGCCTAGGGGCTCGTCGAGTAGGAGGAGCCTAGCACCGGATGCGAGTCCCCTCGCAAGTGCTACGCGCTGCTGCATCCCCCCGCTTAGCTCGTTCGGGTAGGCATCTGCACGCTTATCCAGCCGAACGAGTCGGAGCACGTTCATCGCGACCTCCTTAGCGGCCGTCCTGTTGATGTCCTTCGCCAGCGGGCCAAAGGTGACGTTTTCTAAGACGGTCATATGGGGGAATAGGGCGTAGGTCTGGGGAACGTAGACGGCGTTCCGGTTCTCAGCCGCTATTCCGCCGACGTTCACCGAGTCTATGAACACTTCGCCCTCATCCGGCTTAATGATGCCAGCTATCGTACGGAGAAGCGTCGTCTTACCGCTACCCGTTGACCCGAGGATACAAACATACTCCCGGTCCTTCACGTCGAAAGTCACGTCATCGAGCGCCTTCACATCGCCAAAGCGCTTCGTCACGTTTAGTAGTCTGAGTGCGGGCATCTCATTTCTTCCCCCTGTACACTATGAGCCTAAGCACCAATAGGGATGCGAAGGAGGTCAACACAAGGAATGAAATCCCCAGGGCGATGTCTGACTGGGTCGCCGGTACCTGGTGCTTGACCCATGATACTAGGAGTACGGGGGCCGTCTTCAGGGTCTGGGAGACGGCGGTCGCGGCTCCGGTCTCATCGACGCTCCTAGTGAAGACGAGAATCGCCCCGGAGAGGAAACTATACTTCGTGAGAGGGACGATGATTTTCCTGAAGACGTGGAGGGGTTTGCTGCCAAGGGTCCTCGCGGTCTCCTCCATCTCCTCGGGTATACCCTCTATCGCGGCCGCCATGGCCTGTACGAAGTATGTGTATGTGATAGTCATGTGGGCGAAGATGAGTATCCAGAACTCAGGTAGGAATCCGAACGAGCGCCAGAATATCCCGAGGGATACACCGAGGGCAACGCTAGGCACCACAATAGGGACGTTAACAATGGCGTCGAGTAGGGTCGTCCAGAGCCTGCCGAGTCTCTTCCTCGCGATGAGGATGGCGACGGGCAGCCCCAAACCGATGTTGATCAACGTCACAAGGACGGCTATCAAGTAGGAGAGGGTCATCGACTGCCAGAAACTGGACCAGATGCCTGTCCCCGAGATCGCCCTCTGAAGCGTCCCGTCGGTCAACGCGGTCGAGGCAGGGAAAGTGATGTAGATCGCCGGGATCAGGACGAAGAAGCCGAAGATGAGCAGTGTGAGGCCGTTCCGCGTATTCACGCTCCTGCTTGAGCTGAGTCTCGCCTCGGGACCTGGGTAGACCCGGTTTATCGGTATCTTCAACCTGTTCCCAAGGAGGCGTATAAGAGCGAAGACTGTGACTGACGATATGATGAGGGTAAAACTGACGAGGACCATCGGGCCCTGGAGGCCTGCGTCCTGAGCGTTCTTTATGAAGACCGGACCGTTCTCGAAGCCGCCGGCGACAATTACGGTTGCGCCCGTCTCGGATAATGACCTCGCGAAGGCGAGTAGGAACGCGGCTATAAGCCCGGGTCTGAGGAGTGGGAGAGTCACCGTCCTCGCTATGGTGAAGGTTCGGGCCCCAAGGGTCTTTGCCGCGGTCTCGTAGACCGTGTTGTATGCGAGCAGCTCGCCAACCATGACTCTAACGACGACGGGGAACGAGAACGTGAAGTGGAGGAGAAGGACGAGTATGAGGCCTGGAGACACCGAGACCCCGAGGACGCTGATGGGTCCCGTGTTACCCCAGAAGAGGAGTGTCGAGAAGCCCAGCGCCACCGTCGGGATGACGAACGGGATGTCAGCGAGTGCATCCAGAATGCTGATCCAACGCGACTTCCCCCTCGCAATGTACCAAGCGAAGGGTAGACCGGCCAGAAGGTCAAGAGTGGCTACTGAGAGGGCAATAGCGAACGACCAGAATATCGAAGCCTCAGCACGCCTTAGAAGGTCGCTATTCGAGAGAACCTCCCCCGCCAAGTTTAACTTGAAGGTTATGCCGAGGATCGGGGGGAGGAGAATAAATGAGATGAGGAAGATAACGGCGAGGACGTAGACTGCTCGCCTCGACACGCGGTGAGACGATAACCTGTCGAGCCTCACCATGATCGAGCCGAGCAAACGATTAGCCATCTTCCCTACTCCGTTATTTAGTTGCGAACGCTATTTTATGAATCGAAAGCAGTCTATCAGCTTTATAATTTCCTTTCATAGAAAATATATTTCACTATAATCTATATAATCTATATAAATTCTCAATCGTGGACCCACTCGGGAGTACTTCTGCGGGGCATCCTGAAAAGGGATTTAAGTGAAGCACCTCAACCCTATTCGGGCTGCCGACTTGAGCGTGCTCATATTCACAGACAATCCCGGAGTTCAGGAGGTAAAGCTCGTCGCGGAGGAGCTCAGGAGGAGAGGCCTCAAGGTGCGAGCCATGGCACCGTGGGACTTCAGCCTGCCGAACATGCCCAACCTCGACGCTGACGTGGTCTACGCCCCCAGCAACATGCTTCACCGAGGCAGCACATACGAACTCACGCATAGGCTTCTGATTCTTCGCGAACTCGAAAAGGTGGCGACCGTCATCAATCCAGTCGAGTCCATGCTCCAGTACTCGAAGGAGCAGCTGAGCATGAGGCTTGCTAAGCTAGGTCTACCTCATCCAAGCACAATCGCGACTGAGAACGTGGAGGAGGCGTATGCCTTCGCCTACGCTCTCCTCGAGAAGGAAAAGGAGGTCGTCCTCAAGCCCACATGTGGTGCGAGGGGGGTTGGGGTCACGAAGCTCAGCGGCATAAGACGGCGCGACGACCTCCTACAGTTCCTTGTTTGGTACACCCGCGAGCACGCGCAGGGCGTCTACTACCTTCAGGAGTACATACCGAACCTCGGCTACGACGTCCGTTGCCTCGTAATCGACGACAATGTGGTTGGAAGGGAGAGGAGGTTCAACCAGACGGACTTCCGGTACAACGTAGCCGTGGGCGGCTCGGCGGAAGCCTGCACAGACCCCATCTACGACGACCTCTCCATAGCTGTCGCAGACGCTACGGGGCTCAAGATATGCGGTGTCGACATCCTCCCTGGCGAGGACGGAAAGCCCTACGTCCTCGAGGCAAACTGCTACCCAGGCTACAAGGCACTCATGGAAGCCACGGGCATACCCGTGCACGAGAGGATAGCCGACTACCTGCTGAGCCTGCTACGCTAGCTCCTCTTCCTGCGTCGGGTTCTCGAAGTACTTGTAAAGTGATCGGTGCAGCTCCATATAGTCAGCGACTAAGATGTTTGGGGTGAAGTCGACGTTGTTGTAGGTGTCCATGAATAGGACGACTTTGTACTGTTCGCCTCTGCTACTTAGCCAGTCCAAACCGCCGTGGAGAGCTTTCGAGGTGTATGTTGGGTCTAGTGTGAGTCCCTCGAGTTCCTTCGCCGTCTTGATTATGGAGATACACTCGGGGGTGAACGCTGCTTAGCACCTGCCGAGGTAGTCGCCGATCATGATGAGGTCCTTCGGCTGCTGCTTCACATTTGGGACACTCGGGTCCGCCCTCCTCATGAAGGCCTTTATGTTGCCCATCATGAAGGCAAACTTGCCCGCGGTTATGTACCAAGGCATGGACACCCGGACTGCGGCTACCCTTGTCTTCATTCCCGCGAGCTTGAAACCCAGCTGGAGCCCCGAGGCGGTGCCGAGGCTCCCCGCTGCGGTGAAAACACAGTCGGGTTCCGGCACCTCACCCCGCTCGACCTGGCCCTTGATCTCGAATGCTGCGTTGACGTAGCCCATGTTGCCAACAGGACTGCTCGCCCCGGCAAGGACGTAGTAGGGCTTCTCGCCTCTGAACCCCTCCCAGCATATGTCAACCCGAATAATAAGAGCTCAACAGGTGTGTTCGCTGCATAGTGGAGTTCAGTGCCGTAGTGGAGGTCGAGAAGTAGGTTCTTGCGAACGTACTCGGCGTTGGGCTGGTCGAAAACGAGTCAGATGACCTTGAATCCGAGGCGCTTACCGTAGATTGTGGTCGCAAGCACCTGGTTCGATCCCGAGCCGCCGAATGATGAGAGTCTACCTCTTTTTCGCCGTTGCGTCGGCGAGGAGCCATTCGAGCTTTCTCACCTTGTTCCCGCCGTATCTGCTAGAACTCCTGTCCTCGCATTTTACTTAGAGGTTCCTGAACCCAGTGTCCTCGCCGAGTCTATCCAGCCGCTCTATGGGGGTGGGAAACTCACCGAGGCCGACCCAGGGTATGGTCTCGAGGTCGGGATAGGTTTTGAAGAGGATTGGCTTCAAGGAGGCTACCACAATCTATCGTCGCCCAAGTGCTGTTTAACATTAACCATTTTCTGAGAAGATACAAGATTTAGCTAGTCCCTCTAGCTCTGAGTCCATCTCTTATTCGGGTAGCTGAATCTCGCATAAGATACTCCGTCGTCCTCGCACGTGAGAGTGTAGCCACGTTTCTCCAGAGTCTTGAAGAGGGAAATCTTATTTAAGCTCTGGGAGGTTTGCCTTCCCGCCACGGCAGAGGGTTATCACTACCTCGACGAAGTATAGTGGTCCCTTGTTTGATCCGAGCCCCGACGCCGACGCGTTTATTCTCTTTTGATTCTAGAGATGCGTAGGATTCACCCCGCGGGGAGGATTGCGCCTCCTTCCTCAGGGCCTCGAGATCGATGGGCCACATAGTGCCATCCTCAGTTCTTCCCGAAGTGGCGGAAGGCGAGTATCCCGACCACGATTATCGCCAAGCTTGCCCCCATCACGGTCAGTAGATCGCTGATGATAGTCGGGCTCGTCACCGGCGCGCCCCTGAGGAAAATGCTCGTCAGCGCGTCCGTCACATACCAAGTTGGCACGAGGCGTGAGATATATTCGGGAGCTGGTACGAAGGTGCCGAGGAACATGAGAGGAAGTATAAAGACGAAGCTGATACCCGTCGCAGCACCGCTGTTCCCCGCGAATGCTGCGGTGATAAGGCCTAGGCCGACGCTGGTCACCGTCAGCGCAAGCACCGCGGCGAAGGCGACGGCCACCCCCGCGACCCCGCCAAGGGGCCTGAAACCCATAATATAGGATGCTCCGAAGACCATTACGACCTGAACGACGCCTAGGATGAGGTTCGCTCCTATGTGGCCCGCGAATATGTCGCCGACGGTGGTAGGCGTCACGCTTAATCGCCTAAGGATGCCCTGCTCACGCTCCATCGTAAGGGCCTGGGCGACCGTCATTATTAGGAAAACTGCCGCGTACCCGAAGAGACCCGGCATCATGTAGGAGAACTGGCTAATCTTCTGGGCATCGACGAGGATCGGGGCGCTGATCGTGATGGGCGTACCGACCCTATTCGTGGTCTGCGTCAACGCGGATAGAGTCTGACCGATGATCGACGGGATGGCCGCGCTGGCGACCATCGAGCCCTGGTCGATCGACATACCGAGGATCGTGTTGTGCCACTCGGATGGTTGTGTAGGGCTCAGGTTGTAGGACTGGATACTCTCGGTGAAGTCGAGGGGGATCGTTATGACTGCCTTCAGGTTCCCCTGCTTCAGGTTAGACTGGGCTGCCGATGGGTCGGTGTAGTTCTGTATGGAGAGGACCTCGATGTGGCTGAGAACCGATGTGAATGCTACCCCCGCCTGCCCTGCGTCCTGGTTGATTACCGCGATGCTGTACCTGCTCTCGCCTCCACCGATTGCGCCGAAGCTAGCGCCGAAGGCGATTGTAAGAAGCAGTGGGAATACTATGACCATAAAGAGGTTAGCGGGTTCTCGTATAGTCCTCTTAAGCTCTGACGACGAGTGCCGATACTCTTCTCGGGTTCATCTAGGCCGCCTCCCTGATCTTCCGCCCCGTCATCGCGATGAATACATCCTCGAGGCTGGCGGCGTTGTGCTCCTGTTTGAGTTCCGTCGGTGTTCCGAGGGCTATGAGCTTCCCGTTGTCTATGATTCCGACGCGGTCGGCGAGTGCCTCCACCTCCTCTATGTAATGGCTGGTTAGTATCACGGTCTTGCCGCGCTTCTTTAGGTTACGTATGATGTCCCAAGTTGCATGGCGGCTCTGGGGGTCCATTGCGACCGTCAGCTCGTCGAGGAAGGCGACGGCGGGGTCGTGTACAAGGGCCATGGCGAGACTGACCCTACGGATCATGCCCCCGCTGTACTTACTCGCGCGCCTGTCAGTGTCTGATCCTAGGCCCACCGCCTCAATGAGCTGCGTCGTTCTCTCCCTGAGCAACTTCGGCTCGATGCCATGGAACGTTCCGAATATCTCGATGTTCTCCCGCCCTGAGAGGTAGCCGTAGTAAGCCGGCTCTTGCGGACAGAGACCTATTATCCTGTGTATCTTCTCAGCATCCTTGATCACGTCGAAGCCGTTGACCCTCGCCGTGCCCGACGTGGGCTTGAGTATCCCGCAGAGGGTCTTGATGGTCACCGTCTTCCCCGCCCCGTTAGGGCCCAGCAGGCCGAAGAGCTCACCAGTGTTAATAGTGAGGGTGAGGTCATCGATCGCGGTCTTGTCCTCGAACCGTTTCGTGAGGTTCTGGAGTTCTATCGAATACATATCTTTCAGTCCTTGTGGAGCTGGACTCCGCTTATAGGAGTGTGTTAGCTTGTTGGGCTCGTTTCAGGCACCAAAGGTCTGCTTTAGGGATGTTTCTTGAACCAATTGGTTGATGAATGGGCATGGAACGGAATCGGCTAGTGTTAAATACCCTCTTAGA
>JADGNG010000045.1 GCA_017883585.1 Candidatus Bathyarchaeota archaeon
CGCCTCCCTTTTCCAGTTCCTTCTGGCTTGCAGCATATACGTCGCCGAATGTGGCGCCGGGGCGGCACGAGTCGAACGCCGCCTCCTGTGCGTCGATGACCGTCTTCAGTCTTTTCTCAACCTCCGCTGAGGTCTTACCCATCGCCGCGGTGCGCGTCACGTTGCCATTGTAGTGGCTCCATGATGCGCCTAAGCTCATCCTGATCAAGTCCCCTTTCTGGAGCTGGAGAGTAGTTGGTATCGGGTTCGGGTATGCGCTGCGCTCCCCGAAGCCGAAGTTGTCGCTCACGACCTGTCCACCATCCTCGGCGACGCTGTAGCTGTACATCTGACTCATGTCGAGCTCCATGATGTCGGGCTGCGCTATCTCGAGGGCGTCTTCCATCGATTTCTCTGTAACCTCAACCGCCTTTTTTATGAGCTCGATCTCCTCGAAGGTCTTCACGGCTCTTATATCCTGGAGTAGGGGTGAACCGTCCACAATCTTTGCGTCGGGAAGGTTGCGCTTGATGTTCTCCCACCGTGTAGGGTTGACGCCCTGGCTGTCGACCGCGATTGTCTTCTTGGCGAGGCCTCTGTTCGTCGCGGCTATGACGAGGGAATCGCACGGCGTCTGCTCCGCCTTCGCCTTCGTCGCCTCGACTATCGCCTGCGTTATGTCGGATACCTTATCGTTCTTGGATATGTTCACCTTGAGGGACCCGTACCAGTGGACATCCTTGATCCAACTGCGGCTCTCGGCGACTAGGTCGGCCTCGGCGAGGGGCGCCATGAGGGCGGGCTCAGCGTCGAGTGGGAGGAGGGCGTAGCCCTGGGTCCCACACCCGAGCTGCGTGCCCGCGCTGTAGTAGTCGGATACATAGAAGACGTTAGCCGTGGAGGCGGCGAGGATTGCATCTACGCCCGCTCTCTCCATCACCTGCTTCGCACGCTCCTTATTTAGGGGCATTGGGGGACATCTACTTGTTACCATGAGGGTTTTTAAAATAAGCGGCGAGAAAAAGGGTCTAAAATTGCTTAGGAACCCTTTCCGAGTCTCTCCACGCCCAAGCGAACCAGGGCATATTGGCTAGAGTCTTGGATCACACAAGCCACGTTGATTCACGTCGTCGCCGAGACCATAACCGATCAGTCGCGAACCCTTTGCTCCTCATCGACGCCTTCCTCGTGTTGGTGTTTGGCTCACGGGGAATAAGATCCTCGGAGGCGTCGCTTTCCTCTTCATAGCCATCCTAGCCTTCGTCAGGCGGTGACCCGAAGCTAAGATATGCCACCGACGCACATTTTCTGATAGAATTGACAGACGCCGATACGCTGGAGTGGCTTCTGGAGCCGAGTGAACCCTGGATCAGGTACAATGCCCTAGTCGATCTGCTTGACGCCCCGAGGTCCAGCGGCGAGGTTAGGGAGGCTCTTGCCGAATCCATGGCGACTCCACCTATCTCTCGGATAATCGCCGGCCTAGACGCCGAGGGTAGATACTCGAACAGCGCGGCGGTGGCGAAGTGGGGTGCGTCGGCCGTAGAGGCGGGTTACAAGCCTGGCTACAAAGGCGGGGCCTGGAAGCTTCTCTTCCTAGCTCAAGTGGGTGCGGACCCTGAGGACGGCAAGGTCAGGAAATTGGGTGAAAACATCCTCGCCAACGCATACAGCGAGGAACAGGGGACGTTCTGCGTGAGTTTCCACGGAGGCCCTCAATACATGATGCCCTGCTTTATGGGGAACATGATCTGGGCCCTAAGCAGGCTCGGCCTAGGCTCGCGCCCCGAGGTGGTGTCTGCACTCAACTGGCTCGTGATGTACCAGAGGTTCGACGACGGCGACTGGAAGCCGCCGACGGATTTCCCTTACAGAGGCGCGAGGGAGAGGTGCTGGGGGAGACATACCTGCTACTGGGGTGTGACAAATCTCCTCAGAGCGATGACGGTGGCCCCCAGTGGGTTCTTGTCGCACGAGGCCGAGGAAGTGAAGCGGAGGGGCATCGACTTCGTCCTTGCCCACCGCCTGCTCTGGAGTAGCCACAATCCTACGAGGCCGATAGCGACGAAGAACACCCGCCCACGGAGGCTGACAGCCCCCCTGACCTACTATCACGACGCCGTCGAGATAGCCACCACGATGCTGAAGCTGGGCGTCGGGGGCGGGGCAGTCGATGACACGATCGAATTCGTCCTATCAAAGAGGAACGAGGCGTGGAGGTGGGTGCTCGACAACGCTCCGGGGAATGTAGACACGCCCTTTGGCTTAAAAGGGCGGGAGAGCAAGTGGATCACCTTCCGGGCGCTTAGGATGCTAAAGCTGGGAGGCAGATTCAAACCGAATTGAGGCATTTTATGCATCTCCACGTCCGTAAAGAGACGAAAAGGATCTGATCAGGGAACTTTTTCCAAGAATAGGTAGGGTCCGCGACGAGAAACGTAGCTTAACGGCACGTTTTTGTACAATAAGGCTTGTTAATAGAGCCGCTTTCAAGCCTATTTCCTCAAACAGGGCCACGGATGTAGCTATTCGGATTACCCTATCCTAGATATTTTCTAAGGGGTGTTTTAGAGGTTTTTTCGCTACCTCTAAATATCGGTCAAGGGATACGCATCAGGTTCAGCGAAATGTTCACGGGTGACTGGTATGGTTTGGGAGAGACTTCGTGGCTGGGGGAGGCTATTCACCCTCTCGGCTGCATCAGCTCTTCGTGGCATCCGTGACAACCTCAGGGTAACCGTCTGGCAGCCCTTCGCCCTCAGCCTCGGCCTGGACATGCAGGCCATCGGTGTACTCGAGAGCCTATCCGACCTCACCAAGCTCGTCGTCGAACCCGCCTTCGGTGTCGTGAGCGATGCAGTGGGGAGGAAGCGCCTCATCGTCCTCAGAGAAGCGCTAACCCTCGCGGCCCTAGTGCTGATGCTCTTCGCAAGGAACTGGTCATTCCTCTTCGCCGCAATGCTACTGATCGGTATAACCAACGGTCTCTACTCGGTGTGGAACACCGTCATCGCGGAGTCAGCGGAGCCAATCCATCTGGGCTACGTCTACAGCATCGTTGGGGCGTGCTACACGGGCATCGGCATAATCGGGACGCTCGGGGCGGGCTACCTCGCCGACGCCTTCGGCTACAGCCTCGTCTACGGATTCGCCGTAGTCTTCGCTTTCGCGAGCCTCGCGCTGATCTGGCTGAGGCTCCCCGAGACGCGCAAGGGGGCGGCAATGAAGGTCGACTGGAAGAAGACGCTTTCATCGACTGTCAACGCCCTGAACCCCCCGAAGGGTCTTCGGGGATTCTATATAGCGATGGGGCTCGACGCCATAGCCTTCGGTGTCGGCATGAGGCTCCTAAGCGGAATGCTGAACGCGGGCTACGGTTTTACCCCGTGGATGATCGGTGTATGCACGGCGGCGATGACGCTCACGATGGCTGTTGGGCAGGTCCCTCTTGGGCGCCTAGCAGACAAGGTCGGCTACGGGAAGTTCATGGCAATATCCCAGTTCACCGCGTGCATCATGCTCGCCATGATGATCATCTCGAAGAGCTATGTCACCGTCATCGCGGCGAACCTCATACTTGGCATCGCCAATGCGTTCTGGATACCCTCGGAGCAGGCGTGGATAGCCGCAAACGTGGACACAAAACAGATGGCCCAAGGGCTGGGGAGCTTCTCGACGTTCCGCGGTGTGATGAGTCTACCCGCCCCTATAATCGGTGGAATACTCTTCGACATCTACGGCTTCGACGTGCCGATAATGCTGAACCTCGTCATCGCATTCATCGACGGAGTCGTCATACTTGCGTGGGTGAAGGACCGCCAGCGGAGGTAGCACGCCAATCGTAGCTCCCGTGGTCGCCGTCGTCGAGGATTCGATCTATGAGAATCTCGACCTCACCCGGCATCGAGGTTTCGTGTATGTCCTGCCGGAGACTACGCAGGTTCACGCACCCGGAGAAGTACTCGGGGAGTATCCGGCGCATCCTGACCGCCCCACCGTGGTCGCCATAGTACTCGCAGAGGTACCTCATGTGGAGTAGGCATGTAGCCTTCCTCTCGACGACTGTGGGGGGATAGTATTCGATTCCGGTGAAGGCTGCGGTTATTTCTTTGACTATCCATGGGTTCCCTATGAGACCCCTCCCAGGCATGACACCGGCTGCCCCCGTCATCTCGATCATCCTCGTCGCATCCTCGCCCGTGAAGACGCCCCCGTTCGCCACAACGGGGATGCCGAGTGCTTCTACAACTCCCTTTATCTCATCGTAGACCACGGGAAGACCCCACTTCTTCTCCCCGCTCCTACCGTGGATGGTTAAGGAGGCGACCCCCATCTCTTCGAGTCTCCTTGACAGGCTCAGGACGTTGACTTTGTCCTTGCTCACGCCGAGCCTCATTTTGCAGGTGACGGGGATGCTAACAGCGTTTATGATCGCCGAGACGATGCTGCTGGCCCTGTCCTCGTCGCCCATGAGGGAGATGCCCGCTCCCTGCCGGGTGACCTTATTGATCGTGCAGCCCATGTTAACGTCGACATAGTCGAACCCTAGGGACTCGATGATCCTCGCCCCCTCGACCATGGTCTCAGGGTTCGCCCCGACGAGCTGGACACCCTCGCACCGGGCCCCGCTGACCCTCTCAAGCATCCTACGTGTCCTCGCGCCCCCGTGTATGAGGGCATCCGCGCTGATCATCTCGGTGACTACGAAGGGCGGGTCGAAGCCGGCTATAACGCGGCGGTACGGGTAGTCGGTGTAGTCCGCGAGGGGCGGGAGCATGAGCCTCGCCTCCCGGATGTCTGCCTGAAACTCCTCCACGTTCATCGCTTGCCCACGGCTTCCCTCATACTCGCTGTGATGCCCGAATATAACCGGGTCGTCCAACTGTTTTACTTCATAATCACGTCAGACCCGGGCTGTACTTGATACCAATCGAGCGCTACCTTCTCTGTGCGCTTGATCCACGCGTCCTTGGCATCGTTATATGCCTCTATGTCAGCCGGGTGCTGGGCATATGCGGCGCACTTAACTGCAACGTACTCCAAGCAGGCGTCGGGATGAGCGCGAAGGCAGGCGCAGAAGACTATATGGCGGGGCACCGCCGAGTCGCCCGCCGCGTACATGTGGATGTTATGGGTGCGGTACTCGCCGGAGTCCCTCGTGAAGTAGCGCCTCCCCGGGAGGCCGTACTCTCCGTAAACCCTGTAGCCCGCGGTCGTCATCCGGTCCGTGTAACCATCGATGCGAGAGATGTCGTGGACGAGGGGAAGCAGGTCTATTATAGGCTTCGCGTCCAGCCCTGGCACCGAGGTGCTGCCAATGTGGTGGATCGCCACGATCTCCCCGCCGAATATCCCCCTGAGGCGCGCGGCCTCACGCTCAAACTCAAAAGGCCACTCATGCGAGTACTTCACGAACGTGTAACGACTCGGTATAGATATCCCCAGCTTTTCCAGAATGGAGAAAGGCTGCTATTAAAGTATAACTAGCATGCGGTTTAGTCGGCATCGGGTCTGTAAATTACATACGTTTAACCTCTAGCAACCCACCCATACTGCAGTGTACAGGGAGCCCAAGGGGCAACCTATATGCGGTGAAATGAAAATGACAGTATATTTTGATAAGAGGAAACCTGGCAGCGAGCCCAGGGAACGCCCACGCGAGGCGACGAAGGTGACGTGTTCAGATTGTGGAAAGGTCTGCGAAGTACCATTCAAACCCACAGCGGGTCGGCCAGTGTACTGCAGAGACTGCTTCTCGAAGCATAGACCATCCTAAAACGGGGATTTCCTAAACGGGGCTATACAAGCTCCGAATAGGTCATGATTCTTTCGAGGCTTAACGGCCTCACTTATGATAATGTAATGTTAGTTTTTCGCACACTTGTATTATTTCCTTTATATCTGTCATATTTCTTTCAACGCTAATTCTACAGTTGAAAGAGGTTTTTTAAACCCGGATCCCGAAGTAACAATGATCAAGTTGAACCTCGACAAACCCATCAGGGAGTTCATGAAGAAGAAGCCCCTATTCATTGCAACGACCCAAACACTCGGCGAGGTCGCCGGTGCCATGGGCGCGGGCGGCAAGGACATCGCCGTAGTCAGGGATAAGAAGGGCGAGGTCCAGGGCCTCGTAACCAGCCATGACCTATTCGACGCCATGGTCACATGGGTTCTCCAGAAGGACATGCTCGAGCAGATACCCCGCGACGTCCGCGACCTAAAGGTCTCAAGCATCCTCAAGGGTGCCTACACAAAAGAGTTCATGGAGGCATGTGGCCTCACAGGCACGAATGTCTGCATCTCCCTTGGCGAGGACGACAAGCTCGCTAACGCTATAAGGGTAATGGCAGTCACCGGGCTCGACCACATCCTCATAAACGGTGAGGACGGCGTAGTCGGGACCCTCAGCGACGACGACCTGATAAAGGCCTTCGAGGATTAGCCCTGCTTGGGGGTTATTACCCCAACCCCATCCTTATAGTCGACCTCAGTACCGTAGAGATGCGAGAGGCGGGTGAGGTCCTCGATTATCTTCTTCGCCTGCTTCCCCTTCGCGAGGCGTGGAACGCCAGCCGTGGTTCTCTGTTCTGAGAGCGGCTTCTTTGGGTCGTAGTCTAGTACAATGGGAATTAGATGAATCTCTTTGAACTTCCCCTCCGCATAGTCGACCTCGGCGACGAAGCTCTCCCAATAGCTCGGGTCGTCGAAGAAGACCGCTGGCGGAGCTTCACGCTTCTCATAGAGCTCCACTGTCGACTTCTCCTCCGTCATCCCCCAGAGGTCGAAGAGGTCCGCCGGCTGCCTTCGGATCAGGGTGCTCTGAAAGACGAAGTTGCCGAGGCTGTAGAAGATTGGCTTTCCCTTGTAGACCTCGATGCCCCTCATCACGTGAGGACCATGGCCCAAGTAGGCGTCTGCACCCGCGTCTATCACCTTGTGGGCGAAGTCCCTGACCTCGTCTGGTGGAAGGTCGAGGTTCCTGTACCCCTTCGGAGCATATACCCCAGTGTAGTGGTCGTGGAGGCTGAAGAAGGCCCAGTCGCTGAGGGAGCGGGCATCCTTCAGGGCTCGGAGGTTGCCGTCGATGTCCGCCTTTTTCGGGACGTATTCCCTCCTTGTCTCCTCCCCCCTCATGAACTTCGTCTCTCTATCGGGGAACCTGATGAACTTGGGCTCGTTGACGAATATGTCCGCTCCGTGATCCAGCGCTTTAACGATGCCCTTGAACTGCTCCCATTGCTCCGGCTTCAGGTGATAGACCCTCTCTAAGTGAAGGGGGTTGACCCCTGGCCTACCGGGTAGGTTGTTCCTCTGCTGGCCCGCAAAGCCGAGATTCCAGGTGCTCGCGGAGACTAGGCTCACAACCCCTTGAGGCGTGTCGAGGAAGGCGGGCTCACGCGCTTCAGCGAGGTTCATACCCGATCCCGAGTGAGCGATGCCCACTCGGTCCAAGTTCCCAATCGTAGCGCGGAGGCCACCCTCGCTGTAGTCCATCGCATGGTTGTTCGCACAGCTGCAGATATCGAAGCCGATCTCCTTCAGATCGTCCGCTACGATTGGGTCGGCTTGCCCGTAGGCGTCGTACTTCCCCTCCCCTATGGGGTACCCCTCGAAGCTGTGGATGGCGATTTCCACGTTTATGAACGAGACGTCCGCGTCCTTGATCCTCTTGAAGAGGGGGGCAACATCGGGCTCACCTCCGTAGACGCCGATCCGACGAGCGATGAAGGCGTCGCCGACGCATAGGAGCTTAAGGTCCTTCATGACGAGTATATACCGCATCGGGTTAAAGGGTCTACGCCTCCTAGACCAAAAAAAATTTAGCCTTCTCGCGCTTAAAGGGCTTGGTGGGGCGGTTTTTCACTATCGACCTGAGTCCCCCACTTCGTAAACTTGCACTTAGGGCAGAACTTAGTGCTTGTTAGAATCAGCATAATATGAGCCCTATAGCCGGTGACACCTTTGAACAAGGCGCGCGAAAGATGCGCATGAGAGCCTCTACATCAACGACTAGGAGATATCTCTTGAGATAGACCCTGAGCTCCTCGAGTACTGGCGGGGGCTAAGAGGCAAGCCAACCGCCAGCCCATAAAACGCGCACTCTACACCAAAACATGCGTAACTCCGCGCACAGCCCGCCGCAGCACCCCGCACATTCCGCACATTTTCCACGAAAGTGCGCAAATCTATTAACCCGACCCCCCGACTCACCACATCCGATTCCAGCCCTAAGCCCCAGCTTAACGAAGAGCTGGACAAGGCAGATCAGTACGACGTCTTCCTCAACTTCAAGAACCAAGACGAGATCGACCTCACGGCGGTGGAGGAAACTGTACATTTTAACAAGCAGAAGAGAGCTGCGAGGATCAGGTAGCTCTCAATCAACCCTGAAAAGTACGCGAATCTGCGTCAAATCAGGTACAAGGAGAGCGACATACCCGTCTGGATAGCCCGACCCTCTCCGGAGGCCATTAACGATCTTAAGCAGACCCTCCAAGGCGCAGACGAAAGAGGCCGAGAAGGAGATGGAGGAGGGGGAGATCGTATCCGAAACCGTACCTCCGTCTCCCGGACTCTCACACTACGCAAGGTGTGGATACTGGGGGGTCCGGGGTGCGGGTGCGGATAGTCCACCAGGTGCGGAGGTGCGACCATGGTGTGTGCTGTACCGCACATAGTGGTTTCCCAGCGCACTCCGCAGTCGGACCCCGCACCCCGAAGTACGGAGACGGACTCCGCACATGGAGAGGAGGAGCGCAGTCACACTCGCCGCAGGTGGAGGTGGACCCCAGACACCCGAAGAATTCGTGGAGGAAATGAAGTAAAGCTATAGCTTAGCCGCGGTATCTCTCGTTTCTGCCGCGTTTGCGCTCGTCCTTGTTGTACTCCTGCTTTCGCTGGCCCTCTATCCGAGCGCGCTTGAAACTGCTTCCTCTGTCGGCGCCCTGTATGTGCTGATTGATAGTGTTATAGAACAGTCCATAATCCATTTTACCGTCGTGCAGTTTAGTGACGGCATCATTTAGCTGCCCCTTGACGGCCGGTTCAGCCGCGTCGAAGGCCTTGCTATAAGCCTCATAGGCGGCCGTGAACTTGAAATCGGTCATATCGGTGAATACTATCTTCTCGGGGGCTTGCTCTTCCGACACCCTGTCAGTCCTCACCCTCAGACTAGGGGTTTCATGATATAAACCCCATCCCTCATGGCATCGGGGAGGTTTATATCCGATGGCCCGGAGTCCTCATTGATGTCGGGCATCTCGGAGAGGTTCAGGGACGGCGACACGGCGAAGAAGGTCGTCAGACTCATCAGGGAGCTTGCAGGCGACAGGCGCATCAGGATAGTCCACGTCTGCGGCACCCACGAGGACGCCATCATGAAGTTCGGGCTCAGGAGCATGCTCCCCCGGAACGTCGAAGTCCTCATGGGGCCGGGGTGCCCGGTCTGCACGGTACCGCCCAACCGCATCGACTTCGCCATAAGGCTCGCCGAGTCCGGCGCCGTCCTCACAACCTTCGGCGACATGATGAGGGTCCCAGCGGGACTGGGCAGCCTCGTCGACGCGAAGGCCAGAGGCGCAGATGTGAGGGTAGTCTACAGCATCCACGACGCGGCGAAGATGGCGATGGAGACGGATAAGCAGGTGGTCCACTTCGGCGTCGGCTTCGAGACGACGGCGCCGACGACGGCCTCCGAGCTACTAGCCAACCCACCCAAGAACTTCAGCGTTTACAGTGCTCACATTCTAATCCCCCCCGCGATGATGCATCTCCTCAAGTCTGGGGAGACGCCGGTTGACGGATTCATCGACCCGGGCCACGTCAGCGCCATAATTGGGGAGGCGGGGTACCGCGAGGTCACGGACCACTACAATGTCCCCCAGGTCATCGCCGGCTTCGAGCCCCTAGACATCCTCTTCGCCGTCGCCATGATCTGTAAGCAGCTCAAGGAGGGACGGGGGGAACTGGAGAACGCCTACACGAGGATCGTGCGCCCCGAGGGAAACCCTCACGCCATCAAACTCATGGAGGAGGTCTTCGAGAGGCGGGACGCCCCCTGGAGGGGAATCGGCACCATCCCCCACTCCGGCCTCTCCCTCAGGAAGGAGTTCGAGGACCATGACGCCTCGAAGAAGTTCGACTTCGAGTCGGAGGCGAACTACGAGATGCCCAGCGGCTGCCGATGCGGCGAGGTGCTACGCGCCGTCTGCTACCCCGGGGACTGCCCACTTTTCAACAAGGGGTGCACGCCTGATTCACCGATCGGCCCATGCATGGTGAGTCAGGAGGGGAGCTGCTTCATTTCCGCGAAGTACGGCGTTGAGCAGCTGTGATATCCGCACACCTTACAATCTCGGGGCACGTTCAGGGCGTCGGCTACAGGGCAAACGCCAAGAGGATAGCGGATCGCCTAGGCCTCGTTGGTTGGGTGAGGAACCTCCCCGATGGCTCCGTGGAGCTGGTGGCCGAAGGCCCCCCGGGGCACGTGGAGGAGTTCGTCGAATGGTGCCGCATCGGGCCTTATGGGGCAACCGTCGAAGTTGTAGCCATCGAGAAAGCGCCTGCGAAGGGAGAACTCATCAGCTTCCAGAGACGCTGAGACCCAAAGGGGTTAATCGTGACAGAAACCGACGATCAACCGCGCGTGTATGGAGTTGCGAGACGGCTATGCTCCGATAACCGGCTTCTCAAGTCCTATGGGAGGATCTTCCACCTCCCTGAATGGCGGCCTTCCTCCTCATCCTCACATACCACGTCGTGCAGAAGAGGGGTATCATCTAGGGGTCAAGGCTTTAACCCCGCGGCGCGGGCTATCCCCCATGGATAGGCCGTTCGGGGTCACCCTCCTCGCATCGTTCTTCTTTATCCAGAGCGTCATCAACGTCGTCATACTTTTCGGCTTCTACGCGGGTGGCGCGCCTCTGTACGCGACCCTATACTACGTCGTAACCTCCGTGGCGGGCTTCGCCATCGCCTATGGTCTCTGGAGAGGGTACAGGTGGGGGAGGATCGGGATGATGGTGCTCTCCGGGTGGGAGATATTGATTGGGTTCCTCGAGCTCTTCATAACACTCGACATCGAGCCCGCCTCCCCTGTCGAGGCGCTGACAAAGATATTCGTCTACGCCATCGTCATCTACTTCCTGACGAGGCCAGAAATATCAGATTACTTCAGGAGGTAAGGGGCTATGGAGCTATCTCGTCGTAGACCTCCTTTAGAGCGTCGAGCATCTGGGTGACGCTCAGGTTGGGGATGTAGCCCATATTCCCTATGCGGTACGTCGTGTCCTTTAGTGCCCCGTAGCCCTGGGCGAGCTCAAATCCCTTCGCCCTCATCGCCTCGTAGACCTTAGGTCCGGGGACGCCCCTCGGCGCCTTCACGCAGCTCACCGTGGGGCTCTCCGCCCCCCTCTTCGGGAAAACGGATGTACCTAGCCTCTTCACGGCTCGGCGTATCCTCGTGTTCCTCCTCTTGTAGAGGTTAAAATACCACTGCTTCCCGCCATTCTCCTCCACCATGCGGAGGGCGGCGTTGAGGCCGGCGATCTGGGGGATCACCGATGTGACAGGTGTCCCCTGCCCCCTCTCGTGATCCTTCTGCCATAGGAGGAGGTCGAAGTAGTAGCCCCTGTTCGGAATCTTCTCTGCGACGTCTAGGCACTTCTTGCTGACGGAACCTATGCCGAGGCCGGGTGGGACGCCGAAACACTTCTGGCTGCTGCTGAAGCAGATGTCGATGCCCCAGTCGTCCACCTTGATCTCGGTGCCACCCATGCTACTGACCGCGTCGACGAAGACGAGTTTACCGTACTTCTTGGCGACGATGCAGAGGTCCTTTAGCGGGTTGATGAGGCCCGCGCTCGTCTCGTTGTGGGTGATGGCGACGGCCTCTGTCTCGGGGTGGTTGCGGAGCGCGTCCTCTAGCTGAGCCGGGGTGACTGGCTCCCCCATTGGGGGCTCGACGATGACCGCCCCCCTGCCGTTGGCTTTGGCGACGTCGGCGAAACGCTTCCCGAAGTCGCCGTTCACACAGACTACCAGACTATCTCTAACGCAGTTCCTGACCGCTGCCTCCATGAAGCCCGTGCCCGTCGCGCTGAAGAGGTAAACGGGGTTCTTCGTCTCTATGTACGCTTGGAGGCGCTCCACGGTGTCGTAGTGGAGCTTCTTGTACTCGGCGCTCCGGTGGCTATACATCTGCTCCCCCATCGCCTTCAGGACGACCGGGTAGCACGCCACGGGGCCGACCGTGAACAGCTTCAAACCTAGGTCCCTCGGTTAGAAATTGCGATATTCAGGATAAAAGTGTAAGGTTTGAGGCGAGTGGCGATGGGGATAAATGGGGCCGTATTAGTGGTTCAGGCATGGAGAACAGGATCCTCAAGGGGGAGGAGGCGGACCAGTTCATACTCCAGCTTCTGAGGGACGCAGGTCACCCTCTCACCACACGTGAGGTGCAAATGGAGACGCAGAAGCGGCTCGTCCGCTGCCCCGACTCGACGGCAGTCTTCCTCAACAAACTTCGCCTAAGCGGCGCCATCCACGGCGAGATGTCGAAGGAGAGGCGCGGCTGGATCTGGTGGGTCTAGGTCCAGCAAGCCGTCTTGTTGCAGTACTCCAACAACTTCACCCAGCCCTCGTAGTCTATGACCTCGACGCCCTCCACGGGCTTATGCACGTCCTCCTTCAACGCGAATATCCTCGCGAAGCTGAGACTCTCGGCCATGTTGGGGTCTTCGACCAGGCGGCAGCCGTCGCCGGTGAAGAGGATTAGGAGCTTCTTTCCCTGGGCGGCGACCCTGCGGGCGATCCTGAAGGCTTCACCGTATTCCCGCGTCCCTATCTGGAGGAGTATTATCATACATGTTCCCCCTAAAAGATGGCGACCACCCGGTTCTCTGCGACCCTCTCAGCGAGTTCGTCGAGTGTGATCATCTTGACGTTGAGCTGGGGGTCGAGGTCGGCGAGGGTGAGGTGTACCTCGTCCATGTCGGTGTCGAGGACGTTGATACCGGCGAGGTCGGCGGTGGTCTTGAGGTACTCCCAGAGCTGGCGGAGGGGTAGGGCGTTGGGGAGGAGGCCGGGTACAGCGTCGTCCATGAAGACTATGAGGGGGATGTGGTCCATGCCGACGAAGGCGGCGCTGAGGCGGAGCCCCTCCCAGAACCTGCTCCCGGGCTCCACCTTGCTCCTGAATATGAAGGTAGTCTCCTCGTTCATCCTAGGAACACCACCTTGTCGTTCTCCTCGAGCTGGTCCACGAGCTCGGCGAGGCTGCTCATCCTCGCGTTGACGGCCATGTTCTCTTTCGTTATCTGGTACTCTACTGCGCTCGCCCTACAGGCGAGGAGATCGGCATAAAGGTACTCGACCGGGCTCGGATCCTTTAGGAGCTGGACGGACTCCTCGTTGAAGAAGACGGTGACGTTGTGTCCGGCCCTCGCCGCGGCATTGCTGAGCCCCTCCACGTCGCGGAGCTTGGCGAGGGTGGAGACGACGAGCAGGAGTCGCATGGTGGGCATGGAACATAGCGACCCCCTTAACCTTTCCCCCGCCCTGTTCAACGACTTAGAACGGGGGAAGCCGATCGTTCTAATGTCTAGGATTAAGCTCGCTGCCGGAGCCCTTCTGATCAGATGAAACATGTCCGGTAAGGTCCATTTGTTATCCTACGCGGTTCTGGGGATAGTCTGCGGGAGCCTACTCCTCGGGGCTGTGGGTAGCTTCAGCTTCTCACCCTTCGTCCTCAAGGGCGACTCAAGCGGGTTCAACGCCTTCAGGTCGGAGGCGGAGCTCGTCTACTTCCTCAACGATAAGGCGAAGTCGAGCCCCCCAACGTTCTTCGAGGTCGTTGGGAACACCCTCGGGGGGACCGTGCGGTCGATCATCCCCGGCATAAATGTACCGATGCCTGGGTCGATAACCACCACCGCGGATGCCACAGCGACGTTGGCTCAGTCATCGGCTGCTTCGGAGTACTCCACCACTAATGTGCAGGTGGCGGGCGTGGACGAGGCGGACGTGGTGAAGACCGACGGCTCGTATATCTATCTCTCCAAGGGCTCGACAGTATACATCGTTCAAGCATACCCGGCGAAGGACGCGAAAGTGATTGCGAAGATTCCCTTCAACGTCACTGTGAGTGACCTCTTCGTCTCCGGGGACAAGCTCGTCGTCTTCACCCTCGGCTACCCGACGCTCGTTAAGTGGTCCGGTAGGGCCCCCACCCCAGGGGGCATTAGCATCATGCCATGGCCCGTCAGCAGCGACACCGTCGTCTACTTCTACGACGTCTCGGAGAGGACCAGCCCGGTAATCGAGAGGACCTACGAGGCGGAAGGGAGCTACGTAGCGACGAGGATGATCGGCGACTACGTCTACGTCGTTACGCAGAAGGGGGCGTGGGTGATAAATGACGGCGTCTCTCTCCCAAGCTATAGTGAAAACGGGAAGAACTACACCATCCCCGCTACGAAGGTCTACTACTACAACGGCACTGACACCGGATACTCCTACACGACTGTTGCGGCGATTAATGCCAAGAACCCGTCCACACCCACATCGTCGAAGACATTCCTAATCGGCTCAAGCGGCACCATCTACTGCGGTGCTGAGCATCTCTACCTTACCTCCCCCAGCGACTCCTCGACGGGGGTCCACAAGATAGCGCTAAACGGCGGGAGCATCGAGGGGGTCGCGGACGGCAGCGTCCCCGGCTGGGTCCTCAACCAGTTCAGCATGGA